>JAFAQQ010000158.1 GCA_019246335.1 Actinomycetota bacterium | reverse complement strand
GGGCCGCGTCCATGGCGTCCCCTCCGAGCTCGAGAACGTAGGCCGGAAGCTCTCGCGCGAGATGTCCAAGCGCCGTAAGAGCCGCGCGCGGATCCTCCTGAGGCACTTGGAGGATGCTGCTCGGCGCCATCGCCCGCAGGGCCTCGGCCGATCCGACCGCGCGCATCGTGGTCACCGAGTTCCCGGTCGGACGGGGGATCACGAGCGCGTGAGCCTGGATCCTCTTGCGAATGCGATCCGGGGCGAGCCGGCGGACGTCGACGACGCCCTTCGGCCCCGGGCCGTCGACCCAGCCGACCACCGCTCCGGACAGGCCCGGCACACGCTCGATGTCGTAGTCGTGGATCCGCGCCGTGCAGTAGAGGCTGTGCGCCACCACGGGCTCCCCGATCCGGACGAACAGGTAGTCGTCACTTGCGTAATCGAGTCCGGCCGCGGCACACGCGACGGAGGTGGTCGACTTGCCGGAGCCGCTCGGACCGACGATCAGGACGCCGTTGCCGTCGCGCCCCACGCAGCCGGCATGGACAAATGGCATCGATGGCGTGGCAAGCGCCCAGCCGAAGGCGCTGCGCACCGGCGAGGAGCGCGCGGCCCATGGCAGCGCTTCGGCGTCGGGGATCCAGCAGAGCAGCCGGTGGCTGGCGTGGTGCCGGCAGATCAGCGCACCGGACAGCTGCTCGAGGCTGGTGTGCACGCGGTCGTCGCAGAGAGGCCGGACCGCGCCACGCAGGGTGAGGTCGTCGGGCGCCCAGGGAAAGCCGGGCGCGGACCGTCCCGTGGCCCGGCCGTCCCAGATGCAGAACTCGACATCGGCACCACCCGCAACCGGAACCTCCAGGTGGCTCACTGCGGGATACAGCCTCTCGGCGGCCGCCGGTGATGCGAACCGCAGTCGCAGCCGCTGGTTCGCCACGGCCAGATCGCGCTCGTGAAGCTCGACCTCGGCGGCGGCGTCGAACTCGTCGTTCAGGCGCTCGAAGTAGCGCTCCGCCTCCGCGGCTGCAACCGGGGTCACCCTCAGCCCGACTGCGCCTTCCCGGCGGGCCAGCCTCGCGCGTCGACGCCGTGGATCGGGTCGACGAGGAGGTACTCCTGCATGTCCGTGTAGCGCTCCAGTATTGGAGCCTCGTACGCCCCGGCCGCGGCCGGGGCGGGCGCAGAGTCCTGGTCCATCGGGTCTTGCGGGCCATCCGGATCGACCGCGATCACGCCCGCGTCGCGTAGCTTCCCGAGCAGTTCGTTCACGTCGGTCCGGATCGTCTCCGGATCGGCGCCCGGCCCGTAACGCGCGAGAAGCTCCGAGGCGATCGCCTCGGCCGTCGCGCCGCGCTCGAGCAGCGCCCAAACGTCCGCCCCCGCGCCGCGCAGCGAGTAGTAGTCCCCCGTCTCGAGGTCGATCAGGATCACCTCGCCATCCATCGTCTCGTGGACGACCTTTCGCAGGTCGATCGTGAGCCGCTTTCCGGGCGGAGGGACACTCACGGGCGCGTACTGTACCTCCGTGTGGGCCGCGGGGAGCACACCGAGTGGAGTCATCCGCGCATCTCTGGCGACCTGCTCGCCCGCGCCCGCGAGCGCCGCTCGGCGCTGATCCGTGACAGGGTCGACGAGGTCACGGCCGAGGTGCTTCCAGCTCTGGCGCGCGGGGATATCAGGGCGATCTTGCTGAAGGGCCCCGCGATCGCGGGTTGGCTCTACGAGAGGGACGAGCGCCGCTACGCGGACAGCGACCTGCTCGTGGCGCCAGCCGACCTCGAGCCGGCGGGGCGCGTGCTCGAGGGGCTCGGGTTCGAGTGCACGTTCGACGAGCGCGACTTCCTCGCGGACTCGCACGCGCAGATGTGGTCGCGCCCGCGATCCCCGGAGGTCGACCTGCATTGGAGGCTGCCCGGCGTCCATGCCGAGTCCGCGGATGCCTGGCGTGTCCTGAGCGCCGGGACCGAGCGCCTCGCGATCGGGGCCGTCGACGTCGAGACGCTCGATGCAGCGAGACGTGCGCTCCACGTGGCGCTCCACGCGGCGTACCACCAGCGCGGCGGGACGAACGCGCAACGAGACCTCGAGACCGCGCTCGAACGGCTCCCGCGGGACGTCTGGGTCGAGTGCGCCGCGCTGGCGCGGCGGCTCGAGGCCGAGGCGGCCGTCGGAGCCGGGCTCCGGGTCATCCCCCGCGGCGCGGCGCTCGCCGACGAGCTCGGCCTGACCCGCGAGGGCGAGGGCTACTGGGCGCTCGCCGGCGGGCGGGCCGACCCGGGCGCCCACGGCGTCAATCGGGTGATGAGCGCGGGCTCCCCGATCCGAGCCCTCGGCGTGCTGGCTCGCGAGCTCTTCCCACCGGCGTCGTACATACGCGCGGTCGCGCCGAGGCACGACATCGGCACCGGGTCGCTCGCCTCGGCCTATGCGCGGCGCCTCTTCCGCGGGCTCCGGAACGCGCCGCGAGCGATTCGGACGGCCCTTCGCGCACGACGCCGGGTCAGTGCGGCGCCTCCCCCCTAGCGGGCACGATCTCGTACCTCGTGATCAGCCGGCGGCGCGCCCAGCGACGCGCCCGTGCGCTCAGGCGGTCGTAGCGGACCGGCCGCTCCTTCGCCCAATTCCAGTAGTGGCTCCGGCACGGCATCGAGCGGTCGAACGCCTTCGACGACCCGTCCGGGAGCATTCGGATCCGGGGATCGTCGCCGGGTAGCTCGAGGTCCTCGCTCTCCATCTCGCGCCCGGCGTGCCACCCGCGGTCAGCCTCGTCCTGCGCCACGACGCGGTCGAGGTACTTCCGGCGTGCGTGGTCCGCGCTGAGGACGACGTAGTGGCGCAGCGGGAAGCTGCGCTCGTAGATGCGCGCTCCGCCGGTCAGCTGATGACCCGCGTACCTGCGGTTGTCGAGACCGGCGTCCCTCCTCCAGGCGCGCATCAGCCGCGGTGAGTACGGGTCGAGGAAGTAGTAGCGGGTTACGAGGCGCCGGTAGTCGCGGCCGCGCATGTCCTCTCCCGCGCGCGGGATGAAGACGAACTCGTCGAAGTTGATGCAGTTGGCGCCGGCGGCGTCCGCTTCTGCGAACCCGTCGAGGAGCGTCTTCCCCTCGTCCGGCGACGCGGGGGACTCATCCGCGCCGAGGTGCAGCACCCAATCGTGATCGAGTCCCTCGATCGCGCGTCGGGTGGCCTCGAGCGCCTGCTCGGTCGACAGGCAGCCAAGCCACGGGATCCGTTCGATCCGGAGCAGCCCGCGGCCGAGAAAGGGCTCGGCCAGCTCGACCGTGGCGTCAGTCGAGTCGTTGTCGAGCAGCACGACGTCGAGGCCCTCGGTGACGAGGTCCCGGATGAGGCGCTCGACGTGCACCTCCTCGTTTCGAATGCAGATGATCGCCGCCGCCCGCATACCGAATCGCGTAGCTTCCCACCGTGTTCCAGGACGCGTGGGGGTGGTGAGGCGAAAGCCGAATCGAGCTACGCTGAAGTCGTGCCGTTGACCTGGCAGGGACGGATGCGAAGGAAGCTGCGAATTGCGGCCCTCGCGGCCCTGCTCGTCGCGGCCTCGTGCGCCTTTGCCACGACTCCGCCGGCATCGGCGGGAGCGCCGCGGCAGTTCTTCGGGATGAGCGCGTGGAACTACCCGTCCTCGTTCGAGTTCCTGCGGATGGCGCAGGGCGGCGTCGGCACGTTCCGGGTCAACTTCTACTGGCCCGACATAGAGGTCCGCGAAGGGGCGTACAACTGGTCGCGATACGACGCGCTTTTCGCCGACGCGGCGCGCGTCGGGATCCGCCTCCTGCCGACCGTGTGGGGTAGCCCGTCGTGGGCGGCGCAGGGCGCGAGCTATCCGCCCACGAGCCACCACGCGCGCAAGGCATTCGCATCCTTCCTGCGCACCTCCCTCGGGCGCTACGGCACGAACGGCTTCTTCTGGAGGACGCACTCCAGCCTGCCCACGCGCCCGCCCTCGGGGTGGGAGGTGTGGAACGAGCCGTCGCACTGGAAGTTCTGGCAGCCGAAGGCCAACCCCGCCGGCTACGTGAAGCTGTTGCGGCTCGCGGCGCAGGTGATTCGAAAGCGCGACCCGTCGACGAAGGTAGTGCTCGGCGGGATCCCGAACGTCTACGGCGACCCCGCGATCCCGTTCATCAAGCAGCTCTACAAGCAGAAGGGCTTCCGCGGCGCCTTCGACATCATGAATGTCCATCCGTACTCGCAGAACACGCAGGCGCTGGAGGACGCGATGGCAGCCGTGCGGCGGGTGATGGCGAACAACAACGACAGCAAGAAGCCGATCTGGATCACGGAGATCGGGTGGGCCTCGTCCGGCCCGAAGGGCGATACGCTCGTATCCGGCCGCCAGGGCCAGGCGAAGGAGCTGAAGAACGCCTACAACGCGATGGTCGACATGCGCAAGCAGCTCAACATCGGCATGGTGGTCTGGTTCTCCTGGCGCGACCACCCGCTCGACCAGGGTGAGGCCGACTGGTGGGGGCCGCATACCGGCCTCTTCGACCTCAAGGGCAAGCCGAAGCCCGCATGGAACGAGTATGTGAAGGTCGCCGGCGGCAAGGCCGGCAGCGGTCACCTCTAGGGCGAGCCTCCGGCCGCGAACAGCGGCGACCGCGGGTTCAGCTTTCGCATCGCGGCGAGCGTCCTGCGGGCTAGCTTCGGGCGGCCGCTCTCGGTTGCGATCCGGGTGTAGACGAGCCATAGGCGCCAGTCGGAGGGGTCGCGCCGCGTGGCCCCCGCGATCGCGCGCCTCGCGGCACGGAGCGCGCCGCCGCGCTCGTTCGTCAGCGCGAGCTGGAGGTAGGGGGACGCCGCCCACGGCTGTAGCGAGCGGGCGGCCCGTGCCCGCGTGATGGCCTCGCCGAGGTTCCGAGACCGGACCGCCGCCTGGCTCGCATGGATCTCACGCTCCACGAGCCACGGCAGGGCCATCGCACCGCTGAGCACGATCGCCACGACGGCTGCGGCCGCGACGGCCGCGACGGCCGCCCCTCTGGCGGCGGCTCGCGGAACCTCGCGGGTGCCGGAAGCGGGCGCCGTCGCCCTGCCACAAAGAAGAGCGAGGCAGACGACGCCGATCATTCCGACGGCCGTTAGCTGCCAGATCCAGTCGATCGCCGCGCCGACGCACCAGGCGATGAGCGTCGCGAGCACTCCCGCCACGGCGACGCGTTCGTCGGGCGGCCGGGCGCGCAGCCGGCCCAGGCCGACGGCGAGGCCGCCTGCGAATGCGACGAGCAGCGGCAGGAACCCGAGCAGGCCGAGCTCTCCCAGCGTCTGGAGCCAGAGCGAGTGGGCGTCGCGCACGTAGTAGGCGATGGGGCCGTGGCGGTCCCACCAGGCTTCGAACGAGCCCGCACCCTGTCCTCGCAGGGGCTCTGAGCGGAACTCGGTCCACGCCGCTCCCCAGAACTGCCAGCGCCCCGATCCGCCCCCGCTCAGGAAGTGCTGCTCGGTGAAGTTGCGAACGACTCCGCCTGCCGGCGGCGCCTTGAAGGCGTGGATCCGCCGCGACGGGTGCGAGGCCAGGGCTCCGACGAGCACGACGATGGCGATCAGGACCGCAATCGCCGCGGCGGCCGGCCGCGGCAGGTGGACGTCCCTGATCCGGGAGCTCGACACGAGTGCGTGGAGCCCGCCGGTGACGACGCAGGCGAGCAGGACGATCAGCGCGGTGCTGTGCCCCTGCGACGACGCCGCCGGCAATGCCGGGTTGTTGGTCAGCGCGTCGCGACCCGAAAGCGCGGCGATCACGATCGCGCTGCCGCCCGCGGCGACCGCGAACGCGGCAGTAACGGCGACGCGCCTGGCCGTAAGCGCGATGAGCGCCACGCAGCCCGCCACGACGACCGCGACCGCACCCCGCGAGGCCGTCAGGTAGATGACGGCGGCGAGCAGCGGGATCGGGGCGAGCGCGACGAACCGCGAGACCGGGTGCCGCGCGCTCGTTGCGCAGGCGATCAGCAGGGTCACACCGAGGCCCGCGAATATCCCGAGCCCGTTCCAGTAGCCCATCGGATACGACAGGCGCCCGCGGACAGCGGGGAGCAGCGTCCCGAGCGAATGGGTCCAGCCAAGCGACGGGAAGCAGCGTCCGATGAAGGCCACGGCGCATACCGCCGCGATGCCGGCTGCGAGCCCTGCCGCCCACCGCGCAGCGCCACCGAGGCGCTGGAGCACGACGACCGCGGCGAAGATCGAGACGTACATCAGCGCGCGGTCGAACTCGATGAAGGCGCGCTCGGCGCTCGCAGCCCAGACGAGCGAGAGGCCGCTGACCAGCGCGTACGCGGCGAGCGCGGCACCGACGAGGACGGGGGCGCGCCGGAGCCCGCCCTCTCGGGGCCGGATCGCCAACCCGATTACCACCGCGACGAGCGCCAGCGCGCCAGTCGCGGCGCGCACGCCGGTCGTGTATCCGCCGTTCACCATGGCCACGGCGAAGACGGAGGCCGCAATCGCTACAGTGCCGGCATGGCTCCTCAGCGCCTCCCGCGCAGGGCCCTGGCGGTCGCCGTCGTAGGCGCGCTCGCCGTACCGAGCGCCGCTCTCGGGGCCACCTCGGGGTACGACCAGTACGTCCCCTTCACGCCCAATGCGTCCGGCCCCACCGCCCCCGGCGGTCACGCCGGCCACCACGGCAAGCCGCCTTCGGTCCCGCTCTCACCGGGCTCGTCGAACACCCTGCGCCGCGTCGATCCCGGCACGGCTACGGTCCTCCGGCAGATCGCCACGTCGAGCGATCTCGGTGCCACCGCGCCGCTGAGCGGCGCCTCCGGCAAATCGGGCAAGCCCGGGTCGAAGGCCGGAGCGCATTCGAACACCTCGAGCGCACAGCCCGCCGCACCCGCCGCGCCGCGCGGCATCAGCACCACACCGTCGGCATTCGACGGCGCCACGCACGCGATCGGCACGAGCCCCGTGCTGCCGCTGCTCGTGGTCGCCGCCCTCGGCACGGCGATCCTGGTCGCCGGCGCGCGCCGCCGCCGCGCCTAGCCCCGAGCGGGCGCCGCATCAGTAGGCGCCGCGCCCGCGGAACACCGCTGCGAGCGTCAGGAGCAGGATGCGGAAGTCGCGCCGCAGCGAGAGGTTCTCCACGTACTCGCGCTCGACGGCCACGCGCTCGTCGAACGTGAGGTCGCCGCGTCCGTAGACCTGCATCGGGCCGGTCAGCCCGGGCCGGACCTCGAGGCGGAAGCGGTCCTCGGGTCCATAGCGATCGACCAGCTCCACCTGCTCCGGGCGGGGACCGACCAGGCTCATGTCACCCCAGAGCACGTTGAGAAGCTGGGGCAGCTCGTCGAGGCTCGTCCGCCGCAGGAAGCGCCCGACGGAGGTGACGCGTGGATCGTCGCGCAGCTTGAAGGCGGGCCGCTCGATGCGCTGGATGTCGACGAGCTGCTCGAGCTGCCGTTCGGCGTCCGCCACCATCGTCCGGAACTTGAGCATGCGGAACGGCTTGCCGTCGCGGCCTGAGCGCGCATGCACGAACAGCACCGGTCCCCGGCTCGTGAGCTTGACGGCGACGGCGAGGGCGAGCAGGACGGGCGCCAGCAGGATCAGCGCAACGGTCGCCCCGACCATGTCCATCACCCGCTTGAGCATCATCGTCGACCGCGGCACGTCCCAGGTCGAGTACTCGATCAGCGGAAGGTCGGCGATGTGGTGGAGCTGGACGGCCGTCCCGAACATCGCGCGCGCCGGTGGCACCACGCTGAGCTTCAGGCCCTCGCGGCGGCAGACGCGCACGAGCTCGGCGATCAGCGGCTCGCTCACGGTCTGGCTCGCCACGATGATGCGATCGACGCGCCCGCCCGGCGCCTCCCGAATGGCGGCGGAGAGGATGCCGTCGAGGTCCTCGACGCAGCCGAGGCTCTCGTCCCCGACCACGCCGACCGCGTTCACGTGAATGTCGCGGAACAAGTCGAGCTTGCGGCGGGTGGCTGACTCGAGCGGCCCGGACCCGAGCAGCAGGGCGCCCTCCTCCGAGACCGCCCGACGCCATGTCGCCCGGGCGCCCGCTCGAAGCGCCGGGGTGACGACGACGACCGTCAGCCAGAACGGCACGGCCTCGCTCGCCGCCAGGTCACGCCCCGCGAGCAGCGACAGGAGGAACACGTGCAGGGCGGTGCCGATCGTCGCCCACGCGATGAGGTTCGGGGCCTCGTCGACGGTCAGGTGCCTCAGCACGCGGTGGTCGCTGTCGTAGAGCCCGCAGAGCTTCGCCAGGACGAGCCAGAGCGGCAGCATCGCGGCGCTCAGCGCCACAAGGTCGCCTTGCCCGGTGCTCGCGGCCACGACCACCCCGGCGCCGATCACGCCGAGCAGGTCGGCGGCCGCCAGCATCCGGCGGCGAAGCGCGTCGCGCCAGGCCCCGCGGCGGCGAATGAGCGAGAACGCCCTCCGGCGGTGGTACGCGTCGGGCGTCGCCGGCTGCCCGTTCAGAAGGACTTCGGAAGCCTGGGCACTACCGGGAAGACCGCCCGTGACCTGGGCCGTATCCTCCCTCGTCTCGGGGCTGCCGCTCAAACGGCGTTTACCTTACTCGCACAGTTGAAGCGACTGAACACACG
Source organism: Actinomycetota bacterium (assembly GCA_019246335.1). Taxonomy (GTDB): domain Bacteria; phylum Actinomycetota; class Thermoleophilia; order Solirubrobacterales; family Thermoleophilaceae; genus AC-37. The sequence continues at coordinate 5,438 of JAFAQQ010000158.1, read as the reverse complement.
ACTCGAGGGGCCCATTCTGGTCGAACCCGTGATCCACGGGGACGTCCGCGGCTTCTTTCACGAGAGCTACCGGCGCGCGGCCTACGCGGACCTCGGCATCCCCGAGGAGTTCGTGCAGGACAACCACTCGCGCTCGACGCACGGCGTGATCCGGGGCATGCACTTCCAGGTCGGGCGGGGGATGGCCAAGCTCGTCCGCTGCGCGCGCGGCTCGATCGTCGACGTCGTCGTCGACCTTCGGCGAAGGTCGCCGACCTTCGGCGAGTGGGAGGCCTTCGAGCTGACCGACGAGAACCTTCATCAGCTCTACTGCCCCGTCGGGTTCGCGCACGGGTTCTGCGTGACCAGCGAGCTGGCCGACGTGATGTACAAGTGCGACGCCTACTACGACGGGTCGATCGAGCGCGGCATCAAGTACGACGACCCCGACGTGGGCATCGAGTGGCCGGACATCGACCTGCAGCCCTCCGAGCGCGATGCGAACGCCCCGCTGCTGCGGGACGTGGCGGACGAGCTGCCCTTCTGAGGGCGGGAGCCGGCGTCAGCCGGCTCGGGCGGCGCTCAGCTCCGCGGCCCTCATGTAGTCCGCAAGCGCCTCGTCCCACGGCCTGAGCGGCGCGAGGCCGAGCATCTCCGCGCGGCCGTTGCGCAGGACGCCGTTGAGCGGCCGGTCGACGCCGCCGGGCGGGATCACGGTCTCGGTCGGCTCGACCGGGACGTCGACCCCCGCGAAATCGAGGATCGCCCGGGCGAACTCGTACCACGAGCATTCGCCGGCCGCCGTCAGGTGGAGCAGCCCGGAGGCCTCGGTCTCGACCGCCTCGATCAGGGCGTTCGCGAGGTCCGCGGTGTAGGTCGGGCTCAGGCGCTGGTCGGCCACCATCTTGACTTCACCCTGGTCCGCGGCGCGGCGCAGGAGCCGGCTGATGAAGTTGCCGCCCTTCGAGGCGCTTCCGTGCAGGCCGTAGAGGCCGCCGGTCCGAACCACCAAGGCGTCGTTCGCGTACGCGAGCGCGCAGTGCTCGCCCGCCAGCTTCGAGATCGCGTAGATGCTCCTCGGCCGCGGAAGGTCGTCCTCGCCGTACGGCTCGGGCGCGGAGCCGTCGAACACGTAGTTCGTGCTCATGTGGACCAGCTTCGTGCCGCTCTCCGTGCAGCGCACGGCGAGCCGCTTCACGGCGCGGGCGTTCACCTCGAACGAGCGATCCTCGTCCTGCTCGCAGATGTCGAGGTTGTGGAACGCGGCGCAGTTGAAGACGATGCCGGCGCCCGATTCGTCGAGCGCGGCGCGGACCGCGGCGTCGTCGGTCACGTCGAGCTCGAGCCGCGAGGGCGCGTGAACCCGGACCGAGTGCGCGGTCAGCCGCTCCTCGAGGTCGGAGGCGAGCTGGCCGCCGCCACCGGTGATCAGGACGCTCGTGAGCCTCACGCCTACCTCGCCTCAGCAGCCGACGCGGCGCGCGCCTCGAGCCATCGGATGTTGTAGTAGCGCGGGTCGGTCAGCGACTCGATGTCCGAGAAATCCAATCGGGCCAGGAGGTCCGACACGGCGTCGACAACCGAGTGGCTGGGGAAGAACCCGAGCCGGGTCGACAGCTTCGCGTTGGAGCACTCGTAGTCCCGAACGAGTGGCGGTGCCGGAACCTCCTCGAGGACGACCGAGCGGCCGAGCAGCTGCACCGACCCTGCGACGAGCATCGCCAGCTCGCGGATCTGGTAGTTCGCGTGGAGGACGTTGAAGACCTCGCCGCAGCAGAGCTCCGCCGGGGCTTCGAGGGCGAGGATCATCGCGTCCGCGGCGTCGCGGATGTCGACGAGCGGGCGCCACATCCATCCGCCGCCGTGAAGCTGGAGGCGGCCCTCGAGCAGCGCGTCCTTGACGAACGTGTTGACGACGAGGTCGTAGCGCATGCGCGGGCTGTGCCCGTAGACCGTGCCGTTCCGCAAGAAGACCGGGCACAGGCCCTCGTCCACCAGGGCGGCGAGCGACTCCTCCGCGTACCGCTTCGACGTCGCGTACGCGCCCGCCGGGTCGATCGGGGCGGTCTCCGCGTGCATGCCGCGCGGCAGCCCGTCGTAGAGGGAGCACGACGATGCGAACACGAGCCGCTCGATGCCGCGTTCCACGCACGCCGCCCCGAGCGCCTCGGTGGCGAGCGCGTTCATCTGCCAGTTCGCGTCGGGGTCGTACTCGGCGGTCGGGTCGTTCGAGAGGCCGGCGAGATGGATCACGGCGTCGACGCCGTCGAGAGTCCCCTCCGGAAGGTCGCGGACGTCGCGCTCGACGAGCTCGACCCGGTCGCGGAAGCCCGCGATCGGGGCCTCCCCCCACCACAGCGCGTCGAGGAGGCGGACGCGGTACCCGCGGTCGATCAGGCGCGGCACGAGCACGCAGCCGATGTAGCCGCCGCCGCCCGTCACGAGCACCGTGCGCTCGCCGTCGGGCGGCTCCGGCGGCAGCCCGTTGCTGCGGACCTCGCCGACCCGGGGCGTAAACTGTCTCGAGTTCTTCATCTCCCTCGCGGCGGACACCCTAGATGATTGATCCGCCTACACCAGTCGGCGCCGGGCAACCGTGCTGCGGAGGACGGCCACAGCGAGCTTGAGGCCGATCGCCAGGTAAATCGCACCGTCGAAGATCGGACGCCTCCCGCCGTAGAACTTCCGGTAGAAGCGCCCCATCGAGCGGTGAAAGGCAACGTTGTGGCGAAGGCCGCGGTGACGGCGCCTGTGCCGCTCCACCACCGTGGTGCCGCCCTTCACGTGGAGGACGGTGACGCGGCCGTCGTACCAGACCTTCCAGCCCTTGCGGTGGAACCGGTAGCACCAGTCGAGGTCATCCATGTAGAGCCAGTAGCCCTCGTCGAGCAGCCCCACGTCGCGGAGCGCCTCGCGGCGGACGAGCATGAACGCCCCGTTCACCGAGTCGACCGGGCCGGCATCGTGCTCGTCCACGTCCGGCGCTCGGTACTGAGCGAGCCAGCGGGGGGCGCGCTCGGAACGGCCAACGGCCACGAAGTGCCCCAGCGCCGAGAGCGGCGTGGGGAACGAGCGCTTGGCGGCGTGGTCGAAGGTCCCGTCGCGCATGACAAGCCGGCAGCCGGACATGCCGATCTCGGGGTACTCCTCCATCAGCCGGACCATGTGGTCGAGCGCGCCCTCGCTCATCTCGGTGTCGGGGTTCAGGACGAGGACGTAGGGCGATTCGACGGACCGGAGCACCACGTTGTTCGCCACGCAGAAGCCCGCGTTGTACGAGAGCTCCTCGACGTGGACCCACGGAAACTTGGTCCGGACCATCTCGACCGCGCCGTCCGCGCTCGCGTTGTCCACCACCCAGACGCGCATCGGCCCGGACCGCAGCGGGTGGAGCTCGAGTGACGCGAGGCACGCTCTCAAGAGATCGCGCCCGCCCGTCGAGTTGACGATCACGATCTCGAGCAGCGGCGCGGATTCGGCTTCCGTCGGCATCGGCAGGCGCAGCGTACGATGCACCGCTCATGGCAGCCCCTCGTATCTCGGCGATCGTGGTCAACTACCGCCGGGCGGAGATGACGCTTGCCTGCCTGCGGGCGCTCGATGCCGCCCTTCGGCAGGTCGAAGGGGGAGCCGAGATTGTGGTGGTCGACAACGGCTCGGGCGACGGCTCACCGGCAATGCTGCGCGAGGGGGCTCCGGAGGCCCAGGTGGTCGAGTTGCCCGAGAACCTGGGCTTTCCGGCCGGCGCCTCGGAGGGAATCCGCCGCTCGACGGGCGAGTGGGTCTTCCTCGTCAACAACGACGTGATCGTCGACGAGCGGGCGGCCGTCGAGCTCCTGGCAGCGGGCGAGCAGAGCCCGGAGATCGGGTCGGTCGCCGCCCAGATGCGCTTCGCCAGCGATCCCGGCGTGATCAACTCGGCGGGCATCGGCGTCGACCGACTCGGCGTGGCATTCGATCGGCTCCTGGGCGCGCCGGTCACCCACAGCGAGAGCGAGCCGGTTGCTGTGTTCGGCGCATGCGGCGGTGCCGCGCTTCACCGCCGGCGCATGCTCGACGAGGTCGGCGGCATGGACGAGTCGTTCTTCTTCGCGCTCGACGACGCCGACCTCGCGTGGCGGGCGAGGATGCGCGGCTGGCGCTGCGTCTACGCGCCGGGCGCCGTGGTCCACCATCACCACGGAGGCACGACCCGCCATGGCTCGGACCTCAAGTACTTCCACGTGGGCCTCAACCGCGTGCGGACGGTCGCCAAGAACGCCTCGCCGAGGCTGCTTCGCCGCTACGGGCTCGCGATGATCGGCTATGACCTCGCGTACGTCGGGTTCGTGGCGCTGCGCGAACGAACGCTCGCACCAGTCCGGGGGCGGCTGCGGGGAATCCGCGAGTGGAGCTTGTACCGGCGCGGCGGTGCCGAGCGGGTCGACGTCGATCTCGCGCCGCCGCGCGGGCCACGGGCCGCGCTTGCGCGCCGCTCGGTTTGGCTCGCGCACTCGGGCCGATCGGACTACGTCGAGGCCTCGGTAGATGGTCGGTCCCAGATCGAGCGCAATGCGGAGGGACGCAGCCGCACGGTCGCGGCGAGGTAGACGGCCACGGCCGCGCCGGCGGCTGTAAGCGTGGTCAGCAGCATCGGCCCGAGCGGCCGCGTGAAGAGCAGGTACGAGTAGCCCATCACCACGGCGGCGGCCAGCTCTCCCGCCGGGCCGCCGCGTTCGAGGAGCGCTCGCCAGACGAGCCCGCCGGCGATCCCGAGCACGAGCAGGAACGCAAGTGCGCCGCCGAAGCGGAAGTTCCACCATGCCTCGCCGGGCAGCGTGAAGGGCGTGCCCGCGGCGGTCTGCGGCCCGAACATCGCCTGCGAGAGCTGCAGATCGAGCGGCTTCGGCTTCCCCGGCCACAGCTTTCGGGGCACGAAGAAGCGGGGGACGTCCGCGAAGGAGTCGCCGTTCAGCCAGTTGAGGTCGTGGGGCACGACGTGCTCGAGGGTGACCAAGTAGTCGAACTCGATGAGGTCGGGGCTCACCAGGCGGAGGGGCGACGTCCGGGTCACGGTGCCCAGCGCGTCGCCCAGGGGCTCGTACTGCGAGTAGTCGCGGACTGCTCGAAGGGTGATCGCTCCGAGCCCGACGACCGCGAGCGCGAGCGCCATGACGACGACGGTCCTGGCCCGCGGCGGCCGCGCGCGCAGGACGAGCGCGAATCCGGCGAGCGCCGTGGCCAGCGCCGGTCCGCGGGTGGCCAGCGCGATCGATCCCGCCAGCGAGCACGCGCAGGCGACCAGGAAGAGGAGCAGCGTGACGCGCTGGCGATTTGTCATCCACGCCTGGAGCGCGACCAGCGCCGAACCCAGGCACAGACAGAGCCCGAGCGTGCCGTAGCCGGCGCCGTACTGGCCGAAGTGAACGGCGGTCGGGTTGTGACGGAGCGCCGTCAGGCCGCCGAGCTTCGCGAAGAGG
>JAFAQQ010000191.1 GCA_019246335.1 Actinomycetota bacterium | reverse complement strand
GCGCAAGGACGAGTCGATCCCGCAGGGACGCGTCGGTCGAACGGCCAGGGTCGGCACCGTCATCGGCAGTCAGGGAGCGCGGTACGCGGGGACGCGCGCGGCGAACGTCGTCCGCTCGAAGGAGCGCGCGACCGAGGCGCTCGACAGCCGTCATCTGGAGGCCGCCGAGCGGATGGTCGACGTCCTCGGGACGATGAAGGGCGCGGCGATGAAGATCGGCCAGCTCGCGTCGTTCATCGACACCGAGTTTCTTCCGCCGGAGTACCGGGAGCTCTACCAGGACAAGCTCGGCGCTCTCAGGACCTCCGCCCCGCCGATGCCGTGGAAGAAGGTCTCGACGGTTCTCGACGAGGAGTGGGGCGCGCCGGTCGACGAGCTCTTCGACGAGTTCGAGCACGAGGCCGCGGCGGCCGCCTCGATCGGTCAGGTGCACCGCGCCGTGCTGCCGGACGGGCGTCCGGTCGCGGTGAAGATCCAGTACCCGGGGGTGGCCAAGGCGCTCCGCGCCGACATGCAGAACGCAGGGATGATCCTGCGGCTCGCGAAGGCGATCGCGCCGGGTCTCGACGCGAAGGCCGCCGCCGAGGAGCTCAAGGAGCGCGTGCTCGAGGAGCTCGACTACGAGTACGAGGCGCAGAACCAGCGGACGTTCGCCCGTGGCTACCGCGGCCACCCGTTCATCCGCGTGCCCGACGTGATCTCCCGCCTGACGACCGAGCGCGTCCTCGTGACCGAATGGGTCGACGGCATGGGCTTCGAGGAGATCAAGCGACTGCCCCAGGAGGAGAGGGACCGCTTCGGCGAGATCGTCTTCCGCTTCTGCTTCGGCTCGATCTACCACCTCCAGCACGTCAGCGCGGACGCGCACCCCGGCAACTACGTCCTGATGGAGGACGGGCGCGTCGCCTTCCTCGATTTCGGGATGACCAAGCAGCTCGACAAGGAGCAGATCGAGCTGGAGATCGCGGCGCTGGAGGCGGTGTTCGACGACGACCCCGAGGAGCTCGTGCAGGCCCTCGCGGACCTCGGCTTCCTGCACAAGCCGAAGCGGGTGGACGCGGAGCGACTGATGGAGCACGTGCGAACCGTCGGCGGCTGGTACATGGAGGACCGGGAGGTGACGATCGACTCCGATCGCGTGATGGGTGCGCTGGCCGCGATGACCGATCCGCGCTCCGGCTTCTACGACCTGTGGCGGCGGGAGAACGTGCCGGCCAACGAGCTGATGGGGCGGCGGATGGAGACGGGCCTTATGGCAGTGCTCGGGCAGCTACGCGCGACGCGCAACTGGTACCGAATCGGCCGTGAGTGGTGGTTCGCCGAGGAGCCCGCGACGGAGCTCGGCCGCGAGGAGTGGGAGTACTTCGAGTCGCGCGGGGAGAGGCGGGTGAAGAAGTTCGCTGCGCGCGGGGGCTGAGGCTGCGCGCGGGGTTGAGCGCGGCGCGTCCGGCGTTCAGGTGCCCGGCTTGATGACCATGTCGATCACCATCAGCGCCAGAACGACCTGATCGATGCGCGCGACCGTGAGGACCCGGTCGATGTACTGCAGGGTCTCAGGGTCGCTCGGGCCCTTTGCGTCGAGCGCGGCGTTGGCCTTCGTCGCCGACGGGCCGAGGAAGAAGTTGCCCGTGACGAATGTCGCCGCCCAGCCCAGGTAGGCCAGGATGATCCACGCGTCGTAGGCCCAGCCGAAGTCGTAGATGAGGATGACTCCCGTGATCAGCAGGATCAGCGAGGAGGGCGCGAAGACCCGCGGGCCAAGGACCGAGACCTCCCTCATGAGATGGGCGAGCCTGCCGGGATCGTCGCGGCTGCGGCGAGCGCGCGAGATCAGGATCACGATCATGCCCGCCCCCCCGAGCCACGTCACGGCCGCGAGCACGTGCACCGTCTTGAGGACCGTGTAGAGGTTGACCACGCGGCGCTAGAAGAGCTGGTTCTCTCCGGCGAAGATCTCGCTGACCGAGCCGTCGGTGAAGATCTCGCGGACCGTGCGGGTCAGGATGTCCGCGCAGGTGAGCACGCGGATCAGGTCGGGCGCCCCGGCGCGCAGAGGGACGGTGTCGGTCACGACGATGCCCGCGAGCGGCGAGGCCGCGAGGGTCTCGAAGGCGTTGCCGGAGAAGATGCCGTGTGTGGCGACGGCGTAGACCTCGCTGGCTCCGGCGTCGAGCACGGTCTGGGCGCCGGCGGCGAGCGTCCCCCCGGTGTCGATGATGTCGTCGACGATCACCGCCCGGTGGCCCTCGACCTTCTCCTGACCGATCACGTAGCCGATCTCGGCGACCTGCTGCGCCGGCCGCTCCTTCTCGAGCAGGGCGTACTCGCAGCCCACGGTCCCCGCGAACTTGCGGGTGAGCTTCACCCTCCCGGCGTCGGGCGCGACGATCACGAGATCGCCGGCCTCGCCGAGCTGGTCCTTGACGTACTGGGTGAGCAGCGGCATCGCGGTCATGTGGTCCACGGGGTTCGAGAAGAACCCCTGCAGCTGGCCGGCGTGGAGGTCCATGGTCATCAGGCGGTCGGCGCCGGCGGTCTCGACGCACTTGGCGACGAGGCGGGCGGTGATCGGCTCGCGCGGCGCGGACTTCTTGTCCTGGCGCGAATAGCCGTACCAGGGCGTGACCGCGATCACCCGGTGCGCCGAGGCGCCGACGGCGGCGTCGATCATGACGAGCAGCTCGACCAGGGCGTCGTTGACGGTGAGGCCCTCGGCCTCGTTGCCGGCGATCGACTGGACGATGAAGATGTCCGCGCCGCGGATCGACTCGCCGTAGCGGCAGTAGACCTCGCCGTCGGAGAAGGTCTTGAGCCCGGCGGACGTGAGGTCGACGCCGAGCTTGTCCGCGATCCTCCCGCCTAGGTCCATGCTGGCGCGACCGGCTGTGACCATCAGCCGCTTGCCGTAGTCGATCGGCAGGCTGGTGGCGTGGGTTGGGGCGGGCGCGGTGCCGACCTCGACGCTCATTCGGGCGGCTTCTCGTCCTTTATTCGCTGGGCGTAGCCCTCGACGTTCCTCTGCTCGGGACGGGAGATCCCGAGGGCGCCTTCGGGCACGTCCTCGGCGATCACCGACCCGGCACCAGTGTACGCGTCGTCGCCGACGTTGACCGGGGCGATCAGGGACGTGTGGATGCCGGTCCGCACGTCCCGCCCGACCGTCGTCCGCGTCTTGCGACCCCGGTGGTAGTTGGCCGTGATCGTGCTGGCGCCGAGGTTGGCGCCGACGCCGACGTCGGCGTCGCCGATGTACGACAGGTGCGGGACCTTGGCGCCGGCCCCGATACGGGAGTTCTTGATCTCAACGTAGCTGCCGACCTTGGCGCCCTCGCCAATCTCGGTGCCCGGGCGGAGGTAGGCGAAGGGCCCGATCGTAGCCCTGTCGTGGACCGTGCACTCGGTGAGAACCGCGTGGGTGAGGCTCACCTCGTCGCCGATCGCGGCGTCGGTGATCGTCGAGTGGGGCCCGATCAGGCAGCCGCGGCCGATCCTGGTGCGGCCTTGGATGGCGACACCCGCGGCGATCGTCGTGTCCTCGCCGATCTCCACGTCGGCGTCGATCGTGGTCGTGTCCGGGCTCGTGAAGCTGACGCCCGCGAGCGCGTGGTCGTGGATCAGGCGCCGGCGGGCCTCGGCCTCGATGCGGGCCAGGTCGACGCGGTCGTTGACGCCGGTCGCGACGAGCCGATCGTGGGTCGGGTGCGCGACGAGCTTCTGGCCGCGGCGCCGGAGGATCTCGATGACCGTGGTCAGGTAGCGCTCCCCGCTCGGGGACTCCTCCACCTCGTCGAGGGCCGTCAGGAGGTCGGCGGCGTTGAACGCGTACGTGCCCACGTTGATCTCGCGCGTCGCGAGGACCTCGCCCGGCACGCTGCCCGGGTCCTTCGTCTCCACGATGCGCTCGATCGTGCCGTCGGGCGCGCGGATGACGCGGCCGTACCCCGCCGGGTCGAGCGTGTCGGTCGTCAGCACGGTCGCGGCCGCGTTCTCACGCTCGTGGGCGTCGACCATGTCACGGATGGCGCCCGCGGTCATCAGCGGGTGATCCCCCGAGAGGACGGCGACGGTCGCCGCGGCCTCGATCGCGGAGCGCGCGGACATGACCGCGGCGGCGGTGCCCTCGCCCTCAGTCTGCTCGGCGACCTCCACGCGGCCGTCGAGCCGCTCGGACACGCCCTCGCCCGGCCGCGTGATGCACACCACCCGCTCCGCGCCGGCGCGCTCCGCCGCGGACGCGACCCAGAGCACCATCGGACGGCCGCACACCGGGTGCAGCACCTTGGCGAGCCTTGACCGCATCCGGGTCCCGTGGCCGGCGGCCATGATGAGCACGGTGAGGTCGCGGGGCACGGCGGTTTCAGCGTACTCGCAGGGGTGACCATCGACCCCGCCGACCTATCCTCCTTGGGGCAGTGGGGGGTCGGCTAACTGGCTAGGCCGCCAGGTTTTGGTCCTGGAAGTCGGGGTTCAAGCCCTCGCCCCCCAGTTCGGCGCGCGCCCCCGCTTACGGGCTCAGGCGGCCGGCGAGAGCTCGAAGCCCGCCAGGGGGGCGGGATCCGAAGGACCGGGGTCGGCGATCTCGATCCACTCGAGCGAGCAGCCGCAGTCGCAGGCGAGCGCCTCCAGCTCGCGCAGCGAGCCGTACGCCTCGAAGAGCTCGGCAATCGGCATCCGAGCAGATGAGAACGGCGCGGAACACCCGCGTCATGGTGCATTCGC
>JAFAQQ010000100.1 GCA_019246335.1 Actinomycetota bacterium | reverse complement strand
TCGAGGCCGCAGTGCACCACGTGCAGCTTGTCCCAGTGCTTGGTGCCGACGAAGCTCATCAGCTGGCTGCGGCCGTGCTCGCTTATGCAGACGACGAAGCGCGCCAGCTCGATCTTCTGGGGAAGCCGATGCTCGCGGACATCGAAGAACTCGGTCGTGCCGTGCATCGTGAGGCTCCATGACCATTCGCCCCCGCCCAGGTGCGCCGCCAGGAGCGCGACGTCGGAGGCGACGTTCGCGTGGTGCGCATGGATGTGGCGGATGCCGCGGCGAGCGCACTCGCGCCACATGAGGACGGATTCGCCGAAGTAGAAGAGCTGCCACAGCGTCGCCCGCGCGCCGGGACCGCGCAGGGCAAGCGCGCGGCGCAACGTCGACAGGTAGCGATGCGGCCGCGTCAGAGCGGCCCGCGCGTGCGCGACGAGCAGCGCGGCCGGATCCGGCGGAACGATCGCGAACGTCGTCCTGTTCGCCTCCCGGGCCTCCTCCGAGAGCACGTCGTCCGGCGACGGCCTGCGGATCGTGAACGTGTGGATCTCGGCGCCCGCACGGCGAAGCGCCAGGACCTCGCGGAGGATGAACACGTGCGAGACGTACGGGTACCGGGACACGAGGTAGGCGACCCGCACCGAGCTCGTCATCGACGGCCGCCCGGTTGCCAGACGACGACGGATGGAGCATGGTCGAAGACGACGCCGAGCAACTCCGCAGCGGTGGGCGCGAGCGGGTGCCGGGCTTGGAAGCGGACGAGCCGATAGGTGCTCGTCCTAACGATCTGCACCAGCCGAAAGCCGCGTGGAGCGCGGGGCGCCGGTCCGGACGGGGTGTTATAGGCGCCGGGGCCGAAGCCCTTGAACTGTGCGAGCGCGATCGACGCGATCTCCCTTACCCGCGGCACCGCCCGCGGCAGGTCGCGGGTGCCCCGTCCGTAGTAGATGCGGAAGGGGCCAAGGTTGCTGAACGGCGGGCTGAAGACCACGAGGCGCGACGTCCGCGCCGGCCCGAGCTCCTGTGCCGCGCCTCGCCAGTCCCGTCGTTGGTACCGCCTTTCGCTCGCGACACCGACGTACGTGACGATCGACACGATGCACAAGATCACGAGCGCCGTCGTGCCCAGGCGCCCGGCGACGAATCCCACCCCGAGCACGATCGCCACGGGGACCAGGGTCGCGACGGTGTTACGGCTCTGCAGGTAGTCGAAGCCGAGCAGCGCGAGGACGAGGGGCACGGCGATACCGGCTGCGGTCAAGGCGCCGGCGGCGCGCGCCAGGTTGAGCTCGTCGCCTCGGGCGGCGCGTAGCGCGAGCCAGACGGCGACAGCCGCCGCCAGCCCGGCAAGCGCGCTCGCGACCGCCTCGAAGGGGATCGCGAACCCGACCAGGAAGTTTTTCGGAATCGCCACCAGTCGTTCGACGACCGACCTCCCGGCCCCGCCCAGCTTGTCGCCGACCGCCCCCCGCTGGTGAAGCATGAGCGGTACGAGCGCGGCGGTCATAGCGGCGGGCACCGCGGCGAACAGGACGCGCACATTCGGACGACCGCCTCCGCGAGCTACGACCCACGCCGCCTCGGGGAGCACGAGGAAGAGGGCGAAGTAGTGAGTCGCCACCGCCAGCGCGCTCGCCACGGCCCAGCCCGCCAGCGCCCTGCCGGTCCTCGCGCGAGCGTAGGCGATGAGGAAGGCGAACGAGATCGCGACGAGGAGGATGAGCTGCGCATACGAGCGCGCCTCCTGCGAGTACCAGATGAGAAATGGGCTGACCGCGGCGAAGAGCGCGGCGACCAGGCCGACGCGGCGCGAGGCGCCTATGGCGCCGGCGAGATATATGACCGGCACGGTGGCCGCGCCGAACACCGCCGGCAGCACGCGCAGACCGGCTTCACCGGTGCCGAACAGCCGCGCGCCGGCCCACTCGACGAGGTAGAAGAGATAGGGCGTGCGCTCGCTTCTCGGGATCGTCGAGAGCATGTCGCCGAGCGGCATCTTCACGAGCCACGCGGTGAACAGCTCGTCGTCGGAGAAGCTCTGGACGCCCAGGGTCGCGAAGCGCAAGCCGATTCCGAGCAGGACGATGCAGACGAGAAGCGCCCCGCCTTGGCGCAAAGGGGCTCTCACCGAGCGGTAGCCGCTTCCTTGGAGTTCGTCGGCTCGATCCGCCTCGAATCGATGACGTCACGGATGCCGGCGTTCACGCTCGCGGCGAAGCGGGCACGCCGTTCGCGCGACCATCGGAGAGCTTCCTCCCGCGCCGCGGGATCGCCCGCCGAGCCCGTGGCCGCGCGCAGAGCCGCCGCGAAGGCATCGGCGTCTTCGGCGACGGTCACCGTGGCTGGAAGGTCGGCCAGGCCGCGGACGGCTGCGGTCGACGCAATTACAGGCAGCCCGGTGGCGATCGCGTCGAGCGTCTTCACCTGGACGCCGCCCCCGCCGAGCGCCGGGACGGCGATCGCGCGCGCGCCCGCCAGGAAAGAAAGCGCGTCGGCAACCGGGCCCACGACCTCGACATCTTCGCCGTGCCTCCCGCGAAGCCAGTCCGCCCCGGATCCGGCGACCGCGATTGCGCAGGCGCCTCGAAGGCGAGGGACCACGTCATCCACGAACCAGCGAAGGCCGCGCGCGTTTGGGCGCCAGGTCCAGTTGCCAAGCAGCACCACGTCTCGGTTAGGGACAGGGGCCCTGGCCGCAGCGGTCTGGTCCAAAGCGGACGGCACTTCGAGCAGTCGAATGTCTGGCCCCGCCGCGACGTTTCGGAGGACGTCGCGGTCCTCCGCAGTGAGCGCCCAGACTTGGTCTGCTCGCTGGACCAGGTCGCGCTCGATTGCGTCGAGCAGCCGCGCCTCCCGGCGGTAGGCCCAGCCGGCGAGCGGATTCTGGGCGGATTCGGCCAGCTCGGCGTAGAGCCCCCGCTCCACGTTGTGCGCGACGTATATGAGCGGCGCGTTTTCCACCCTGGCACAGGCGAAGCTCACCTGCGCGTGGTCAGCGATGACCGCCTCCACTCCGGCCACCAGCGCCTCGGCGACCGCTCTCCGATACGCGCGCGAACGGTACTTCGCGACCGAGTACGCAGTCCTCGACACGATGGCGCGCGCCATCCAGCCGACCGCCCGCAGGCCTGCGGCGTCGCTCTCGATGGGACGCGTTCCGGCGATCTGCTCCCACGGCTCAGGGGGGCGATCGTCCCCACTACGGCGATAGCCGACGACCCGCGGCTGCGTGCCGCCCGCCCGCAGCGCGTCGATGATCGCTTGAGAGACGACCTCGCCGCCGCTTCGGACCTGGCCGGGCAGCGCCGTGGTGAGCATGAGGACGGGCCGGCGCGATCCGGTCATTCAGGGTCCAGACGCACCAGGCCGCTCATACGCGTCACGTGGCGACACCCTACGGAAGTCCCGTCCGCGCGAAAGCCAGTGGCACCGGCGTGCGTGTAGCAGTGGCGTATCTATCCTCGGGTCTCGATGGCAGTCGAAGACTTCACGATTCCGCCGCTCTTCGCGCCTCCAACCGCGCGGCTCACCGTGCTTCAGGCGTTGCGACGCAATCTCGTCCTCGCTGCAATCCCGGTGGTGGTCCTCCTCGCCGCCGCGCTGGCGCTGGGACTGGTGCGAAAGCCTGTTTACACGGCGGAGGCGAGGCTGAACGTCGGCGGGCTCAACCTAACGCAGCAGTCGGTCGAGGGCTATGTGACCGCCGTGCAAGCGCTGTCTGTGGCTTACGCCCGATCGATCGATGCCCCGCGCGTAATCGGACCGGTTGCCAAGCAGCTTCATCGCCCGTCGCTCTACGTCGTAAGCCACGTGGACGCCGTCCCGATTCAGGGCAGCTCGGTCGTACGCGTCCTGGCGCAAGAGAAGAAGCCCGGCCAAGCCATGGCCCTTGCCAACGCCACGGCTGAATCGATCGTGAAGTACGCGGCCAACCTGAACGCCGGCAAGACGGAGAGCGAGAAGATCCGGCGGCAGTTCATGGCGGCGTCGGCGGATCTCCAAAACGCGACCGCGGAGCTGGCCAAGCTCGGCCCGAACGATCCGGCGCGCCGTTCCGTTCAGACCCGCATCGACAACGACAACCTCATCAGGCAGTCGACGAGCTATCTCTACGGGCAGAGCCAGCTGGGTGAGGCGTTCACCGGGCTCGTCCAGCTGCTTGCGCCGGCTTCCACTGCCACGAGCGACCGTTCGTCCGTCCTTCAGGACTATCTCGCCGGCGCGCTCGTCGGCGGCCTGCTGCTCGGGGGCGGCCTGGCGATCTGGCGCGCGAACCGCATGGTCCAGCGACGTCTGGCGCTGGAGGCACTCGCAGAGCCCAGGTGACGGCGGCGGACCGGCGCACGCTCACCATCGTGGCCCTCGTTCTGGGCCTCGGCGGCGCCGCGTACTTCCTGTCGGCTGTCGGGCTCACCCGGACCGGGCTCGGGTCGACGGCCCTGACCGTGGTTGGCCTGACAACCTTGGCCTACCTCGTGAAGACCGTGGATCCCGCATGGCTAGTCAGCGGGGGGATAGTTCTGTCCATGTTCGCCGGGCATTGGGACGCGCTCGGCGTGAACACCAACCCGGCGCCTCATCGCGTGGTGCTGTTTGCCGCGTTGATCGGCGTCCTCTTGCGCGTCGGTCCATCCCGAGATCGCCCTCCACTGCACCTGACACGAGCGCACTTCGTGCTGCTCGCCGCGTTCGCTTACGCCGCCGTCTCGGCCGTCATCTCCGGCACCATCGGGGACCGCTACTCGCAGTCGACGCTGCTGGACGTCTTCGGCGGCGTCCCGTTCGCGCTTTTCATCGTCGCGCCGGTCGTGTTCGTGACCCGGCGCCAGCGCATGATCCTGCTCGGCAGCCTGGTGGGATGCGGCGCCTACCTGTGCGTTACCGGGGTCCTCGAGAAGCTCAAGCTCACGGCGCTCGTTTTCCCGAGCTACATCATGAACCCGAGCGTCGGCGTGCACTTCGGTCGCGTACGGGGCCCGTTTGTCGACGCGGGCGCCGACGGCCTCGCCCTCTTCATGTGCACCGTCGCGGCGGCGGTCGCGTTCGTCGCCTGGACCCGGACGTGGCACCGCATGGTCGCCGCGGGCGTCCTCGTGCTCGCACCGTTGGGACTGCTGGCGACCGTGACCCGTGGCGTCTGGCTGGCGGCGATCATCGGGACCGTCGTCACCCTCGCCACCACGCATGGCCTACGGCGCTACCTCCCGGCGGTTGCCGCCGCGGGATTCATGGCGGTCCTGGTGGCCTTTGCGCTCATTCCGGGGCTAGGTCGCCAGGCGCACGACCGCCAGGTGGACCAGACCCCGGTTTGGGAACGGCAGAACACGACGGCCGCGGGACTCCGCATGGCGGCCGATCGGCCGTTCATCGGATTTGGCTGGCAGCGCGCCTACGACCGCATGGAACCGTACTTCCGCCTCGACCCGAACATTCCGCTCGTCGGCGGTACGGCCGGCCTGCACGACATCTACCTCCAGTACCTGGTCGAGCTCGGCGTGGTCGGCCTTGGGTTGTGGCTGCTCGCTGCCCTGCTCACCCTCGGTTCCGCGCTTGCGCGACGAGCCCCACCGGAGATCTGGCCGTGGCAGGTAGGCCTCAAGGCGTTCACGATCGCGTGGCTCGTCGTCGGGCTCGTGAGCCCGGCGGCTTTCGAGTTCACGACCGCCCTTCTCTGGACGTGGGCCGGGATCGCGTACGGCCGGCGGGACGAACCAGTCGCCTGGCGAGCCGAACCCGCGTCGCCGATCGACCGACGCGGCTTTGGGGCCCCGCTACCGGCTTAGCCGGCTGTCCGGGCAGAGCCCCCGCGCCCGAGTGGAGCCGGACTCAGCCCTGCGCTGGAGACACCACCTGGAGGTGGTCCCACGGGAAGTTCTGGAGCACCTGGTTGGGCCATTGCCCGCCGAAAATCTGCCCGTAAGGATCGCTGCCGGTCGAGGTCGGGTCCTCGGCGTAGAAGACGAAGCAACCGGAGGTGTCCCGTACCACGAACCCGTACTTCTGCGCGGCGCGAGCGATCGCGAGCCCGGTCGGCGTGAGGTTCAGGCTCGACAGGTCCACCGACGGATCGATCCTGAAGTGCGTTCCCTCGGGGATGGCGGTCGGACCCGTCGTGCCACCATCACCGCGCTGAGCCGGCCATGTGACGGTTCCTGCCGCAGTATTCGGAAGCGCGACCGCAAGCGCATGGTTGATCTGCCCGGCCTGGAGCTCGTGGATCGTCATCAGACCCCCTAACAGCGGAAGGCTTGTGCCGCTTGCCCCGAGGTTGCCCGGGAAATAGCCGGGATTCGTTGAGACATTCGTCATCTTTCCGCCCCAGGCGGCGTGCCAGCCATCGGCGCGGAGCTGGAGCAGCCAGAACTCCCACATCGTGTCGGTTGATGGCTGGTAGATCGCGAGCTGCCCGTCGCCGAGCGACCCGTCCTTGCCGAGCGCGACGTGCGCCCCGGTCGGGATCGGCACCGCGTCGAAGTCGCGCTGGATATCGGGATACGGCGCGTCGAGGGTCACATGCACGGGAGGTACCTGCGCGCCCACGGTGTAATCCGAGACGCTGTACTCGGCTGTGTTGATCCAGGGCCCGTAGTTGCCCGCCATCTCCTTCAGGATCTCTCCCTGGAGCGCCGCTGAGAGCTGCGACGAGCGCGGGTCGAGCGCGGCGTTTGCGGGAAGCGCGGCGTTCCAGAAGCTGGTTGGGGCGAAGAGCTGCTCGCCCGTCGGGAAGGGAGTTACCACGTCGAAGGGTCCGATCGCCGGCGGTGAGACCGGTGGCGGCCCGTTGCTGCTCGACGCCAGTGGGGACCCGTTCGTGTTAGAGGTCGATGGGGACCCGTTCGTGCTCGATGCAGGAGGCGAACCGTGCGTGTACGACGTTGTGGGTGGCGCGGCCGGTCCGGGGTGGTTGCGAGCGGGTGGCCGGACGGGATGGCCGGACCCCCGTCGCCCGGAGACTCGATCCCTGCCCCCTCGGCCGCGCTTGTGATGGCGCCGCCGCCGATGCCTGCGTTCGCTGTGGACGCGGTGCTTCCTTTGGCCCTTCTGGCGAGGTGCGGCGCCTGGGAGCGAATGGTGAGCCGCCCACGCCAACGAGCTGGCGAGCAGCATTCCGAGCAGGGCGAGGATCAGCGGTTTCGCGATACGGCGAGGCATCGTGGGTTCCTGGCGGCGGACCTCCGTACCCGCCCTCCACGCGTGTCCTCGTCACGCCTCCCTACAGCTCGAAACGACCGTCGCGAGATCGGACGAATTGCGGATGCTCGACCATCGACACCAGCACCAGTTGGGCCGTTCCTGGGTTAGATTCCGCTGATCGAGGGCTCACTGGGCAAGAGAGCGGTTGTCGGCGGTCTGATGGCGGTCGTCTGCACGCTCGCCTCCTGTGCCGCGGGCCCCAGCACCAACCCAGCCGCCGTACGGCCTCGCGTGCGTCTAGGCCCGGTCCACGAGGGGGATGCGCTCGCCACGGGCCGCATCACCGCGCTCGTCCGCACGGCGACGCTCGGGCGCGTTCGCCTCGCGGTTAGCCTGCACTCCCACGACCTCGCGCCGATCGCGCTTGGAGCCCCGAGAAAGGTGACGCTCGCCGGACAT
>JAFAQQ010000089.1 GCA_019246335.1 Actinomycetota bacterium | reverse complement strand
GAGCAGGTCCGTGCCGTGGACCTGCCAGCCCATCGCCACCTGCTCGGCCTCCAGACCGAGGTGGGCCGAGAGCCTGGTCCGGTTCTCCCGCACCAGCGCGCGATCGTCGCCCGTCAACACCCCGAGGTTCAGCGTGTCGTACGGCCTCTCGCTCACCCCGCCCCGGCGCGTCGAGAACGCCACGCGCGCGCCCGGCACTTCCTTGGACCACACCATCGGCGCGTTCAACTCCCGGCTCCCTCACGGCGGGCGATGTCGAGCGCGACCTCCAGCTCCGCCTGGCGCCCGCTCACCTCGCCGTCGAGCTTGCGTTTGAGCGTCTCGTCGAGCGCCCGGCCGAGAACGGGTGAGGCAGGGACGCCGGCGGCGAGCAGGTCATCGCCGGTCACCTCGAGCCGGATGCCCCGCAGGTCGGCGAGGAAGCGGTGGATGGGCTCGGCCGGGGCGCCGAGCGCGAGGGCCATGGCCAGGGCCTCCAAGGGCTCGGAGCTGAGCAGCGCGTGGAGGGCGGAGCCCGCGAGCTCGATGCGAAGCGCTCGAACGAGTCCCGGCGCCTGCCGCGCCGCCGCCATGACGGCCCGACGGTCGCCCGAGGCGAGCCCCAATCGGTCTACCCAGGCCTCGAGCTCGTCGGGGGCGGGCATGACCAGCGCGGCGAGGGCCGCGAGCCCGCGCTCGGCGCCCGTCTCCACGGCGCCGACCGACGCCCCCGCAACCAGCTCGGGTTCCGCGCTCAGAGCGGGATCGAGCCCGCGGTCGATGCCCAGCTCGCGCATGCGCTCGATCGCGCGTAGGGCCTCCCCCTCGCGGAGGAGGTCCATCAGCTCGTCTCGGACCCTCGGACCGGAGACGGTTGCGAGGGCGGCGTCCGCCGCCGCCCGCCGCGCACGCTCCTCCGTCTCGCGGTCCATCCGCATCTCGAGCCTCGCCTCGTAACGCAGCGCGCGCAGAAGCCGCGTGGGGTCGTCGATGAAGCTCTGCGGGTGCAGGATCCGCACGGTCCCGGCCTCGAGGTCCGCTCGCCCGCCGTGGGGGTCGTGCAACTCGCCCAGGTCGGCCTCGTCGAGGCCCACGGCCATCGCGTTGACCGTGAAGTCGCGGCGGCCGAGATCCTCCGCCAGCGTCGCCGCCTCGACCTGAGGGAGGGCGCCCGGCCGCTCGTAGGTCTCCCGGCGGGACGTCGCGAGGTCGGCCGTCACCCCGGGAGCGACAAGCGTCGCCGTGCCGAAGCGCTCGTGTACGCGTATCTCGCCTCCGAGCCGCATGGCGAGCTCGCCGGCAACCGAGACGGCGTCCCCCTCGACGACGAGGTCCACGTCCACGGACTCCGCACCCCGCAGCATGTCCCGGACGGCGCCACCTACGAGGTAGACGGGAGCGAGCCCGGCGAGCGCGGGCAGGAGCTCGGCCAGGCCGGGGAGCTGCCGCACGCGACCGGCGAGGTTCACGCGCGGACCGGAATCCCGGCGGCGCTCATCCGGTCCTTTGCCTCGTGCACCGTGTACGCGCCGTAGTGGAAGATCGACGCGCACAGCACCGCATCCGCGTGCCCCTCCTCGACGGCATCCACGAGGTGCTCGAGCCTGCCCGCCCCCCCCGACGCGATCACGGGCACGTCGACGGCGTCCGCGACCCTCCGCGTGAGGGTCAGCTCGTAGCCCTCCTCCGTGCCGTCGCGATCCATGCTCGTCAGCAGGATCTCCCCCGCTCCGCGCTCGGCGCCCTCCCGCGCCCACTCGACGGCGTCGCGCTCGGTGGCGACCCGTCCGCCGTTCACGAAGACCTCGTACCCGTCCCCCGCCCGGCGGGCGTCGATGGCGAGCACGACGCACTGGCTTCCGAACACCCGCGCCAGCTCCGAGATGAGCTCGGGCCGCCGCACGGCCGCGGAGTTGACCGAGATCTTGTCGGCGCCGGCGTCGAGCACGCCCTGGGCGTCCTCGACCGAGCGGATGCCGCCGCCGATGGTGAACGGGATGAAGACGTCATCCGCCGTGCGGCGGGCGAGGTCGACCATCGTGTCGCGCTTCTCGTGCGACGCCGTGATGTCGAGGAAGACGACCTCGTCGGCGCCCTCGCGCTGGTAGCGCACGGCCAGCTCGACCGGGTCCCCGGCGTCCCGGATGTCCACGAAGTTCGTGCCCTTCACGACCCGTCCTCTGTCCACGTCGAGGCACGGGATCACCCGCTTCAGCAGCACGTCATTCCCCTCTCAGCGCCTCGACGCCGTCGGCCACGGTGAACCGGCGCTCGTAGAGCGCCTTGCCCGAGACCACGCCCGCGAGGTTGACGAGCCGCATGTCGCGCAGAGCGTGGAGGTCGTCGAGCGACGCGATCCCGCCCGAGTAGATGAACCGCCCCCTGACGGCCTCGCCGACCCGGCGAATCTCGTCGAGATCGGGGCCGTCGAGCATCCCGTCGCGGTCGACGTTCGTGTACACGAACTGCTTCACCCCCCGGTGCTGCATCCGCCTGATCACGTCGTCGGGGAGCATCTGCGTCGCCTTGGTCCACCCCGCCACCGAGACGTGCCCCTCGCGCACGTCCACGGCCACGACGATACGCACACCCCACGTCGCGACGACCGACTCGAGAAACTCCACGTCCACGTACGCCGCCGTGCCGAGCACCACGCGGTCGGCGCCCGCGGCGAGCGCCTCGCGGACATCCACGAGACTGCGCAGACCGCCGCCGTACTGCACGAGGACCGGGAGCTCGGCGGCGATGCGCCGCAGATGCTCGAGGTTCACCGGCTGGCCCTCCCGCGCGCCGTCGAGGTCGACCACGTGGAGCGCGCGCGCCCCGGCCTCGACAAAGCTGCGGGCAGCCTCCAGCGGGTCGTCCGCGTAGACGGTCTCCCGCGCGAAGTCGCCGCGCTGAAGCCGCACCGCCTGCCCGCCGCGGATGTCGATCGCGGGCAGGAGGATCACGCCGCGCGCGCGAGTCCGGCATCGCAGACCCGGATGAAGTTCGCGAGCAGGCGCAACCCGTCCGGCCCGGATTTCTCCGGGTGGAACTGCACGCCGTACACGGGGGCGTGGTCGATCGCGGTGACGAAATCCGAGCCGTAGGTCGCCGTGGCGAGAACGTCTTGCTCGCTCGCCGGCGCCGGGGCGTAGGTGTGCACGTGGTAGAAGGCGCACCGCTCCGGCAGGCCGTCGTCGAGCTGCCCGCGGCGCCTCCAGGTCACCTCGTTCCATCCGATCTGCGGCAGCTTCAAGCCGGGCGCGTCCAGCTTGGCGACCGTGCCCCGAACAAGGCCGAGCCCGTCGGAGCCGCCGAGCTCCTCGGAGGACTCGAACAGGAGCTGGAGGCCGAGGCAGATGCCGAGCGTCGGCGTCCGGTTGGCGACGCGCTCGGCGATCAACTCGTCGAGCCCCAGCGTGCGCATGCGATCCATCGCGCGGGGGAACGCCCCGACGCCCGGCAGCACGATGCCGGCCGCGCGCCGCGCCGCCTCGTGGTCGCTCGTTACCTTCGCCCTCGCGCCCACGTGCTCGATGGCCTTCTCGACCGATCGCAGGTTCCCCATGCCGTAGTCGAGGACCGCGATCAGCGGACCGGCGCTCACAGCAGCCCCTTCGTGGAGGGGATCCCGGCCTCGGTGGGGTCGAGCGCCACCGCGCGCCTCAAAGCCAGCGCGAACGCCTTGAACGCCGCCTCGACTACGTGATGGTCGTTCCCCGCCGCCTCCACGCGCACGTGGAGGGTGAGCTTGGCCGATGACGCCACGGCCCGCAGGAACTCCTGTGGAAGACCGGGCTCGAGATCACCCACCGCCCGATCGGGGAACGGGCCCTCGAACACGGCCAGCGGCCGGCCGGAGACGTCGATCGCGGCGCTCGCGCGCGACTCGTCCATGGGCGCGACCGCCTCGCCGAAGCGGGCGATGCCGGCACGATCGCCGAGCGCGCGGTCGATCGCCTGCCCGAGCACGATCCCCACGTCCTCGACCGTGTGGTGCGCGCCCGTCTCCAGGTCCCCGCGCGCCTTCACGTCGAGGTTCAACCGCGCGTGCCGGGCGACGGAGTCGAGCATGTGGTCGAGGAAGCCGACGCCGGTCGCGCGCTCGCCGCCACCCGTCCCGTCGAGGTCGAGGCGGAGGGAGATGTCGGTCTCGGCGGTCGTACGTGTGATCTCGGCTGTGCGGGTCATGCGCTCCGGCGCTCCATCGACTCGGCGTGAACCGGGAATCCCTCCGCTCGGGCGAGGGCCGCGCCGGGTCCCGACAGCTGCGCGGCGGCGCCCTCCGGCAACGATATCCGGGCCATCCGGCGCCGGAAGGTCGACACCGACAGGGCCCCGGCGAAGCGCGCGGCCCCGCCGGTTGGCAGCACGTGGTTCGATCCCGCCACGTAGTCCCCGAACGCCGTGCCGGACGCGCGGCCCACGAAGAGCGCGCCGGCGGACCGCACGCTGCTCGCGAGCGTCTCGACCTCACTCCCCATGAGCTGGAGGTGCTCGGGCGCGAGCTCGTCCGCCAGGCGTACCGCGCCGCGGGCATCGCGGGCCTCGACCAGCGCGCACGTCTCGGCGGCGACGCTCGGGCGCTCGGACGAGAGGAGCTCGACGCCGGCGCCGATCCGGTCGAGGATGCCCCGGTCGGGCGAGACGGCCACGACGAGCGAGTCCGCGCCGTGCTCCGCCTGGGCGAGGAGGTCCAGGGCGACGAGATCCGCGTCGGCGCCGGAGCCGGCGACGACCACGAGCTCGCTCGGGCCGGCCAGGCCGTCGATGCCCACGACGCCGGCGACCTGCCGCTTCGCCTCTGTGACCCAGCGGTTGCCCGGCCCGACGATCACGTCCACGGGCTTGACCGACTCGGTGCCATACGCGAGTGCGGCGATCGCCTGGGCGCCGCCCATCCGGTACACCTCGGTCACCCCGCAGAGCCCGCAGGCGGCGAGGATCGCGGGGTGCGCGCGCCCCTCGGGCCCGGGCGGGGCGCATACGGCCAGCTCGTCGACCCCCGCGACCCGGGCGGTCACCGCGCACATCACGACCGTCGAGGGGTATGCGGCGCGGCCGCCCGGGACGTACGCGGCCGCCCTGCGGACGGGCGATTCGACGATCTCGACCTGGTGGCCGGCGGGCAGCGTGACCGTCACGGGCGCCCGCAGCTGGGCGCGGGCCACCGTGCGCACGTTCTCGATCGCGAGGCGAAGCCCGGAGAGCGCGCCGGGCTCCAGCGTGGCGACCGCGGCGTCGACCTCGCTCGGCGCCACTGCCAGGCCCTCGGGCCCGAGCTCGGCGTGGTCGAAGCGCTCGGTGAGGGCCCGGACGGCGCTATCTCCGCCTGCCCGTACCTCGTCGACGACGGCGCGGACCTCGGCCTCGACGTCCCGCGGCGGCGGCGTAAGCGCACGGATCTCGTCCGCGCGCGTGCCGGCGGGAAAACGGCGGACCCTCATTTCAGCTCCCGCAGCCGCGCGACCACTCCGTCGATCTCCATCGCCTTCAGCTTGTGCGCGACGGGGTTCGCGATCAGGCGCGCCGTGCACTCCGCGATCAGCTCGCGCTCGACCAGTCCGTTCTCCTCCAGGGTGCGGCCGGTTGCGGTCAGGTCCACGATCGCGTCCGCCAGCCCGGTCACGGGAGCGAGCTCGACGGAGCCCTTCACCTCCACGATCTCGGCCTGCCGCCCGGTCGCCGCGAAGTGCTCGGCCGCAACGCGCGGATACTTGGTCGCAACGCGGACGACGCCCCGCCGCCGCAGCGGCTCGCCGAGCGGATCGGCATCCGCGCGAGCCGCGACGATCATCCGGCAGTGCCCGTAGGCGAGGTCGAGGAGCTCGTAGATTTCGCGGTCGCGCTGCTCGAGGAGGACGTCCTTGCCCGTGATCCCGAGGTCGGCCGCGCCCTGCTCCACGTACGTCGGAACGTCGCTCGGTCTGACCGTCAGGACGCCCTCCTCCTCGAACACCAGCTTTCGCTCGTTGGCGCGGATTCCGTCGGTGCGGATGCCCAGGCCGTCGATCAGGTCGAGCGTGCCCGCGAACAGGTTGCCGCGCGGGATGGCGATCACGACGCCGTTCGCCGTCACGCCGCGCCCTCGCCTGCGGTTCGCTCCTCCTCCAGCTGCGCGAGGTGGACGCGCTGGACGTCCAGCCCCGCGCCGCACGCGGGCCGCGGCTCGCCGAAGCGTCCAAGGAGACCGTCGTAGCGGCCGCCGCCGCCGAGGGCGAAGGCGACGGCCGGGTCGTAGACCTCGAAGATCGTGCCGGTGTAGTACCCGAGCTCGCGCAGGAGGCCGAGATCGAATATGAGCCGGTCGGCCGCCCCGCGCTCCGCGAGCAGCTCGTAGACCTCGCGGAGGTTGTCGAGCGCCGCGCCGACCGATGCGTTGATCCGGGCCAGGACGTCCGGGCCGCCTCGCAGGGTCGGCAGGGTGACGAGCAGCTCGCGTGCGGGACGCGCGAGGCCGAGCGCGTCGATCCGCGCCTCCAGCGCGACAAGGTCACGCCGCCAGAGCGCCTCGAGCAGAGGCCGGCGCTGCGCCTCAGGAACCTCCGTGGCGTCGAGCAACGTGCGGTACAGCATGCCGTCGCCGAGACCGACGCGGTGGCGCCGCAGCCCGGCCTCGCCGAGCGCGTCGATCGCGAGTGCGATCACCTCCGCGTCGCCCTTTGCGCCGGGCACGCCTATGAGCTCGACCCCGCCCTGCAGGAACTCCCGCGCACGCCCGCTGCCGCGCTCGACCGAGCGGTACGCGTGCGCGAAGTAGCAGAGCCGAAGCGGCGCGGGCACGCCGCCGTAGTGGTCCGCGACCAGGCGGGCGATCGGAATCGTGGCGTCCGAGCGCATGACGAGCACCTGACCGCGGTCGTCGAACAGCCGGAGGCCGGCCTCGGGCGGGCTCTCGTCGCCCCGGCGAAGCACGTCCTCGTATTCGATCGCCGGTGTCCAGACCTCGCCGTAGCCGGCGCGCTCGAAGACCGCGTGCAGGCGCAGGCTGAGGGCGCGCAGCTCCCGCATCTCGTCGGGCAGCACGTCGCGCGTGCCGGGTGGAACCGGATGGATCACAGGGACCTCCGGCGTGCCGTGGGACTAGACGGCGAGCGGCTCGGGCGGCACGCGCTCGATCTGGGCCCCGAGCGACTGCAGCCGCTCGTCGATGCGCTCGTAGCCGCGGTCGATCTGGCGGATGTTCCCGATCTCCGACTCGCCGCGCGCGCACAGCGCGGCGATGAGCATCGCCATCCCGGCACGGATGTCGGGGCTCTCCATGCGCTCGCCGTGAAGCCGGCTCGGGCCGCTGACCACCGCGCGGTGGGGATCGCACAGCAGAACCCGAGCACCCATTGATACGAGCTTATCCACGAAGAACAGCCGGTTCTCGAACATCTTCTCGAAGATGAGGACCATGCCCTCCGATTGCGTCGCCAGCGCGAGCGCGATGCTCGTGAGGTCGGCAGGGAACGCGGGCCACGGCCCGTCCTCGATCTTGGAGATCGCGTCGCCCTCGTCGTCGCGCACGCGCAGGCGCTGGTTCGGCGGGACGATGACGTCGTCCCCGTCGAACTCCATCTGGCAGCCGATGCGCTCGAACACGAGCCGTGTCATCCGGAGGTCGGACGGCACGGTGTCTCGGACGCGGAGCTCCCCGCCGGTGACCGCCGCGAGCGCGATGAAGCTTCCGATCTCGATGTAGTCCGGTCCGATCCGGTAGTCGGCGCCGCCGAGCTCTTCCCGTCCGTGGATGATCAGGACGTTCGAGCCGATCCCCTCGATGCGCGCGCCCATCTGGAGGAGGAGTCGCGCGAGGTCCTGGACGTGCGGCTCGGAGGCGGCGTTGTGGATCACGGTCGACCCCGGGGCGAGGGCAGCGGCCATCATCGCGTTCTCCGTGCCCATCACCGAGGGCTCGTCCATGAAGAAGTCGCAGGCCTTCAGTCCGCCGGGCGCGGTGAGGCGGAACCAGCGGTCGAACTCGACGCGTGCGCCGAGCGCGCGGAAGGCGTCGAGGTGGGGATCCAGGCGACGCCGGCCGATCACGTCGCCGCCCGGGGGAGGCATCTCGGCGCGGCCGGTGCGGGCCAGGAGCGGCCCGGCGACGAGGAATGACGCGCGGATGCGGTTTGCGACCTCCGGGTCCACCTCGCCCCCGCCCAGGTTCGCGGCGCAGAGCGCTACCACGTTGTCGTCGCGCCATTCGACGCTGACGCCCAGGCCGGCCAGGAGCTCGAGCATCGCCTCGACGTCCCGGATGTGCGGGATGTTGCGGAGCACGACCTCCTCCTCGGTGAGAAGGCAGGCGGCAAGCGCTGGCAGCGCCGCGTTCTTGTTGCCGGCAGGAACGATCGTCCCCGACAGCGGCTGACCGCCCTGGATGACGAATTTCTCCATCAATCGCGCCGCAACGCCGTCGGACTCGAGCGGCTCGGCAAGCGTATCGAAGGGCATGGCTGGAGTTTTCGCCCGCTCGGAGGCTTTCCCTGCCGGGTACCGTTCGCCTGTGACGCCGACGCGCGACGACGCCTGGGAGCTCTTCTGCCGGTGGACGCAGTCCGAGTCGCTGCGCAAGCACGTGCTGGGGGTCGAGGCCGCGATGCGCGCGTACGCGCGCGAGTACGGCGAGGACGAGGAGCTCTGGGCGGTCACCGGCATCGTCCACGACCTCGACTACGAGCGCTATCCCGACCTCGAGACCGGGCACCCCCGCAAGGCCCTCGAGGAGCTGCGCCGGCTCGACTACCCCGAGAGCGTGATCGACGCCGTGGCCGGCCACGCGCCGTTCCTCGGCGTGGCGCGCACGACGCTGATGGCGAAGGCCCTCTACGCCGTGGACGAGCTGTCCGGGTTCATCGCAGCCTGTGCGCTGGTGCGACCGACCGGGATCCGTGGGATGACGCCGAAGTCGGTCAAGAAGAAGCTCGGCCAGCCGAGCTTCGCCGCCGCCGTGAGCCGCACGGAGGTCCGGCAGGCGGCGGACGAGCTCGGCGTCGAGTTCGACGAGCACGTCCGGCGGGTGATCGCCGCAATGGAGGAGCGCGCCGCGGAGCTCGGGCTCGAGGGCCAGGAGGCCCCAGCGGGGGCGTAGCGCCTTCGGCCGCTCGTCGGCCGCGTACCGGAGCTCAGCTCGTGAGCTCCCACGCGCCCGGAACCACTACGACGAACAGCGCCCAGAGCAAGTAGAGGACGCGCGCGGCCCACAGCGTCGAGCGCGACCGATTGCTCGCGCGCGCGCTGAGCCAGAAGGCCGCCGACGCCGCGGCCAGGCCGACGCTCGCGAGGAACAGCTGCGCCCCCCACTCCCACGTCGACTCGCTGCGCCACCAGCGCGCGAGCTCCGCGGGGCCCCCGCCGGCGCCGCTGCGGCATGCCGTCCCGTTGCAGCGGATCTGGAAGGCGAGGTACGCGGCGAAGGTGATCGCCGCGCCCCCTGTGAGCATCACGAGCGAGGGTGTGAGACGGGTACGGGTGGCGTCGCGCTGGCGGGCGGCGAGGAGCGGCGGAAGGCTCGCGACCACGGCCGCGAGCGCGAGCAGGGTGGCGGCGGCAACGGCGATCTCGCCCGGCCGGTCGAGGAACCGGGCCGCATCGAGCGGACGCGCGGCGATCGCCGTGACCTGGATGACCGACCCGTGGCTTGGCACTGCAACCGCAATCAATCATCTGACACCGAGGCGGGTGCCGGCCCCGTCCCCCCAAGGGCGTCGCTCCTCATCGGCGGCGAAACCGCATCGATCCTCTAGATTCGGCCGGTGGCGGCCGGACCGACGATCGTCGTCCTGGGCGGCGATGAGACCGGCCAGGAGCTCCTCGAGGAGGCCCTCAGGGTCCTGGACCCGGAGGTCACCGGCG
>JAFAQQ010000144.1 GCA_019246335.1 Actinomycetota bacterium | reverse complement strand
GGTGTCGATGACGGTCGCGAAGGCCTTCCGGCAGAAGGGGACCGGGCGGGCCCGCGCAGGCGCGCTCTCGACTCCGCAGCGCACGGGCGGAGGCATCGCCTTCGGACCGAAGCCGCGGGGCTACGCCGTCAAGGTCAACCGCAAGGCGCGCCGCCGGGCTCTGCGGTCGGCGCTTTCGCTGCACGCGGGTCGCGGGTCGCTGGGGGTGGTCGACATCGGCCAGTTCGACACGCCGGCCACCAAGCAGGCCGGCGCGGCCCTGGGGGCGTTCGGCGAGGGACGGGCGCTCGTCCTCCTCTCTCGCGACGGCGAGGAGACGTGCGCGAAGTCGTTCCGGAACCTCCGCGGGGTCGAGGTGATGCCGGCGGACGCGGCGGGCGTTGCTGACATCGTCGGAGCGTCGAGGCTCGTCGTGTCCCAGGCCGCGATCGAGCGCCTCACCGCCATGGCGCGCGTCCCCGAGCGGCGTTCCGCCGAGCCTGCGGGGGCCGCGGCGTGAACGCGCGCACCGTGATCATCCGCCCGATCGTCTCGGAGAAGAGCTACGCGCTGCTCGCCGCGAACAAGTACACCTTCCGGGTCCACGAGCGCGCGCACAAGACGCAGGTGCGCCAGGCCGTGGAGGAGATCTTCGGGGTGCGGGTGCGCGACGTTCGCACGATGAGCGTGAAGCCGAAGCCGAAGCGCCGCGGCTACACGTCGGGCAAGACGCGCGGTTGGAAGAAGGCGGTCGTCCAGCTCCATCCCGACGACCGCATTGAGCTCTTCGAAGGCCAGGAACTCGGGGAATGAGCCTGCAAAACTTCGCATACCTGCGTCCTCGGGTCTCCGCTTGGCCCGCCAAGCGTTCGACCCTGCGTCCTTGGTCTGCTCGTTTTTCGGCTCCTCCCCGAGTCCCTGCGGAACTCGGCGAGTAAGCCATGCCTCTCAAGCGTCACAAGCCCACCAGTCCCGGCCGGCGGTTCGCCACGTTCTCGGACTTCCGGGAGGTGACCCGGTCCGAGCCCGAGAAATCCCTCACCAAGGGGATCTCGAAGAGCGGAGGCCGGAACTCGAACGGCCGCAAGACCTCGCGTCACCGCGGCGGCGGGGCCAAGCGCCGCTACCGCCAGATCGACTTCAAGCGTCTGAAGGACGGGGTGCCGGCGCAGGTGGCCGCCATCGAGTACGACCCGAATCGGACCTCGTACATCGCGCTTCTGCACTACGCCGACGGCGACAAGCGCTACATCCTCGCCCCGAACCGCCTGCGCGTTGGCGCGACCGTCTCCTCGGGCCCGTCCGCAGACATCCAGGTGGGCAACTGCCTCCCGCTGCGGGCGATACCGACCGGCACCACCGTGCACAACGTCGAGCTCGTGCCGGGTCGCGGCGGCCAGATGGGCCGCTCGGCGGGGGCGGCGATCCAGCTGGTGGCCAAGGAGGGAGGCCGCGCGACGCTTCGGCTCCCATCCGGGGAGATGCGCACGGTCTCGATCGAGTGCCGCGCGAGCATCGGCTCGATCGGCAACGCCGACCAGCAGAACATCTCAATCGGCAAGGCCGGCCGCAACCGCCACAAGGGGCGGCGGCCGCAGACTCGCGGAACGGCGATGAACCCAGTCGACCATCCCCACGGGGGCGGCGAGGGGTCGACCACGCCGGGGCGCCATCCCGTGACCCCGTGGGGCGTGCCCACGCTCGGGTACCCCACGCGCAAGAAGAACAAGCAGTCGGACCGTCACATCGTGCGCCGTCGCCGGCGCGGGAAGGGCAAGAGGTAGCAGCGACATGTCCCGTTCGTCCAAGAAGGGCCCCTGGGTCGAGGACCGGCTGATCGGCCGCATCGAGGCGATGAATTCCTCGGGCGAGAAGACGATGATCAAGACCTGGTCGCGCGCCTCGACGATCTTCCCGGAGATGGTCGGGCACACGATCGCCGTCCACGACGGCCGCAAGCACGTTCCCGTCTTCATCTCCGAGTCGATGGTCGGTCACAAGCTCGGCGAGTTCGCGCCGACGCGCGTGTTCCGGGGCCACGCGGGCGGCGACAAGAGAGCGCGATGAGCAGCGAGGAGCGCCAGCGCGAGCTGCGGGAGCAGGGCGGGCGGCCCGGCGAGACGCAGAAGCAGGAGGCGGCGAAGGAGGCCAAGCAGGCCGAGGCGAAGGAGAAGGCGCGCGAGCGGGCCGAGGGCGCGGACGCCCCCGACGCCGAGCAGAAACCCGCCGACGAGGGCTCCGGCCGTCCCCACCGCGGACTGCGGCGGCGGCGTAAGAAGGACGACGACGCGGAGGGCCAGGAGCGCGCCCGCGAGGAGCGCCAGCCGGAGTCCAAGAGCGCGAAGAGCGCCTCCGGATCGGACAAGAGCGACGACGACGCGGCGGAGGCCAAGCCGGACAAGGCACCCGACCGCGTGAAGCAACAGGCAGCCGAGGACGAGGCGGAGGCCGAAGCGGCCGAGGCCGAGGGTGAGCCGGAGGAGGAGCACGAGGACGCCACCCCCGCCGAGGCGGCGGAAGGGGGTCGCCGCCGGCGAGGCTCCGAGGTCGCCGCGACCCGGAAATCCGCAGTCCCGCCCCCCCGCGGCCCCGATGGCGCGGTCGCGGTCCGCGCCAGCGCCAAGTACGTCCGCTGCGCGCCGCGCAAGGCGCGGCTCGTCGTCGAGCACATCCGCGGCCGGCCCGTCGAGCAGGCCCGTGCCATACTGCGGAGCACGCCGCGCGCAGCCTCGCGGGACGTCCTGAAGGTTCTGGACTCCGCAATCGCCAACGCGGAGAACAACCACGAGCTCGTGGCCGACGAGCTGGTGGTGCGGCAGGCCTACGTCGATGAGGGCCCGACGCTGAAGCGGTACCGGCCCCGCGCGCTCGGTCGCGCCACCCGAATACGAAAGCGAACCAGCCACATGACGATCACGCTCACGACCAGCGACGGGAAGGCTCGCTGATGGGTCAGAAGGTCCATCCGGAGGTCCTCCGCGTCGGCTACATCCACGACTGGAAGTCGACGTGGTTCAACGAGCGAGAGTTCTCCGACTACCTGCTCGAGGACATCCGCATCCGCGACCACATCGAGGGCAAGCTCGCCCACGCCGGACTCTCCGACATCACGATCAAGAAGGACAACAACGAGGTCGAGGTCAACATCAACACGGCCCGCCCCGGAATCGTCATCGGCAAGTCCGGCACCGAGGTAGACGCCCTGCGCCGCGAGCTTCACCGGATGACGCAGAAGTCCGTCAAGGTCAACATCCTGGAGATCAAGCGGCCGGAGCTCGACGCCAAGCTCGTGGCGCAGTCGATCGCCGAGCAGCTGCAGAACCGCGTGGCCTTCCGCCGCGCGATGAAGCGCTCGCTCACGAGCGCCATCCGGTCGGGCGCGAAGGGGGTCAAGGTCCAGGTCTCGGGCCGGCTTGGTGGCTCGGAGATGGCCCGTACCGAGGCGTACTCCGACGGCCGCGTCCCCCTCCACACCCTGCGCGCCGACATCGACTTCGGCTTCTACGAGGCGCGCACCACGTTCGGGCGGATCGGCGTGAAGGTCTGGATCAACAAGGGCGAGATCATGCCCTCCGGGTTCGCGCAGGACCTGACCCAGATCGAGGCGCCGCAGCAGATGTCGCCCGGAGGAGGGGGCGCCGGGGGCCCGCGCGGCGGCCGCGACGGCGGCTCCCGGGGCGGGCCGGGCCGTCCCCCGCGGCAGAGGAACGGACGGTAGATGCTCCAGCCCAAGCGCATCAAGCATCGCAAGCAGCACCGCGGTCGCCGCGCGGGCCTGGCGAAGGGCGGCACGCGCGTCGAGTTCGGCGAGTACGGGTTGAAGGCGCTCGACCGGGGGTGGATCACCAACCGTCAGATCGAGGCCGCGCGGATCGCCATGACCCGCAAGATCAAGCGTGGCGGCAAGGTCTGGATCAACATCTTTCCCGACAAGCCGATCACGCAGAAGCCTGCCGAGACGAGGATGGGCTCGGGCAAGGGCTCGCCGGAGGGATGGGTCGCGGTGGTGAAGCCCGGTCGCGTGATGTTCGAGCTCGCAGGCGTCCCGGAGCCGCTCGCCCGCGAGGCCATGCGCCTCGCCGGGCACAAGCTGCCGGTGAAGACCAAGTTCGTCCTGCGAGAGGACGCCCACCAGTGACCACCGCAACCGACCTCCAGGCGCTCGACGAGCGTGAGCTGCTGCAGCGCGTCGACGAGGCGCGCCGCGAGCTCTTCGGCCTGCGCTTCCGGCACGCCACCGGCGAGCTGGAGAACACCGC
>JAFAQQ010000051.1 GCA_019246335.1 Actinomycetota bacterium | reverse complement strand
GCGATCGCGATCGCCAAGTCGCTGTTCCAGAAGGGGGCCTCGGCAGCGTCCGCGCTCGCCTTCCAGTTCGCCTCCACGAACCTCGTGCTCGAGCTTGGGATCGTGCTCTGGCTACTCATCGGATGGCAGTTCGCCGCGGCCCAGCTCGCCGGAGGACTCGTGCTGGTGGCGCTGATGACGCTGTTGCTGCGGGCGTTCGTCTCACGCCCGCTCGAGGAGCAGGCCCGCGAGCACGCGCGAGCCGCGGTCGCCGGCCATCACCACCACACGGCAGGCACCCGCATGAAGCTCCGCGACCGGCTCACGTCGACCGACGCCTGGTCCGACGTAGCCCACAACTTCCGGCACGACTGGTCGATGCTGTGGAAGGAGATCACCGCGGGATTCTTCCTGGCGGGCTTCATCGGCCTCCTTGGGAACGGGTTCTTCAAGGGGCTGTTCGTGACCGATGCGCCGGGTGGTCTGCGGACGGTCGAGAACGTCGTGGCCGGGCCGGTGATCGCGGTCCTGTCGTTCGTCTGCTCCGTCGGCAACGTCCCGCTCGCGGCCGTGCTGTGGTCGGGCGGGATCTCGTTCGCGGGCGTGATGGCGTTCATCTTCGCCGACCTGATCGTGATCCCGATCGTCCTCGCGTACCGCAAGTACTACGGGACGCGCTTTGCGCTGCGCATCACGTTCCTGATGCTCGTCGTGATGATCGCCGCCGCGCTCGTCGTCGACGGCCTGTTCTCGCTGCTCGGACTGGTGCCGCACGCGCGGCCGAGCCGCGGACAGGTCTTCAGTCGCGTCGCTGTGGACTTCAAGTTGTTCGCGAACGTGGTGGCGCTCGCCGTATTTGCCGCGCTGCTCTACCTGAGCGCGCGCCGCGCGCCGCACGATGCCCCCGTGCTGCACGGTGCGCACGGGCGCTGACCGCGAGGCCGGGCTACCGGATTACCTCCTCGCAGTCGCGCGCGACCACGTCGATCGGGTCGGCGTAGACCTTGTCGTAACCGGATCCGCAGCGAATCCAGTCGCGCTGGCCGTCGTTCGCGTAGATCACGTCGTCGCCCGCGCCCCCGTAGATGTGGTCGTGACCGGGCCCCCCGATGATGAGGTCGTTGCCGGGACCGCCGTACAGGCAGTCGTCGCCGCCCCGGCCGTTGATGTAGTCGTCGCCGCCGAAGCCCCGGATCACGTCGCCGGCCTTCGAGCCGACCAGTTGGTCGCCGGACGGCCCTCCGTCGATCACGTTCGCGCACGCCGGGGCAGCGGTCCCGTAGATGAAGCGCTTCACGGTGATCCTGTTGTTCGAGCGATTGGGATCGATCGCCGACTCGCCCGAGAGCGACCCGTGCGCCCGGATCAGCCCCCCTGCGAGCGGCGTGCTGCGGATCAGGAAGTTCACCGCCCCGCCCGCCGGGAAGCTCCGCGTGCACACGGCGATGTTGCGGTTCCTCGACAGCGAGTGGAAGTGACGGCACGAGCCGCCGCCGCTGCTCGGCGTGATCGAGTCGATGCGCACCCAGGACGGCAGCACCCACGTCAGCCGAGCCAGCGAGAAGTTGTAGGGGCTGTGGTTGTGCACGGTGACGCTCCAGGTGATCGGCTTCCCGACCCGCAGTGAGTTGAAGATCGCCACCCCGTGGATCGAGAGGTCCGCGGTGCAGAGCGACTGCGTCGTCGGGTCGGTGGGGCATGCGTCCTGTGTCGTGTCGCCGAATCCGTCGCCGTCGCGGTCGGGCTCGACCACCGCGCTCACGTCGAGGCGCGAATCGGGGAAGCTCGTCGGCTCCGTCACCGTGCTGCCGACCGGCGGATCCGCGGTCGAGCCCTCGCGGACCGCGTCGTCGTAGTTCGCGGTCGAGAACCGGCAATCGGCGCTGCCGCTGAGGACGCTGACCGCGAGGTAGTCCCCCGCGCCCACCGGCAGCCGGCTGGCGAAGGTCTGGGTGGAGCTCGCCGTAGGGGTCACGGCCGCCGACTCGGCGACGACCTGGTACTGACCCCCGCCCAGGGAGTGCAGCACCTTGAGCTTGATCGGGGCGACGTTGGCGTCGGTCTGCACCGTCCAGCGAGTGATGACGCCCGCCGGCGTCGTGTAGTCGGGCGCCACGCCCGTTCGCGCCTGGTACAGCGTCCCCGGCGTGCAGGCGGTGGTGGGCGAAGCCGTCTGTCCGACCACGGTGTCGGCCCTGGCGGCGACCGGTCCTGCGAGAAGAGCGATCGCGACAGGCGCGAACGCGAAAGCGTGCTTGAACCTCACTGAATTCCCCTCCTTGGAAAGCCCCCGGTGGTTCGAGGGTAAGCGCTCGAGACCTCTTGCGCAAGGCCCGCGGCGGCGACCGCAACCGGATGCCCGGGCTCTCCGTACGATGCGCCACGTGCTCCGATCACGCGCGCTCGCCGCCGCCGCGGTCGCCGCGGCAACGATCGCGCCCGCCGCGCTCGCCTGGAACGGGAAGGGGCAGCCGAACGACCCGAACTACGCGCCGGCCGAGTCGGATCCGCTCTCCAAGTGCATCAACGACGAGCAGTGGCCGTGGTTCTCGTTCATGCCGAAGTGCACCCCACTGGCCAAGGACCCGGAGGGCGCCTCGGGGATGTCAATCGACAAGGCCTGGAGCCAGTTCACGGCGGGCCGTCCCGATGTGCGGATCGCGTACATCGAGGGCGGCCCGAACTGGCACATCCCGGTCGCGCGCCAGGAGCTGGCCGGCCGCATGTACCTGAACACCGGCGAGCTCCCCCTGCCCGAGCACGCGAACGGCAGCCGGTGCTCGTCCTACGACTGCAACCACGACGGCGTCGTGAACGTCTACGACTACGCGCAGGATCCCCGCGTGCACCGGCCCTACCTGAACGGCTCGATCACGCCGCAGGACCTGATCAAGGCGTTCTCCAACCACCGCGACGACGACCACGACGGCTACGTGGACGACATCGCCGGCTGGAACTTCCAGCACATGACCAACGACCCGACGACGCCGGACGCGACCTACCCGCACTCGGACGAGCAGATGCAGAAGGCAGCCGCGGAGGCGAACAACGGCGTCGACCGCGCGGGCGTGTGCCCGAACTGCACGATCCTTCCGATCAAGGCGGGGGACGAGGCGCTCGACCGCTCGGACAGGCTGGCCGAGTCGATCTTCTTCGCCGCCGACTCCGGTGTCTCGGCGATGGTCCTGGAGACGGCCGACCTCGGCTACTCGCGCCTCACCCAGGCCGCGATCCATTACGCGCACCGCAAGGGGATCGTGATCGTGCAGTCGTCGAACGACTTCGACTCCGCCGACCACCAGGGCTCGATGTTCTGGGACGACGTCTGGCCGGGCAACGCGGTGGTCTCCGACGGCACCGGCACGATCCCCGCCGCCGAGCACACCGACCGCCTGGCGACGACGTTCCGCGAGCGGTCCAACTACACGAGCTTCGGCCCGAAGAACCTGTTCTCGGGGTCGAGCCCGGACGGTACGACCTCCGGGACGGACCCGATGCTCGCCGGAATCGCCGCCCTGCTCAAGTCGTACGGGCTGCAGATCCACTCGCCTCTGAACGCCGGCGAGGTCAAGCAGGTCCTGCGCGCGACGGTCTCGCCGATCGACGACCCTAGCCTCGGCTGGCCCGGGAAGCCCGGGGCGACCTTCAACATCCAGTACGGCTACGGCCGGCCGAACGTCTACCGCGCGATGCAGGCCGTACGGGCGGGGCGGGTCCCACCCGTCCCCGAGATCTCCGCGCCGCGCTGGTACTCGCTCCTGGACCCGACGCGCGTCCGCTCGGTGCCGATCTCGGCCGAACTGGTCGCGCGCCGCGCCCGCGGCTTCTCGTACGTCGTGCAGTACGGCCTCGGCCCGGACCCGAAGGAGAGCGAGTTCCGCACGATCGCGCACGGGTCGGTGAAGAAGCGGTCCCTGCGCGGCAGGGTGGCGACGCTGAAGCTGAGCCGCATCCCCCGGAGCTTCTGGCGACGGCCGTTCGGCTACACGCGGGACCTGTCGTCCACCGAGCAGTACGACGTGACCATCCGCATCCGGATGACCGACGACCGCGGGCTGATGGGCGAGGACCGGCGGGCGATCCAGGTGTACCACGACCCGAGCTGGCAGCGCGGATTCCCGCGAGACATGGGCATCGGGCAGGAGTCGCAACCGGTCATGGCGGACCTCGACGGCGACGGGAAGCTCGAGCTGATCTTCGGCGACTCGAACGGGATGGTGCACGCCATCCGGCCGGACAACGGCCGGGAGCTGCCGGGCTGGCCGGTCCACACGCTGCGGGTGGACCGCGTTCTGGCCCACACGCCCGCGGCACGGGCGCACGCCGTTCCGAGGGCGTACGAGCCGATCATCACCCCGGCGGCGGTTGGCGACCTGAACGGCGACGGGCGGCTCGACGTGGTCGTGACCTCCACGGACGGCCGCGTGTACGCGTTCGGGCCGAGCGGCCGGCGGGTCCGCGGCTTCCCGCGCGCGGTCGGCGCCGCATACCTGCACCAGCCGGTGCCGACCCCGGCTCACCCGTTCACGCGGCCGCCGAGCATGGGCGCCGCCGCCGCGCCGGTCCTCGCGCACCTGCCGGGCTCGCGGTCGAAGCTCGACGTCCTCCAGGCGGCCTGGGACTCGAAAGTCTACGCGTTCGACTCGCGGGGGCGCAACGTGCCGGGCTGGCCGGTCACCGTCCGCATCCCGGCGAGCGCGCGGAGCGGCGCCGGCTACGACTACGTGAACGACGCGAAGATCCTCTCGACGCCGACGCTCGCGAACGTCGCCGGTGACCGGACGCCGGAGATCGTCGTCAAGTCCCAGCAGTGGGACTACCAGACCAGCGCCGGCGGCTCGGGGGGTCCCGGCCCCGGCTCCCGCTTCTACGACCAGGCGATCTGGGCCGACGGCAACCGCCACCCCGGCGGGCCGTTCGTGCCGGGCTGGCCCGCGCGGATGCAGGGGGTGCTGGGCTACTACGGGACCGCGCAGGACTGGATCACGGAGGGCGGGGACTCGCCGTCGGCGGCCGGCCTCGCCGGGGGTGGCCGCGACGAGCTCATCCAGCCCACCGTCCTCGGGCTGCCGCAGCTCATCCATCCCGACGCGTCCGTCGAGCCGCTCGGCCCACAGCCGACGCTCGGACCGGGCACGCTCAGCTCGCTGTCCGCTCTCGGCCAGACCCTCGCCGGTCACCCGCCCTCGCCAACGACGCTCGGCGCCACGCCCACCCTCGACTCCGCCGTGACACCGGTGGGCTTCACCACGAGCGGCGCGTTCGGCCAGTTCGGAGGGAAGCTGCAGTGGCTCTCGGCCGGGTCGGACCTGTCCTCGCTGAGCGGTCTCCTGCAGCCCGGCAAGGCCACCCGCATCACGAACTTCATGCGCGTCTACGACCCATCCACGGGAACGATGGCCACCGGGTTCCCCGCGCCGATGATGGGACTCGCCTTCCTGACGGCGCCCGCCGTGGCGGACGTCAGCGGGGATGGCCACTCCGACGTCGTGAACGCGGAGGACACCGGCAACGTGGCCGCTTTCGACTCGAACGGCAACTACGTCCCGGGCTGGCCCAAGTTCACGGGCGGGTGGACGGTGTGGACGCCCGCGGTGGGCGACGCGAACGGCGACGGCCGAAACGAGGTGGCGGCGTCGACGCGCGAGGGCTATCTGTTCCTGTGGCGCACACCGGGCCGCGCGGCGTCGAACGAGGCCTACGCCTGGCACCAGGACCTGTGGCACACGGGCAGGTATGGAACGGATACGCGCCCGCCGGCGAAGCCGCAGCGCTTCCACCGCGCGGGCAAGCGCAAGGTGTGCTGGGTCGCGCCGGGCGACGACTGGATGGTCGGGCGCGCGAAGAGCTACGAGCTGCGGGCCGGGAAGCGGCGCCTGCGCCACCTTCCACGGCCGGCGCGGGCGGGCACCAGGCAGTGCGTGCGGGTCCCGCGCGGCGCCCGGAGGCTGCGGCTGCGAGCTCGCGACCACGCAGGGCTCGTCTCGCCCTGGGCCACGCTGCGTCGCTGATCGGAGGGCGCCATTCGGGGCCCCTCACACCGCCCACGTCCGCGCTTCGTCGCGACGCGGGGGAGCAAGATGGCGCGCGGCGGCCGCCGAAGGCGATCGTGGTCATGCAGACGGAGCTCGGCTCCGAAGAGCCGGCCGTGCGCTCGCTGATCCACTCCGGCCGATACCGGCTGGCGTACGCGCGTGACCGCTCCTCGATCTGGCTGCTGCGCGGCGTGCGGGGCGTGCCGCAGCCGGCCGAACATCCCCCCGCGGCCTGACCACCACCACCTCGGTCGGCGCCTCCTCCAGCAGCCACGCCACGTCCTCGCCGCTGAAGTCGCTCGATCGCGCGCCCGCCGTTACGACGACCCGATCGAACCGCTCGCCGTCGAACAGCCGCGTCACGGCGTGCCGCAGGGTCCGCCCCGGCACGATCCGCGCGTCCACCGGCACGCCGTACGAGCTCGCTCGGTGCTCGATCGCCTCGAGCATCGGCATCGCCGTCTCGCAGCTTCGGGGGAGGGGCGTCTCGAGCGGGAGCGACATCGCCACCCTCACGAGGTAGGCGGGCGCCAGCGTCGCCTGCTCCGCGCGCGCCAGGCGCAGCGCGGCGTCGAGAGCGCGCTCGGACATGCGGCTTCCGGCGATCGGCAGCAGGATGCGCCGCGGCGACGGCGTCATCTGCCTGCGCCCGCGCGACTCGCGCCACAGCAGGACGCCGAGACCCAGGCACAGCGCCGCAAGCGCCACGATCGCGAGCACGCTCACTGCTGGCGCCTCCGCTCGGTGCGGTCCGACACGATCCGCAGGTCGACCCCGGGCAGCATGCGGATGAGCTGGTAGAGCAGAGCCGGTCGCCGCAGCCGCTTCCACGGACCCCGCGGCTTCGGAGTCCCCATCAGGATGTAGGTCGTGCCGCGCTCGTCGGCCACCCGCCGCACCGCCTCGGCGACGTCCGCGTCCTCTTGGACGAGCAGATGCGCGCCCAGGACCGTGGCCAGCTGCCTCAGGGCGTCGAGCTGCTCCTGCTCCTCGCGCGTCGGCGCGCGCGTGGCCACCCACAGCAGGTCGAGCTCACCCTGGAGGCGCTGAGCCGAGCGCCACGCGCGCCGAACCACGCGCTGCGACGACGGCTGCGGCGTGATCAGGGCCAGCAACCGCTCCCCGACGGCCTGCGGGGCCGCGCTGTCGATCAGGCGGTCGTCATCGAGATCCGACGGCAACGGGCCGGCACGGACGAGCCTCTTCGCCTCGACCGCCTCGGCCACCTGGCGCAGAGCGACCTCGCGGAGGGCGTTCAGGTTCTCGATCCTGAAGAAGTTGTTGAGCGCGTCGGGCACCCGCTCCAGCGGATAGACCTTGCCCGCGCGCAGCCGCTCGAGCAGGGCCTCCGGCGTCAGGTCGATCAGCACGACCTCGTCCGCCTCCCCGAGCACCGCGTCGGGCATGGTCTCGCGCACGCGCGTCCCGGTCAGCTGGGCGATCTGGTCGTTGAGGCTCTCGAGGTGCTGCACGTTCACCGTCGAGAACACGTCGATCCCGGCCCCGAGCACGTCCTCGACGTCCTCGTAGCGCTTCGCATGCTCAACGCCCGGCGCGTTCGTGTGCGCGAGCTCGTCGATCAGGCACAGCTCCGGCGCGCGCCGGAGGACGGAGGGCAGGTCCATCTCCTCGAGCGCCGTCTCGCGGTAAGTCACGCGACGGCGCGGGATCATGTCGAGGCCCGTCGCCAGGGCGCTCGTTTCCACCCGTTCGTGCGGCTCGAGGTACCCGATCGCCACGTCGCGGCCCGCCTCCGCCTCGGCGTGTCCCTCCTGCAACATCCGGTACGTCTTCCCCACCCCCGCGGCCATGCCGAGGAACACCTTGTGGCGCCCGCGCCTCCGTCCACCCATCTCGGCGGTGGCAGCGCCGGTGAGCTCTTGCGCGCCGGTCACCAAGCCACCGGCTACGCGCCAAGTACCCCGTGGACGAGGAGGTCCAGCAGCTTGATGCCGGCGAACGGCGCGATCAGCCCACCCACCCCGTAGATCATGAGGTTGCGCCGCAAGAGCGCCGTCGCGCCGATGGGCCGGTAGCGGACGCCTCGAAGCGCCAGCGGCACCAGCAGGGGGATGATCACGGCGTTGAAGACGATCGCGGAGATGATCGCCGACCGCGGGGTGCCCAGGCTCATCAGGTTGAGCGCGTCGAGCGGCCCCTTGCCGCCGGGATGCGTCGCGTAGGTCGCAACGAAGATCGCGGGCAGGATCGCGAAGTACTTGGCCACGTCGTTGGCGATCGAGAACGTGGTGAGCGCTCCGCGCGTGATGAGCAACTGCTTGCCCACCTCGACGATCTCGATCAGCTTCGTCGGGTTCGAGTCGAGGTCCACCATGTTCCCCGCCTCGCGCGCCGCCTGGGTGCCCGAGTTCATGGTCACGCCGACGTCGGCCTGCGCGAGCGCCGGTGCGTCGTTCGTCCCGTCCCCGGTCATCGCGATCAGGCGCCCGCCGGCCTGCTGCTCCCTGATCAGCGCGAGCTTCGCCTCCGGCGTGGCCTCTGCGAGGAAGTCGTCTACGCCCGACTCGGCGGCGATCTTCGCCGCGGTCAGCCGGTTGTCGCCCGTGACCATCACCGTCCGGATGCCCATCGCCCGCAGTTGGTCGAACCGTTGGCGCATTCCCTCCTTGATCACGTCCTTCAGGTAGATCACGCCGAGCACCTGGCTGTCCCGAGCGACAGCTAGCGGCGTACCGCCCTCGCGGCCGATCCGATCGAGCTCGGCGCTCAGCTGCGGCGGCGCGTGGCCGCCCTCCACTGCGACCCACTGGATGATCGCGTCGCCGGCTCCCTTGCGCAGCCTGGTCCCGTCCATGTCGACCCCGCTCATCCGCGTCTGCGCGGTGAAGGGCACGAACCGCGCCCGCGGCTTCCCGCCGAGCTCGTGCTCGCGGAGCCCGTACTGCTTGGCGAGCACGACAATCGACCGGCCCTCCGGCGTCTCGTCGGCCAGCGAAGACATCTGCGCGGCCTCGGCCAGCTCGGCCTCCGACACCCCCGGCATCGGTATGAACGCGCTCGCCTGCCGGTTTCCGAGCGTGATCGTCCCGGTCTTGTCGAGCAGGAGGACGTCCACGTCGCCGGACGCCTCCACCGCCCGTCCCGACAGCGCGAGCACGTTCCGTCGCACGAGCCGGTCCATCCCCGCGATGCCGATCGCGGAGAGGAGCGCGCCGATCGTCGTGGGTATCAGCGCCACGAGAAGGGCGATGAGCGTCGTGACCGAGACCGCGGTGCCGGAGTAGATCGCGAAAGGCCGGAGCGCAACGATCACGACCAGGAAGATCAGGGTCAGCGCCGCGAGCAGGATCCCAAGGGCGATCTCGTTCGGCGTCTTGCGGCGCTCGGCGCCCTCGACGAGCGCGATCATGCGGTCGAGGAAGCTCCTTCCGGGTTCCTGGGTGATCTCCACGACGATCCGATCCGACAGGACGCGGGTCCCGCCGGTCACCGCCGAGCGGTCGCCCCCGGCCTCCCGGATCACCGGCGCCGACTCGCCGGTGATGGCGGACTCGTCGACGGACGCGATCCCCTCGATCACGGTGCCGTCGCCTGGTATCAGCTCGCCGGCGTCGATCACCACGACGTCGCCGCGCGTCAGCTCGCTCGCCGGTTTCTCGCCGCCGTCTCGCAGGCGCGCCGTGGTTTCGGTGCGCATCGCGCGAAGGCTGGCGGCCTGGGCCTTGCCGCGACCCTCGGCGACCGCCTCGGCCAGGTTCGCGAAAACGACCGTCAGCCACAGCCAGATCGCGACCGTGAACGTGAACCATGCCGGCTCGTGCCCGCCGCCCAGCGGCCGCCCGCCGAAGATCTGGATCACCCACGCCGACGTCGTGATCAGCGCGCCGATCTCGACCACGAACATCACAGGGTTGCGGATCTGGACCCTCGGATCGAGCTTCTCGAGCGAGCCCACCAGCGCGGGAGCGAGGAACTCCCGCTCGAAGATCGACCGCTGCGCTCGTTCTGTCATTCGCGCAACCTGTCGAGCTCGAGGTTCAGCTCCAGGACGTTGACTCCGGGCTCGCCGAAGACGCCCGCGAAGCGGCCGTCGGTGTGGCGACGGATGAGCGCGTCGACCGTGCTCAGCGGCAGATGGCGCAGCGCGGCGACCCGGTGGGCCTGAATACGCGCGTTCGCCTGCGAGATCTGCGGGTCGATCCCGGACGCCGAGCTCGTCACGGCGTCGATCGGCACCTCAGCGGCGGTGAGCCCGCGGTCATACGGCCGCTCCAGCGACAGGTAGCTCCGGAGGTTCGACCTGAACGAGTCGCGAGCGTCCTTGCTGTTCGGCCCGAGATTGGTGAAAGCCGTCGCGTCGGCGTCGTAAGACGTCTGCGTCGAGGGCCGCTCCTGGAAGTAGCGCGGCACGGGCCACATCACCGGTCTCTTGCCGGGGTCGACCAGGAGCCTGCCGTTCTTGCCGGAGGCCTGCACCCTGAAGTCCTGGCCGATTAGCCGCGAGCCCACCACCCGGCCGCCCCGGTGCACCAGCGAGCCGTTTGCGCGCTCGGGGAACGCCACCTGCGCCGCGCCCGTAACGAGCAGCGGATAGGCCACCCCGAACACCACCGTCATGGCGAGCACGGCGAGGATCGACGTGAGGATGTCGCGGCGCATCAGAACAGGTTCGTGGTCAAGCTCTGGACGATCGGCCCGAGCAGGAGCGCGGGGAAGAACGTGAGGGCGCCGACGAGCACGATCACCCC
The DNA here is from genome assembly GCA_019246335.1 of Actinomycetota bacterium. Classification (GTDB taxonomy): domain Bacteria; phylum Actinomycetota; class Thermoleophilia; order Solirubrobacterales; family Thermoleophilaceae; genus AC-37. The sequence goes on along the minus strand of JAFAQQ010000051.1, from coordinate 561 downwards.
GATGAGGAGGACGACGAAGGTCGGCGTGTCCGTGCGCATCGTCCCGAGGCCCGCGGGTGCGACCTTCTTGCCCGCGAGCGCCCCCGCCACGGCCAGTACGAACACGATCGGCGCGTAGCGCGCGAACAGCATCGTGAGGCCGCCCATGATGTCCGCCAACTGGACGCCGTGGGCGCCAAGGTTGCCGGGGTTCGGCTGGACGTAGCCGCCGTAGCCCGCGAACGCCGAGCCGTTGTTGTTGGCCTGCGACATGTAGGCGTAGAGCGACTCGGAGAAGCCCTGCGGCCCGTGCGCGAAGAGCGACTTGCGGCCGGCCGGGCTCGCCACGGCCACCGAGGTGGTCATCAGGATCGTGAGCGGCGTGAGCAGCGCCCCGAGCGAGGCGAGCTTGATCTCGCGCCCCCCGATCTTCTTGCCGAGGTACTCGGGCGTCCTGCCGACCATCAGGCCGCCGATGAACACGGCGAGGATGACGTACAGGAGCATCGAGTAGAGGCCTGTCCCCACCCCGCCGAAGATGACCTCGCTCATCGACAGGTCCGAAAAGGGCACCGCTCCCCC
>JAFAQQ010000148.1 GCA_019246335.1 Actinomycetota bacterium | reverse complement strand
TACGGCGCGGCATTCGTGCGCCACTTCGTCCGTCACCCGGACTACCAGCTGATGCCGCGCAAGTTCAAGGTCGCGTTCACGGCCTCCGACGCCGATCGCGCGATCACGCTGATCCACGACCTCGGCTTCATCCCGCGGATCCGGGACGGTGTGAAGGGAGTCGAGATCCGCACCGGCGGCGGCACGTCGATCATGGCGCGGGTCGGCGCGGCGCTATACGACTTCGTCGAGCTCGACAACGGCGACTACCTGAAGGTCTCCGAGGCCGTGCTGCGAATCTTCGATCGCCGCGACGAACTGCGCGCCAACCGCTCGCGCGCTCGCATCAAGTTCTACATCGACAGGATCGGGCTCGACGCCTTCCGCGAGGTCGTCGACGAGGAGCTCCGCGGCGACTGGGTGGCCGAGCGCGACTTCACTCCCGACCCTCTGCTGTTCGTCGACGACGAGGAGGCGAGCGCGCCAGCCCAGCCGGCTGGTTACGGCTCGCCGAACGGCGACCGCGCGGACTTCGAGCGCTTCGCGGCCGCGAACGTAGTCCCCCAGCGGCAGGCGGGGTTCTCCACGGTCGAGGTCAAGGTGCCCCGCGGTGACCTCACGCCGCACCAGTTCCGCGGCATCGCCCGGATCATGCGCGAGCACACCGGCGGTTACGCGCGCACGAGCATCCAGCAGAACCTGGTGCTGCGCTGGGTCCGTGACGAGTCGGTCTACGACGTCTGGCGGCGGCTCGTCGATCTCGGACTCGGCTCCGCCGGCGCCCACGAGGTCACCGACGTCGTGAGCTGCCCCGGGACCGACAGCTGCAAGCTCGGGATCACGAGCTCGATGGGCCTCAACTGGGCGATCTCGCAGCGCCTCGAGGAGATGCGGATCGACGACCCCCTGACCCGGAGGGTCCACATCAAGATGTCGGGGTGCCCGAACGGCTGCGGTCAGCACCACCTCGGGACGATCGGCTTCTACGGAGCCTCGATGAAGGTCGGCGACAAGCAGATGCCGGCGTACATCGCGCACGTGGGGGGCCGCTACGAGGGCGGCGAGTTCCGGTACGGCGAGCGCCTGAAGGTGCGCCTGCCGGCCAAGCGCGTCCCCGACGCGGTCGAGCGCTGGCTACGCATGTACGAGCGCGAGCGCGAGGACGGCGAGACCTTCGACGCCTATTTCGACCGCGTGGGAACCGAGCCGTTCGAGCGAGCGGCGAGGGACCTGTCGCTGCCACTCGAGTTCAACCTCGAGAACCTCGTCCACTTCATCGACTGGAATCGCCGCGACCCCTATCGGGTGGAGCGGGGCGAGGGCGAATGCGCGATCTGAGCTATAGAGCCGTGGCCGTAGCGACGACACCCGACATCGAGCGCCTCCCGGCGGAGGAGGTCCTCGCCTACGCGGTCGACCGGTGGCACCCCCGGCTGTACGTGGCCTGCTCGTTCCAGAAGGAGGCCTCGGTGATCATGGACATGCTTCTGCGGATCGAGCCCGAGGCCCGCTTCTTCACACTCGACACCGGAGTCCTGTTCGAGGAGACGTACGAGACCAAGCGGGTCCTCGAGGAGCGCTACGGCGTCGAGGTGGACGTCTACCGCGGCATCAGCCTCGAGCGTCAGGCCGAGCTGCACGGCGGCGAGCTCTGGAGCCGCGACCCTGACCGCTGCTGCGAGATCCGCAAGGTCACCCCGCTGCAGGAGGCGCTGTCGGGGGTCGACGCCTGGATCGCCGGCCTTCGCCGCGACCAGTCGCCCACCCGAGCCGGGACGCCGAAGCTGCACTGGGACGGCAAGCACGACCTCTGGAAGGTCAACCCGCTGGCCGACTGGAGCGAGGACGCGGTCTGGGACTACATCGCCCGCCACGATGTGCCGTTCAACCCGCTGCACCGCCGGGGGTACTCTTCGATCGGCTGCACGCACTGCACGCAGCCGGGCGGGGGCCGCGACGGCCGCTGGGCCGGGCACGACCGGACGGAGTGCGGGATACACGCATGAGCGACACGGGGGCGACGCTGTGGTTCACCGGGCTGTCGGGAGCGGGCAAGTCGACGATCGCGCGAATCGTCGAGGCCGAGCTCGGCGAGCGGGGCCTCAGGGTCGAGGTGCTCGACGGCGACGTGGTCCGCACGAACCTCTCGAAGGGGCTCGGGTTCTCCAAGGAGGATCGCGACACGAACATCCGGCGCATCGCCTTCGTGGCCGACCTGTTGTCACGTAACGGCGTGGTGGCAATAACTGCGGCGATCTCCCCCTACCGCGAGATCCGCGACGAGGCGCGGCGGACGATGGGCGACCGGTTCGTCGAGGTCTTCGTGAAGGCGTCCGTCGAGGAGTGCGCGCGGCGCGACGTGAAGGGCCTCTACGAGAAGGCGATGCGTGGCGAGATCAAGGAGTTCACCGGCGTCTCCGACCCCTACGAGGAGCCGGTCGACCCCGAGGTCGTGTGCGACACGGAGTCCGAGACGCCCGAGGAGTCCGCCGCGAAGGTGATGGCCTTCCTCGAGTCGCGGGTGGGGGCCGCCGCGTGAGCGAGCTCAGGCTCACCGCGCGCCAGACCGCCGACTTCGAGCTGCTCGCGAACGGCGGGTTCGCGCCGCTCGAGGGCTTCCAGGGATACGCCGCTTGGGAGACCGTCACCGAGTCCATGAGGCTGCCGGACGGGCGCCCCTGGCCGATCCCGGTGACCCTCGCGAGCCAAACCGGCGAGGTGGGCGACAAGCTGACCCTGCTCGGCCACGAGGGAACACGCCTTGGCCGGCTCATCGTCGAGGAGGTCTACGAGCGCGACCTTCGCCGCGAGGCCCAGCAGGTGTACCGGACCACGGACGAGTCGCACCCCGGGGTGGCGGCGCTGTACCGGGAGGGCGCTCGCACGATCGCCGGGCCAATCGAGGCGGAGGCCCTTCCTTCGCACATAGACGCCGTGGCTCCCTACGTGACGGGCCCCGCCGAGACGCGCGCGGCGTTCCAGCAGCGGGGCTGGACGACGGTCGTGGGCTTCCAGACGCGCAACCCGATCCATCGCGCGCATGAGTACCTCACGAAGGCGGCGCTCGAGATCGTCGACGGCCTGTTCGTCCACCCGATCGTCGGTGAGACGAAGGACGACGACATCCCCGCCGCCACCCGGATGCGCTGCTACGAGGTGCTGATCGAGAACTACTACCCCGCCGAGCGCGTCCTGCTGGGGATCAACCCGGCCGCAATGCGCTACGCCGGCCCGCGCGAGGCCGTCTTTCACGCGCTGGTGCGGAAGAACTACGGGTGCACCCACTTCATCGTGGGCCGCGACCACGCGGGCGTCGGCGACTGGTACGGGACCTACGACGCCCAGAAGGTGTTCGACGAGTTCGAGCCGGGCGAGCTGGGAATCGAGCCGCTGAAGTTCGAGCACGCCTTCTGGTGCAAGGTCAGCGGCGGGATGGCGACTACGAAGACCTCACCGTCCGGACCCGAGGACCGGGTGTTCCTGTCCGGGACCAAGGTCCGCGAGATGCTCGCCCGCGGCGAGCGGCCGCCCGAGGAGTTCACGCGACCGGAGGTCGCCGACGTCCTTATCGACACCTACGCGGGAGAGCCGGCGCCCGTCTAGCGGCGCGGTCGATCGAGTCTCGGCATGGATCCTCTCGTCATCCTCTTCGGGTTCCTCGTGGGAATCCTGGTCGGGCTCACGGGGGTCGGCGGCGGATCGCTCATGACGCCGGTCCTGATCCTGGTCTTCGGCTTCAAGCCCGTCACGGCGATCGGGACCGACCTCGCCTACGGCGCAGTCACCAAGACGGTCGGGGGCTGGCGCCACCTTCGCGCGCGGACCGTCAACCAGAGCCTCTCGTGGTGGATGGCGATCGGCTCGGTGCCGGCCGCCGTCAGCGGGGTCTGGGTGCTCGGCGCGATCCGCTCGGCGGCCGGCAAGGGGTTCGACGACACCGTGCTCACGATCGTCGCCGCGGCCCTCCTGTTCACGGGAGCGGCCACGCTGGCGCGCGCGCTCTTCCTCACGCGCCTGATCGAGCGCGAGCGCGAGGGCCTGACGCTCGAGGCGCGCCACAAGGTCGCCGCGATCGTTCTCGGCGGGTTCGTCGGGTTCGTCCTTGGGATCACGTCCGCGGGCTCCGGCTCGCTGATCGCGGTCGGCCTGATCATGCTCTTCCGGATGGCGCCCCGGCAGGTCGTGGGGACCGACGTGTTCCACGCCGCGATCCTGCTCTGGGCGGCGGCGATCGCGCACGTGGTGGCGGGGAACGTGGACTTCGCCCTTGCCGGCACGATCCTGATCGGCTCGATCCCCGGCGTGTGGGTGGGGAGCCAGTGGTCTATCCGGACCCCGGTCGCCGCGCTTCGCACCACGCTCGGCGTGATCCTCATCGTGGCGGGCCTGGCGCTCCTCTCCAAGGCGGGGGTGGCGATCCCGAACACCATCCTGGCCGGCCTTCCGCTGGGGATCCTCGCGTGGCTGCTCGGGCAGGCCGTCGTCCGCCGCCGCGCCGGCCGGCCCGGCGTCCGCCCATCGGATGCCCCCGTCCCGGCGCCGGAGCCGTAGACGCTTCGAGTCCGCCCGCCGGGTCGTAGATTCGGACTGGGGAGGTCGACGGAAGGCACGGGCGCTGGAGCGGTCGGCTACGTCTGATGCGCCCGGTCCGCGGGTAGGCTTCCCGCGGTGTTCGGCAAGGTGCTCGTCGCCAACCGCGGCGAGATAGCGATCCGCGTCATGAGGACGCTCGAGGAGCTCGGCATCGCGTCCGTCGCGGTGTACTCCGAGCCGGACCGAGACGCCCTGCACGTGCGCCGCGCCGGGGAGGCGTATCTGCTCGGCCCCGGCCCCGCCCCCGAGAGCTACCTCGCGATCGAGAAGATCATCGACGCCGCGAAGCGGAGCGGCGCCGAGGCGATCCATCCGGGGTACGGCTTTCTCGCCGAGAACGCCGCCTTTGCCCGGGCGTGTGACGAGGCGGGCATCGTGTTCGTCGGCCCCCCCGCCGACGCGATCGACGCCATGGGCTCCAAGACACGCGCGCGGGAGCTGATGAAGGAGGCCGGCGTGCCGATCGTGCCCGGCACGACGGACCCCGTCGACACGGTCGAGGACGCCGCTCGGATCGTTGACGAGGCGATCGGGTATCCCGTCGCCATCAAGGCCGCCGGCGGCGGCGGCGGGAAGGGGTTTCGCGTGGCCCTCTCGGCGGACGAGCTCGAGAAGGCCTTCGACGGCGCGGCGCGCGAGGGCGAGAAGTTCTTCTCGGATCCGACCGTCTACATCGAGCGCTACCTCCCGGACCCACGCCATGTCGAGGTCCAGGTGCTGGCCGACTCGAAGGGCAACGTCATCCACCTCGGCGAGCGCGACTGCTCGGTGCAGCGCCGCCACCAGAAGCTGATCGAGGAGAGCCCGGCTCCGGCGGTCGACCCGGAGATGCGCGATCGGATCGGCGCCATCGGCACGGAGGCCGCGCGCGCGGTCGGCTACCGCTCGGCGGGGACCGTCGAAGGGCTCTTGGCCGACGGCGAGTACTTCTTCCTCGAGATGAACACGCGGGTGCAAGTCGAGCACTGCGTGACGGAGATGACGACCGGCATCGACATCGTCCGCGAGCAGCTCCGCGTGGCTGCGGGCGAGCCCCTGTCGGTGACGCAGGACGACCTGCGACTGAACGGTCACGCGATCGAGTGCCGCATCAACGCGGAGGACGCCTCCAAGAACTTCGCTCCCGCACCGGGGGCGATCGGCGCATACCGCGAGCCGGCCGGGCCCGGAGTGCGAGTCGACTCGGGAGTCGAGTCCGGCTCCGAGGTCACGCCGCTCTACGACCCGATGATCGCCAAGCTGATCGTCTGGGACGTGGACCGTGAGAGCGCGACGCGGCGCATGATCCGCGCGCTCGGCGAGTACGAGCTCGGCGGCGTACGGTCGCTCATCCCCTTTCACATCGCGCTGCTGGGAACCGAGCAGTGGGCGCGCGGCGAGACGTGCCGCGACCTCATCGAGGACCGGAGCTGGCTCAAGCAGTTCGCCGAGCCCCGGCCCGACACCGCCGATGGCGCGGGCGATGAGGAGCCTCAGGTCGAGCGCACCTACGCCGTTGAGGTGTCGGGCCGCCGCTTCGACGTGAAGGTCGTGGGCGCCGCCCCGGCCGTCGACGGCGGGGGTCCTGCGGTGCCCGTCGCGGCGGGCGCCGACCGCAAGGCGCCCCCGAA
>JAFAQQ010000132.1 GCA_019246335.1 Actinomycetota bacterium | reverse complement strand
CAGCCAGCCAGCGCGCCGGGGGGAAGTGCACGACCAGCCAGTACTCGAGGTCGTACAGGAACGCCAGGCGCCCGAAGACGATCTCGGTCCCGTCCCGCACCACCCGCGCGATGAGCCGGCCCATCGCGTCGAGACCGTCGACGATCTCGACGACCGCGTCCGGGCGCTCCTCCCGGATCCCCGCCGCGAGCACGCGAGCGGGGGCGTCGTGGCCCTCGCCGATGTCGGCGGACAGGATGAGGACGCGAGGCGGCACCGGGCCGATCGTATGAGTAGCTTCCGCCGCGTGGGCGCCTGGAAGCTCAGGGTTCGCGCGGGACCGCGCGTGGACAGATCGACCTACGAAGACGCGGGCTCCGCGCTCGCGGCGCTCGAGGCGCGGGGGGCCGAGCTGCAGCGCGACGCGCGCGCCCGCACGGTCGACCTCAAGGTCCTGCGTCGGTTCGATCCGGTCCAGCAGGTCACCGCGCGGCTCGAGCTCGCCGGGCCGCGGCGGCTGCGCGCCGGGCTCGATGTCCGCGGCGACGGCTCGGCCGAGAGCTGGACCGGCGTGCTGCGCAGGCGGCTGATCAAGCAGCGCGACGGCGAGTCGCCCTACGCGGCGCTGCGTCGCACGGTCGAGTCGCGCGGCTGAGGTGCCCGGCCCGGGGAGCCCCCGCTGGGTCGTGCCGCTTCCGCGCAGGGCGGAGCCGCCCTACCGCGTCTTCGTCAACGGCGTTCCGCAACGTGAGGGCGTCGACTACGTGCGGCGCGGCCGCGCGCTCGAGTTCGAGCGCCCCCTCGAGAAGGAGGGGCGCCTCGGCTTCTGGCGCTGGCTCTCGATGTTCCTGTCGATCGCCGGGACCTACCGCAAGAACGACTCGGTCGACGTCCAGTACTTCGTAGGCGGGCGGCAGCGGGTTGCCACCGGCCTCGAGATCATCCCGCCCGATCGCCGGGGTCCAGGAACTCCGGGCTCGTAACCTTGCCCTGTGCGGATCGACGAGATCCTCGACGAGCGCCGGCCGGTGTTCTCGTTCGAGTTCTTCCCGCCCAAGACCAAGCAGGGGATGGCGCAGCTCAAGGGCGCGCTCCAGGACCTGGGGCAGGACAAGCCGGCATACGTCTCGGTCACCTACGGCGCCGGCGGCTCGACCCGCGACCGAACGGTCGAGATCACCACCTGGATCAAGCAGGAGCTCGGGATCGAGGCGATGGCGCATCTCTCGTGCGTCGGCGAGCCGGTTGGCCGGCTGCGCGAGATCCTCGACGAGATCCGCGACGCGGGGATCGAAAACGTGCTCGCGCTGCGCGGGGATCCGCCGCGGGGCGAGACGGAGTGGCGCGCGCACCCCGACGGTCTGCGGTCGTCGCCGGAGCTGATCGAGCTCATAGCGACCGGTTACGACTTCTGTGTCGGCGGCGCTTGCTTCCCCGAGGTGCATCCCGAGGCGCCCGACCTAGAGCACGACCTGCGCTTCTCCAAGCAGAAGGTCGAGGCCGGGGCGAGCTTCCTCATCACGCAGCTGTTCTTCGACAACGAGCTCTACTTCGACTTCGTCCGGGAGGCTCGCGCGAGCGGGATCGAGGTGCCGATCATCCCCGGGATCATCCCGGTGACGAACTACACGCAGATCAAGCGGTTCACGGAGGTATGCGGGGCGAGCATCCCGCCCGCGCTCGAGGGTGAGCTCGCCGCCCGAGCCGACTTCCCGGACGCCGTGAAGGACCTCGGGGTGGCCTATGCCACCGCCCAGTGCGCGGACCTCCTCGCCCGCGGGGCGCCCGGCGTCCACTTCTACACGCTCAACCGCTCACCGGCCACCCGCGCGATCCTTGCCGCTCTTCGCGCCATGCGGCCGTGGGACCGTGCCGAGGCGGTGCCGGTCTAGTGTCCGGCGCACGTCGGACCTAGCTGGATGACCGATAACCGGTTGCTCTTGGCCATCGCGGTGCTCGCCTCGACCGGCCTCGGCTTCGGGGTGGCCGCCTGCGGAGGGTCCTCGGGCAAGGCGCCGCATCCGGCGGCGCGCGGCGCAGGCGCCACGGCGACGGGATCGCCGCAAACCGGCCCCGCGGCGTCCGGCACGATCACGACCTCCGGGTCCGCCACCTCCGCGCCGGGCAGCGGCAACCCTTACGGCCCGGACAGCCCAACCGAGCCCGGTGGGCTCGGCCGCATCCTCGTGAAGGACGGCCTCGTGCAGGCGCCGGTCGCCAAATGCACCGCGGCGGGCCTCCTGAAGGAGCTCAGCCCGCCGGAGGTCCAGGCCCTCGCGGAGAACCGCGCAGCGACCGCGCTCCGGGCACGGGTGACCAAGGCCGCTAAGGGATGCAGGGGCGGCGCGCCGGCCGGCGGCTGAGGACGGCGCCCGACGCCCGACCCTCGCGCTACGTGAGCTCCCAACGCTCGGGGTCGTCCTCGATCTTGTGGACGACGCCCTGCAGCTCGAAGTGGCGCAGGTAGCACAGCGTCTCCGACAGGCCCCAGTTGACGAGCATCGGGGTCAGCTCCTCGGTCTGCATCAGGGCCGGCACGATCTCGAACGGCGTCCGCGACCCGCCGAGCAGCGCCTCGCGGACCCGGCCGGACCGCTCGGCCACCTCCCGGCGGTTGGCCTCGACGTGCGCGTGCACGTCGAGGAAGGGTCGGCCGTGACCGGAGAGGCACAGGCGGGTGCCGAGGTCGTCGACCACGTCGAGGCTCGACAGGAACTCGCCGGCCGGGTCCGGCGTGTAGCCGTAGTCGTAGTACAGGGTCACCCGGCCGAGGAGGTGGTCGCCGGAGATGAGGATCCCGCGA
>JAFAQQ010000119.1 GCA_019246335.1 Actinomycetota bacterium | reverse complement strand
TCGGCGACGTCGTCCCAGGAAAAAGGCCCGGCGGCGGCGGCAGCGGCCGCCTCTCCCAGGCGCCGCCGCTCCCGCTCGTCGCCGAGGAGCTCCTGGACCGCGTCGCGCAGCGCCCCGGCGTCGCCCGGCGGCACGAGCCGCGCCGCTCGGTGCCTTTCCGCCAGCTCGACGAAGCCCCCGACTGCCGAGAGCACCATCGCCTTGCCGAAGGCGAGCGCGGTGTAGAGCACTCCGGACTGGTCGATCTCGCGGTACGGCAGGACCACGAGGTCGGCGCGGCGGAAGTAGGCGGGGATCTCCGCGTCGGAGACGAAGCGGTCCACGAAGCGAACCGCCGACCGCGACCGCCGCGCCGCCTCGCGCAGCGGCTCGATCGCCATCCTCGGCATGCCGACGATCCAGAGCTCGGCGCCCTCGACCCCGCGGAAGGCATCGAGCAGGACGTCCAAGCCCTTGTACGGGCGGAGCAGTCCGAAGAAGAGGACCACCGGGCCCCGCGCCGCCGCCAGACCGGACGGCAGGGGGCGCTCGTCGGGCAACCGGGTCAGGTAGTCGAACGCGCCGTGGGGGATCACGTGCACCCGCTCGGCCGGCACTGCGAGCTCTTCCCGCAGCCGCGCCGCCCCGTGCTCGGAATGCGCCACGACCGCGTCCATCCGGGCGGCCAGCCGTCGCGTCGCCGCCAGCTGGCCCGGACGGGGCTCGCGCGGCAGGATGTCGTGCGCGGTGAGGACCTGCGGCCGCATGCGCGGCAGCAGCGCCAGATCGAGCGGCTGGACGGTCAGCCACTGCCAGTGGACCACGTCCGCGCTGCCCGCGTGTCGCCGGTAGCGAAGCATGTCCGGCCCGTGCTCCAGGAGCTTCAGGGCTGTCCGGCCGCGGGCGTCGAGCCCCCTGGCCGCGGTCCGCCGGTAGAACAGCTCGTTGACCTCGTAGCGCTCGGCACGGGGCACAGGGCCGTAGAGGAAGCGGCTCGTGACGAGCTCCACCTCAGCTCCCCCGCGCGCGAGCCCGGCCGCCAGTGAGCGGTCGTACGGCGGGGTGAACGCCGAGGGGTCGAGGAGGTGCACCTTCAAGGACGCCGCAATCATTGCGGGTGTGCTCGTCTCCTACTGCGTCGTGAACACGAACGCTCGCGGGCTGCTCATGCGCTGCCTGGACGCGATCGAACGCACGCACCCCCCCGGCCTCGATCGCGAGGTGCTGGTGCTCGACAACGCCTCTGAGGATGGCTCGGCGGAGGCGGTCCGAGCTCGTGGCGGGCGCATCCGCCTCATACCCCTCGACCGGCGCACCGGCAAGGCGGAGAACGACTCGACGCTGCTCGCCGAGGCCCGCGGCGAGTACTGCCTCCTGCTCAACGAGGACGCGGAGCTGCTTCCCGGCGCGCCCGCGGCCCTCGTCGAGGCGCTCGACCGCAACCCCCGGGCGGGGGCGGCGGCGGCGCAGCTCCTGGACCCGGAGGGACGCCCGCAGCCCTGCGCGTGGCGGCTCCCCGGCGTGGGGGCGGCCCTCGCGGGGGCGATGTTCATGCACCGACGGCTGACGGTCCTGCACGGAGGCGTCGTGGGCTGGGCGCAGTCGAGCGCGATGCTCGTGCGGAGGGGAGCCGCGCGGGAGGTCGGCTACCTCGACCCGCAGTTCTTCGTCTACTCCGACGAGACCGACTTCTGCAAGCGGCTCGGTGACGCCGGCTGGCAGACGCTGCTCGTGCCGGAGGCCCGGGCGGTCCACCGCGAGCAGCTCGCAACGGACCGCGCCGCCGCGGAGCGGCGGATCGTCGAGTTCCACCGAAACCGGGACCGCTACATGCGCAAGCACCACTCACGGGCGGCGGCGTTCGCTGTGCGGGCGCTCACAGCCTGGGCGTACCTGGCCCGCGCGGGGGCCGCGCTATTCCTGCCCGGCCACGCCCCTTCGCGCTACCTGCTCCACGCGCGCCAGGCCCTGATGCCGGGTCGCGGCGACGGCGTGCGGGAGGCTGCGGACCGCTACAACCGCGCTCGCGCGGGCGCTGGCTG
>JAFAQQ010000111.1 GCA_019246335.1 Actinomycetota bacterium | reverse complement strand
CGGTCGGCTGAGCCTGGTCCTGGTGGTCGTCGCCGCCGCGGCGGGCGCCCTTGCCCTCCACCGGCAGGGCGCGTCGCCCGACGTGGCGGACTGGACCGGCGTGCAGATGAACGGGACGACCAGCCAGCGCCTGCCGCTCTATGCGGTCGAGCGCAAGGGCGCCATCCGGGCGATCTACATGAACTGGCGCGTCCGCTGCTCGAGCGGCCGGACGTCCGTCGTCGGAGCGCAGTTTCGGGAGCCGCTGTTTCCGATCCGCCACGACGGTCTCCGCTTCAGCGCGGTGACGAGGGCCGCGCCGGCCGGCGCTCTGGCGGGCGGCGGTTTGCAGGTCGCCGTCAACGGTCGGCTCGCCCCTGACCTGCGCGCCGCCGATGGGACCGCGCAGCGCACCGCGCGATCCGGGACCGGGGAGGTCTGCCGTTCGGGACCGGTGCGCTGGCACGCGACGCTCGCGCCCGGCCTGAAGCCGAACTGACGCCGCCGGCGCGCCAGCTCTAGGCGCCGGCCTTCGCCCCGCCCCGCCCTCGCTCTGGAACCCGCAGCTCAACCGGCGCGGCGTGCAGCGCGCGCAGCCGGAGGTCCTTCCAGGACATTCCCTCGCCCACCAGCGAGGGCATGCCCAGCGCGAAGGCGGTCGCGACCTCGACGGCCTGAAGGATGATGCCGTAGGCGAAAGCCGCGGTGTGCCCCACACCGTATGCCGACAGGACCGCTACGCACGCAGCCTGAAACACGCCGATGTTCGACGGTGTCGCGGGGATCACTGCGGTCACGTTGACGGCGAAGAGGACGGCCGCCGCCGCGCCCATGCCCGCGCGCTGGTCGAGCCCCAAGGCGACGAGCAGCGTGTAGCAGGCGAGCCACTGGATGGCCCACGCCATGAGCTGCGTGACAGCGGCCCACGCGCCGAGCTTCGGATGCCTGAACACCTCGAGCCCCCGGCGGGCGTCGACCATCGCCCGTCGCACCTTGGCGGTGACCTGGTGCACCTTGCCGAAGCGTCGCGGCGCCACGCGCCGCAGGAGCGCGGGCGCGACGAGCACGAGCAGCACAGCGGCGAACGGCGCGGCCGCGACGAGCACGAGGGCGCCCTCGTGGCCGCGGAAGAGGCCGACGGTGGCGAACATCACGCCGCCCAGCACTGCCAGCGCGACCAAATTCAGCAACGTCTGCGAGACGAGCGTGCCGAGCACGACCGGCAGCCGCTCGCGCACGCGGCCGAGCCGCCGGGACACGATGAGCGCCCTCGAGGGCTCGCCGAGCCGGGCGGGCAGCGTCGCCGACATCAGCACCCCGATCATGACGCCCCGCACGGCGTGCCGGCGGCGCACGCGGGCGCCCGGAAGCGCCGCCCGAAGGATCGCGTGCCACGACTCCGCGCGGGCGAGCATGGACGTGCACATCAACGCGAGGGCGACGAGCACCCACCATGGTGTCGCCGCGAGGAGCGCTTGGACGATCGAGTCGATGCCGATCCGGTCGAGCGCCAGCATGGCGAGCCCGATGCCGGCCGCCCCGGCGGCGGCGACGCCGGCCCGCCGGGCCACTCGGGCCGCGCGGCGGCGGGTCGCGCCCGGGAGCTGCGGCTCGAGCGACGGCAGCCGTCGCGGCGGGTTGCGCGGGAGCCCGTCGGCGGGCCGGAGGCCCGCGCGAAGGGCGAGCCGCCGCGCGCTCGGCGCCGGCACGCGCGCCCGCTCGATCGCCCGCTCGTATACCTGGGCCACCTCCGCGGCGACGTGCGGCCAAGCGAAGCGCTCGGCGCGCTCGCGCGCAGCCCGCGCCATGCGCTCGCGCCGGTCGGCGTCGACCGCAAGCGTGTGCAGCGCCTCGCCGAGCGCCGCGGGATCGCCCGCGGGCACGAGCAGCCCCTCTACCCCGTCCCGCGCGACGTCGCGGTACCCCGCGATGTCCGAGCAGACCACCGGCGTGCCGGCGGCGAAGGCCTCCGTGAGCACCATCCCGAAGCTCTCCCCCCCAAGCGACGGCGCACAGACCACGTCCGATCGGTGGAGCAGGCGCCACTTCTCGTCCTCGCTTACGCGCCCCTGGACGTCCACGCCGTCGCGGTCGAGCAGGTACGGCTCCACCTCGTCCGGCGTCGCGCCCGCCACGGTCAGGCGCGCATCGACACCGGTGCCCCGCAGGGCCTCGAAGGCGCGCAGGAGTATCGGCAGGCCCTTGCGCTCCTCGGCCCTCCCGACGAAGAGCAGCCGCAGATGATCGGCCCGCGGCTTCGGGCCCGCGGGCGCGGCGTCGAGGTCCACTCCGTTCGGGATGACCTCGTAGTGGCCGCCGTACCAGCGCATGGCCGTCCACCGCGCAGCCTCGGAGACGGCGATGCGGGCGTGCAGCTTCTGGTAGACGCGCCGCGCGCCGAGAACGCTTGACACCGTCCTCTCGACGACCGGGTTGGTGGCGTATGTGTGGAAGGTCCCGACCAGCGGCACGCGGGCCGCCTCGGTCGCGACCCAGCTCATGGCGGGAGCGTTCGGCTGGTGGACATGCACGACGTCGAACCCGCCGTCGCGGAGCTCGCGCCCGATCGTGGCGACGCCGTGCGGCGTGAACGACAGGTTCGACACCGCCCCGTTCGCGGGGATGCCGATCGTCCGGCCAAGCGAGACGAGGTAGGGCGGAGCGGCTCTTCGCTCCGGACGGGCGCCGCGGTGCATCGCCCGGGCTCGCCTGTCGTCGGGGTCGTACGGGGCGAAGAGCCGCACGTCGTCCCCGCGCCCGATGAGCTCGCGGGCGAGGGCCTCGACGTGCCTGCCCACCCCTCCCGGGTACGTGTACGAGTACGGGGAGACGAGCGCTACGCGCACCGAGCCATCCTAATGGACGATCTCCCGTCTGGCACCTCGGATTTCAGTCGCTGTCAACGGCGCCCGGGAGGCGTCCTCGGCGGCCGGATCCGGACGCGAGCGCGCGTATCCGGTGGCCAGCAGCAGCATCAGCAGGCCGGCCTCGAACATGACCGTGCCGGAGTCGTTCGCGAGGGTCCCTCCGATGGTCGCGGCGAACCCGCCCCAGATGGCGG
>JAFAQQ010000200.1 GCA_019246335.1 Actinomycetota bacterium | reverse complement strand
TGGTGGGTGCTCTGTGCACGGTGGCGGCGGTGGTCGTGCTCGAGCGCGCCCTCGTGCCCCGCTACGGGGGCGCGGGGCGCGTGGCCTGCGTGCTGTTTGCGCTCACCGCTGCCTCCAGCCTGCTCATCGGCCGCATCGCCTTCCAGGTCGGCCTCCTCTTCGGCGTGCTGGCGGTCTACCTCGCCATGCGCTCGCGCTACCTCCTGGCGTGCTTTGCGGCGGCCGCGTGCGCGCTCGGCAGCCCCCTTGCCGGGCTGTTCCTCGCGCTGCTGGCGGGTAGCTGGCTGCTGGTCTCGCGCAGTCCGTGGGCGTTCCTGATGGCCGCCGCCGCGGTTGGCCCAGCGCTGGTCCTGCAGTACGCGTTCCGCGAGGGCGGCACCTTCGCCTACCCGTTCAGGAGCTTCCTCCAGCTGGTGGTCTTCGTGCTGCTCGGGTGGATCACGGTCCGCCGTTCGGAGCGGCTGATACACGTCGGGTTGCTCGCCTACCTCGTCCTCGGCCTCTACGCGCTGCTCATCCCGTCCCAGCTGGGCGGAAACGTGAACCGGCTCGGGACGATCGTGGGGGCGCCGCTCTTCGCCGCCGCTCTGTGGAACGGGAGGCGGCTGTTCCTCGCGCTCACGCTCCCGTTCCTCTTGTGGTGGCCGCTCCACGACGTCCTCCGGGACATCCCGGACGCCGGCGGTCGCGGCACCGACGCCGCCTACTACCGGCCTCTCAACGATTACCTCGACCGGCACCTCACGAGCCCGATCCGCCTCGAGATCCCCCCGACGCGCAACCACTGGGAGGGCGTGTACGTGGGCGAGCGGCACGAGCTAGCGCGCGGGTGGGAGCGCCAGCTCGACCAGAAGTACGACGCCCTGTACTACGGCACGGTCGTCACGCCCGAGCGCTACCGCAGATGGCTCGACCGCAGTGCCGTCCAGTACGTGGCCCTCTCCGATGCTCCGTCGGACTTCGCCTCGGTGGTCGAGACCGACCTCATGGTGGAGAATCGCCTCCCGTTCCTACGGCTGGTGTGGCAGGACCGTCACTGGAAGCTCTACCGCGTGCTTCGCGCCACGCCGCTTCTGTCCGGGCCCGGAAAGCTGACCGGGGCGACTCCCGACTCGTTCACGATCGATGCCGCCCGGCCCGGCCGGTTCACGATGCGCCTGCACTATTCGCAGTACTGGGCGGTGACGCAGGGGAGCGGCTGCGTGGAGGTTGGGCCGGGCAACTACACCACGGTCACGCTGCGGCGGGCCGGCCGGGCCCGGGTCGCGACGCGGTTCGCCTTCGACAGGCTCGTGCGCAAGGGACGGAGGTGCTCCGGATAGATCGGCGGCTGCGCGGTCCGGTCGCTATGCGACTGGCTCGCCCGCCGACACCGCGGCCGGCGCGGGTACGGGCGCGCGCGCGCCATGACGCTCGGCCGACCGTGCCGCCGCCTGCCTGGTCGCCTTGCGTCGCCAGTAGAGGGTCACGAGCGCGAAGGTGACGCCAGCGTAGAGGTACCCGAAGAGGACGTCGGCCACGTAGTGCTCGCCCGTGTAGACGAGGGTGAGCCCCATCGCGAGCGAGTACGCCGCGAATCCGATCCGCCACTTCCACCCGCGGTTCCAGAACAGCAGCATCATCATGAACGGGAATGCGGCATGGAGGGACGGCACGGCCGCCACCTTGTCGACCCAGTTGTTCTCGACCGCCGAGGTGATCGCCTTCGTGCCCGTGTGGGTGAACATCTGGTCCTTGATCTTCTCTATGTGCCCGATCAGGAACCGCTGCGAGGCCAGCCAGGGCGGGGACGCCGGGAAGAGCACGTAGGTCGTGAACCCTGCCGCCGAGAGCCACATCACGAGCGTCCGCCACTTCTTGAACATCGGATAGGCGAAGCGCCACAGGATCGCGGCGAGGGTGAGGGTGCCGAAGAAGTGAGTGAGGTAGACGACCCAGGCGGCGTAGTCGTAGACCGCGGCGTGCGGCGGGTGGTAGAAGTGGTGCTGGAGCCAGATCGTCGGGATCGGCGTTCCGAACAGGAAGCGGTCGATGTCGATCTGCGGGTGGTAGTGCGCGCCGATCCCCGTGGTGTCGGCGATGCTGCGGGCGTAGTCGTACGCGAACAGGAAGACGATGAAGGGCAGCCAGTCGACGACCATGCCGCGCACCCAGCGGCGCGGGTTGTTGAGGGACAGGATCAGGAGGCCGCCCATCAGCCACACGAAGACGACGTCCCGCGAGAGCAGCAGGTGGCCGAACAGCGCCACGGCCAGCGCGGTCGCGCCCACGTAGAGCAGGGTCGCGCCGAGCAGCAGGCGCCGCATCACGGGTGACTCCCGTCGTCCGGGCGTGGGCTGACGGCCCGGCGCCGGCGGCCCGGCGAATGCTGCGCGCTGCGCGTTGACCTCGGTCTCCATTGCCGTTCTGGCTCGCCCCTTCCGGCTGGGGCAGTGGCCGACCGCCCTCGCCGGGACCGACGAGAGCAAGCGGAAGAGTGTATTAGCGGGGTCGGGCTCCGCTCGCCACTTCCGGCGCCGCGGGCGCGGTCTCCACAGGCGCGGTCTCGGAGGCCGGCAGTGCCTCTCCTGCGAGCACGATCGCCGCCGCCAGCAGGGTCCACGCGATCGGGTCCTCCAGGAAGGCCGCGTAGCCGAGCGTGTGGAAGACGAGAGCGGAGAACGCAGCCACGACGAACGCGCGCCACACCAGTACGCGCGGCGGAGAGCGGCCTCGCAGAGGCTCGAGCCTCCCGAGCAGCAGCCGGAATGCGGCAAGCAGGACCGCCCCGTACGCCACGAGCCCGATCAGCCCCTGCTCCGCACCGACCGTGACCGGCGTGGTGTGCGAGGCCGTGGCGGCCTCCGGGGACCCCACCCGCTCGCGCTGGCGGAACACCGTGGCGAACGACCCCGAGCCGAAGCCCCACAAAGGTCTGTGTACGAACATCGACAGTCCGCCGCGGATCAGCGTCGCGCGGCCGCTCGACGACGTGTTGAGCGACTGGTGGCTCGCGTTGACGTGCACCGAGCCGCGCCCCACGAGGAAGACCGCCGCGGCGACGAGGGCGCACCCGCCGATCGCGAGGCCGATCACACGGGGGTTCCAGCGCAGGCAGGCGAGAACCGCCAGGCCCACCAGCAGCGCCGCGAAGCTGGTCTCGGAGAAGGTGAGGATGAGGCCCGCCCACAGGAGGGCGAGCGCGGCGAGCGTCACCGCGACGTCGCGGGTCCTTCGCGCCCAGAGCAGGGCCGCCGCCAGCCCGACCATCACGACCGCAAGGAAGCGGCCGTAGATGTTCGGGTCGAAGAAGAGGGAGTTCACCCGGAAGTACGACTGGAACTCGTTCGACGCGATCACCTTGCGGTTCCAGAGAAGGTGCCGCGTGGCGTACTCGACGAAGCCGATCCCAACGAAGACGAGGGCGAGCAGCGCGGCGAGCCCGAAGCACTGAACCGCGAGCCGGCGCGACCAGCGAACGGTCGTGAGCAGCTTGAGGAGCAGCGCGAAAGGAACGTAGAAGAAGGCGACGTTCTTCACCGCCTGCTCGAAGTCGCGCGAGTAGATCGACTGGACCGAGTAGAGGACGATGAACGCCAGCAGCGCGAGCTCCAGGCGCCCCGGCGAGCGCTCCCGCCACGGGGCGCTCCCGCCGTTGGCGAGGGTGGCCACCGCCGTGCGCGAGGGCCGCCACAGCTCCTCGAGCGCGTACGCCACGACGCCGCCCGCCACGACCAGATAGAGCGGGACCAGCAGGAAGTTCGAGGTCTCCCCGGTGGCGACCGGTATCCGCACGGGGAGGGCGGCGACCACCAGGAGAGGCAACAGCGACGGCCTGCGCCTGAAGACGAACGCGAGCGCCGCGACCACGGCGAGCCCGGCGGCAGTCGCGGCGACGGCCGTGGCGGGATGGTCGCGCAGGTGGCGGACCTGCTCGGAGCCCCAGAGCTCCCCCACGACCAGGATCGGCGTCAGCGCGAGCCCGACGGCCGCGGACACCGCGCGGTCGCGTGCGGTGGGCAGCGCAAACGCTCCCGCGGCGGCTGAGGCGGCGACGACCACTCCGAGCCCCTTCACCGCGGCCGGGACGGCGGCGGGCGTCAGCGCTAGCGCGAGATGAGCGCCCATGCCCTATCGGTGATCTTGGCGACGGCCGGCGACGACTCCAGGAGGTGAGGCCATTCCGCTGTCCCGAACCGGATGACCATCCCGCGGCCGAGACGGTAGGCGAGGAGCGACGAGGCCTGGCCGCTCCGGGCGGCGGCCGCCAGGAGCCGAGCCCCGCGCGGCAGCCCACGTGACGGTTGCGTCAGCCTAACCGGTCCGACCACGCCGGTCGTGCCCTCGAAGAGGCCGACCCGATCGGAGCTCGCGACGAGCGACGCGGCTGACCCGGCCACCGGCGGCGCCAAAGGCTCCCCGAACGAGTCCGTGGGCGTCGCGCCGCTCGGGTTGCTCAACACCGAGCGTGTGAGCAGAACGGCGCGCTGGAGGGAATCGACTCCGAAGCTCGCCACGCGCCCTCCGCCGCGGACGAACCCCTCGAGCCGGGCGGCAAGGGCCGCCGTCGTCCACGTCTCCGGCCCGATCAGCAGGACTCCGCTGTGGCCGCCGAGCAGCGGCGGGTGGTTGCGGGCGAGCGCGAGGTCCGTGGTCAAGTCGTAAAGGAGCTTCCGGCGCGCGAGGAACGCCAGCATCGGTGCGGTTGCGGTCTGCAGCTGGGCCGGCAGCCGGCCCGAGGCGAACGGTCGCGCGAGCGGTATCGACGAGGCGGTGAACAGCGTGTCGGCGAACCCGTCGGCGTCGTCGTCGACCGGGTTCGCGCCCTGCCACGTGATCGCCGGAAGGACCACGAGGACGCGCCGCGGACGCGGCGCACGGACGGCCAGTGGGACCCGCGCGGTGCGCCCCCCGGCCGTGATCAGCACGACGTAGGCGCCGGTCGTCGCGTTCGGGGGGACGCGAACCCCGACCTTGGGGCCCCGCGCGTCGCCCTGCGCCACCACGCGAGACGAGCCAAGCGGGCGCAGGCGCCAGCTCACCCTGTCCCCGCCCCCCTCGACCGCGACGCGCACCGTCGAGCCGGCGGCCACCGGCTCGAGCGGGCCCGCGGCGACCGTGCCGAGGACCGTGAAGCCGGTGCCCGGCAGCGCCTCGGCGCGGGTCGGAGGAAGGTGCGGCGGAAACGAGCCGGTCACGAGCGCGGGATTGCGCACGGTGACCGAGACCGAGTAGTCACCGGCCGGGAGCGGATGGCCGTGGACCCGCCCGCCGAAACGAAGGGCGTGCTGGCGGGCTCGCCCCACGACGGCCGCGACGGGCACGGCCGGTGTGCGATCCGTCCGCCAGATCCGGAGCACGGGCGGGAACCCGGCGGGACCCACGAACCTCACGGTGACTGGCGCGGGGCGACGCGCCAGCGCGAGCCGGGGCGAGACCGAGACGATCCGCGGGCGCGGGGGGTGCGTGAGGAGCACGACCGCGGTCGGGCTCGTGACGGCGCGGCCTTGGTCGCGCAGCACGACCCGCAGGAAGTAGTGGCCGTCGCGGGGGACGGTCCCGTCATCGGCGCGTCCGTTCCAGCGAAAGGCGTGGCGGCCGCGGCCCAAAGGCGCGCCGTCGAGCAGCCGTCGGATCCTGTCGCCCTGCGCGTCGTCGACGTCGAGCGTCACGCGATCACCGCGCGGCAGCGTGAACGCGAAGGTGGCGGTGTCCTTCAGCCTGTCGCCGTTCGGAG
>JAFAQQ010000182.1 GCA_019246335.1 Actinomycetota bacterium | reverse complement strand
TTCCGAATCCGTGTGCCCCTGGGGCGGCGAAAATCGAGCTGGCGAAGGACGCAGGGCGAAGTTCATGCATGAATGCATGGACGAGCCCGAGGACGCACGCCCAGCGACGATTTGCAGCCGCATCCAGGGGTGCAGGGGTTTGGGATCGGTCATCTAAGGTGCGAAGAGCGGGCTGAGATCGACCTCGGGCGCCAGGTTGCGCAGCGCCGCGCCGGCCACAGACCCGGAGTCTTTCAGAGCCTCGAGCGCTTCGTCCAGCTGATGGGCGTGCGCCCGGACGCGCGTCAGCGGGTAGTCGGCGGCCAGCTCGTGGGTGACCTGGAAGGCCCAGTCGCTCGCCTGCAGGGCGAGCAGCTCGCGCACCGCGCGACCTAGCGCGGGCGCCCGCGATCGCGTGGCGGCGGCGGCCGCGACGGTCCGCAGCTCGGCCCGGCGGGCGGCGAAGCAGATCTCGGCAACCCGCGCGGAGTCCCAGGTCGACAGGTCCTTGTCCTTGCCCCAGGTCGAGTCTCTCAGCCGGCGATCGACGGGGCTGATGCGCTCCAGGGCATCCGGAAGGGTCGCAAGGGGCACGCCCTGGAGCCGCGCCTCGTCGATCACGAACTCGAGCCAGGCGATGCCCTCGTACCACCAGTGGCCGAGCAGCTCGGTGTCGAGCGCGCAGCAGAGGAGCCCTGGGCGCCCGCGGTCGGAGCGGTACGCGTCGAGCCTGGCGGCGGCGCGCGCCACGAACTCCCGCGCGTGGCGCCGCGCGAGCACGAGCGCCTCCCAGTGCCGGTAGGGCTCGCCGCCGTTGTTCCACGGGCGCAGGTCGTGGATCGTGCGTCCGTGATAGTCGCGATAGCCCGGGTGCGCCGGGTAGCCCTTCGGGTCCCAGACCAGGGAGATGAGCTCCCAGTCGATCGGCACCGCCACCGGGCCCGCCGGCGTCGCGATCGGCTCGAGGTGGTCGAGCGACCCCCTCCCGAGCGCGGCCGTCTGGTCGACGCAGAACGCACGGACCCCGTACTCGGCAAGCTCGCGCTCGAGGCCGTCGCGGTAGGCGCACTCCGGCAGCCAGAACCCGCCGCCGAAGCTCTCGCCGAACCGGCGTTCGTGGGACGCGATCCCGCTCCCCACCTGCAGGCGCAGGCCGGCATCGGTGGCGATCAGGGGGAGGACCGCGTGCGTCGCCGTGCTCGTCCACAGCTCGAGCGGCGCGTGCGCGGCGAGGTCGCAGAACGCCGGCAGCACACTGCGGTGGAGAACCTCCGAGAAGACGCGGTCGGCCTCGCGGTAGTCCGCGGCGGCGCGGCGCACCTCCGCGGCCAGCTCGTGCTCTCCTCCCCGCTCCAGGCCGGCGGCGTCCTCGGCGTGGATCTCGGCGCGGACGTCGCGCAGGAACTGGACGAAGCGATCGCCCGCATCGCCCTCGAGCGCCTCGAGCTGGTCGCAGAGGACCGGGGTGAGGCCGAGCGTGACCGGTGCGTCGCGCAGGGCTCCGAGCAGCGGCAGGTAGACCGATGCCAGCCCTTCCCACAGCCACTCCTCGCCGAACGGCCACGTCCCGAAGCCCTCGACGTACGGCATGTGGCTGTGGAGGACGAGGGCGAGCTCGCCGCGGTCGCGCCCGCGCGCCAGGCTCACCGCAGGACCGCCACGAAATCGAGCGCGCGGTCGAGCGGACCCTGCCGGAGCGCGAAGTCCCGCTCGCCGATCGCCGGAGTGAACCGGCCGTAGAAGCGATCGGTTATGCCGAGCGCGCGATGCAGCTCGTCCCAGCCGCGGTCGATCGCCCACTCGTGCAAGCGGAGCTTGCGCGCGTGGAACACGCCGTACAGCTCGACGTGGTCGAAGCTGCCGGCGCACAGCTCGCGGAACTCCTCCGCGCGGTACTCGCGAAGGTGCCACGGGTTGTCCGACTTCTCCGCGCCGGGCGGTGCGAGCGTCAGGACGTTGGGGGTCGACACGTATGCGTGGCCGCCTGGCCGCAGAATCGAACGGAAGTGCCGCAGCACGGCCCCCGGATCGCGGAGGTGCTCGATCGTCTGCAGGAATACGACGGCGTCGCACGGCTCGCCGTACTCCTCCACGAGCTCCCGCACGAAGCGAACGCCAGGGCGCGAGTACTTGAGGCGCGCGTGCTCGTGCGCCTCCGGGTTGGCGTCCACCCCGGTGACGACGGCCGCGCGCTCGGCCAGCACCGCGGCGCCATATCCCTCGCCGCAGGCCATGTCTACGACCTCGAGGCCCCGCACGCGCTCGGCCACCCACCGATAGACCGCCAGGTGGCGGCGATACCAGTAGTTCTCGGCGGGGACGTCGGGGAGCGTGCGCTCGCCGGTCAGCGAGAGGGGCGGGACCCCCGCCGGCTGGTCCTGCTGCGTGTAGGTCGCAGGCGCCGCCAAGCGGCGCGCGAGGATAGCGGGCGCCGGCGGGCCCGAACCGGCTCGCTATCTTGCCCGCGCCATGCCGCCGGCTGCCTCGGCTGAGGAGATCAAGGAGCACAACGCCCGCTATCACGACGTCGCAGCGGGGGACTACGACAGCAAGTGGGGCATCTCGTACGGCGAGCAGGGTCGCGCGCAGGTGCTCGGGAAGCTGCGCCGGGCCCTCGGCGAGGACGGGCGCCGGCTCGGGAGGGCGCTCGAGATCGGCGCGGGCACGGGCTACTTCTCGCTCAACCTGCTCCGGGCCGGCGTGGTCGACTCGGCCGTCGCGACCGACATCTCGCAGGGCATGCTCGACGAGCTCGATGCCTCGGCCGGGCAGCTGGGGCTCCCGGTCGAGACCGTCCGCTGCGAGGCCGCGGACCTTCCCTTCGACGACAGCTCGTTCGACCTCGTGTTCGGCCACGCCGTGCTGCACCACCTCCCCGACCTCGATGCCGCCTTCCGCGAGTTCCGTCGCGTGCTCCGCCCCGGCGCTCGGCTGGCATTCTGCGGGGAGCCCTCTCGCTACGGCGACCGCCTCGCATCGCTTCCCAAGCGCGCCGCACTCGCGGTCGCGCCGGCGTGGCGAGTGCTGATCGGGGCGCGGCCGCGCGTCGAGTTCGACGACGACCACCAGGCGGGCGAGCACTGGCTCGAGCACGTCGTGGACGTCCACGCCTTCACGCCCGGTCAGCTGGCCGGCATTGCCGGGCGAGCTGGGTTCGAGGACGTCCGCGTGACCGGCGAGGAGCTCGTTGCGGGGTGGTTCGGCTGGATGAACCGCACCCTCGAGTCGACGGCCGAGAAGGACGACATCCCGACCCTGTGGTTCCACTGGGCGCACCGGGGCTATCTCGCGCTCAAGGAGCTCGACACCGCCGTGCTCGAGCCCCGGCTGCCGCCGGCGATCTTCTACAACCTGCTCGTCTCCGCGCGGGCCCCGGCGTAAGCGCTCGCGGCGGCGCACGATCCCCTCCGCGCGCGAGCCCGGACGCGAGACGCAGCTCTCACCTACGCTGCAATCCAATGGAGGACCGCGCGGCAAGCGTTCCGCTGTTCCCGCTCGGGCTCGTCCTGCTGCCGCACGAGGTCGTCCCGCTGCACATCTTCGAGGACCGTTACAAGCTGATGATCGGGAACTGCCTGGAGCACGAGTCCGAGTTCGGGATCGTCTGGCTGTCAGACGACGGGCTCCGGGAGATCGGCTGCTCGGCGCGCGTCTCACAGGTGCTCGACCGGATGGACGACGGGCGCATGAACATCCTCGCCCGCGGCGAGCGGCCCTTCAGACTCGTTCGCCGCATCGAGGATCTGCCGTATCCCGCCGGTGAGGTCGAGTTCCTGGACGACGACGAGGAGGAGCCCGACCCGGAGCTGCTGGCGGAAGCCCACGATCGCTACGCGGACCTGGTCGAGCAGGTCACCGACGAGCGCCCCGGGGGGCAGGAGCTCGCCGGCTTGGGCGCGTACGGGATGGCCGCCACGATCGAGCTCTCGCCCGCACCGAAGCAGGCGCTGCTAGAGGAGCGGTCGGAGTCCGCCCGGCTGCGGGTGGTCGCGGAGCTGTTCGAGCTGGCGCAGCAGCGGATCGAGCAGGCGGAGCGCACGAGCGAGCTGGCCCGCTCCAACGGGAAGGTCCGCCTCTAGGCCGACGCGCGCGCTAGTGGCAGATCTGGCGCTCGAGCTCGATTATCAGGAGCGTCGTCCGCCCGACCGCCGTCGGGATCCGCGGCGCCCCCTCGCTCCAGGTCACGGTGCCGTCCTGCGAGCGAGCCACGAAGTTCCGCGCTCCGGCGATCGCGCCGGGGAAGGTCACCCCCTGCTGGGCGAGCGGCCGCAGCAGTCGCTTGTCCTCGCGCGCGGCGAGGAGCTGGCTGTTCGGTATGGGCGCGAGCATCCCCCCGTTGCAGCTGGCGCGCCCGTCGTCGGTCACGCGGATCCGATCGTGGACGTCGCCCGCCCCACCGGACACCTCCAGCGCGAGCAGGTCGCCGGCGGTCCCGCCGCACCCGGCGGCGAGCGACGCCGCGGCGGCGAGCCCAATGGCGAGCGATACGGCCCTCATCAAGCGGGGATTCTTACGGGACCGGGTCGGAGGCGTCGTCGACCACGACCGCCGCGCCCCCGCGGCGCGGATCGCCGCCGCCGGAGAGCTCGCCGGTGACGGGGTCGCGCGCAACCGCCTGGACGCCGCCGAAGTAGAGGTTCCGCTCGCGAAACCGCTGCACGGTCCACCCATCTCGTTCGAAGGCCGCGAGCGCCTGCTCGTCCACGCCCGGCTCGGCCTCCACGACGCGACCCTCCCAGTGCACGCGCGGGCGATCGACAGCGCGCTGTGCGGGGAGGGCGTCGTCGACCACGCCGAGGATGGTCTGCAGGATGGCCGACCGTATCCGGTTGGACCCGGCGGACCCAAGCGCGACCTCGGCACGCCCGTCGCGGAGGACCACGGTCGGAGCCATCATGCTCGGGATCCGGCGGCCGGGCTCGTGCCGGTGGAAGCCGCCGGGATTCAGGTCCTCCTCCCCGAGCATGTTGTTGAGGTGGACCCCGGTCCCCGGCACGACCACGCCGGAGCACGAGCCGTTCGAGCAGGTGACCGAGGCGCACGCGCCGTCGGCGTCCAGCACCGAGATGTGCGTGGTCGACCCGAGCCGCGAGCCGATGTCGGTCGCCGCTCGCTCGAGGGCCTCCTTGTGAAGGAACCGCTCGAGGTAGCCCTCGGATTGCAGGCCGTGCGCGAACTCATCGGTCCGCGCCTTGTTGGTGCGGTCCATGACCTCGACGAGCGTGCGGACGTCTCCCCGGTAACCGACACGCTCCAGCAGGTCGAGCGAGTACGCGATCAGGATGCCCCCAGACGACGGCGGTGGGTTGGTCAGGACCTCGCGGCCGCGGTACCCGGCGCGCGCCGCTTCGCGCTCGACCACCGCGTACTCGGAGAGGTCGCGTTCGCTGATCAGACCTCCGCGGTCCTGCACCCACTCGCTCACGGTCGCGGCGACGTCGCCCTCGTACAGGAAGTCGGGTCCCTCGGCGCCGAGGCGCTCGAGCAGATCGCCCACCTCGGGCAGGCGAACGCGCTCGCCCAGCTCGAGCAGGCGGCCCTCCGGCGCATAGATCGCCTTCGCCTCCGCGGTGGAGGTCAGAATCGGCCCCAGGATCACCAGGAGGCTGGCGCCGATCGGCGTTAGCTCGACGCCCTCCCGGGCGGCGCGCGCGGGTCGCTCGACCAGTGTGGCCAGCGGCATCGTGCCGAAGCGATCGAGCGCCTCGGCCGCACCGCGGGGCGTGCCGTAGACCCCGCACGACGAGGCCCCGATGTTGAAGACCTGGACGGCCTCCGCGCTGAAATGGACGTCGATCGGCTCGAGCGCCGCGGGCGCTCGACCGCTCAGCCCAAGGCCGGGGGCCGCGACGAAGAAGTCGAGCAGGTGGTTCTCGCCCGAGGCGGTGTGGACGAGCATGAAGCCTCCGGCCCCGGGGCCCGTCAGCGGCGACTCGGCCACGAACGACATCAGCATCGCCGCAACCGCGGCGTCCACGGCGTTTCCGCCCTCGCGGAGAGCCCACGCCCCGGCCTCGGCGGTGAGGGGATGCCCCGCGGCCACCACTCCTCTCATGGCGGCGATGCTACGTCGCCGGCGCGGATCTCGATGCGAAAACCGAGGATGACGAGGAAGCAGGGTCAAAGGCTTGGTGGGCCAAGCCGAGACCCGATGACGATGTCAGCCGATGGCTGGCAGCCTCGAGATCAGCGGCGGGGGATGAACTCGGGAACGTCCACGTCGTCGAGCATCGAGCCGTTCTCGCCCAGGCTAGGGCCGCGTGAGACGCGCGGCTCGCGGTCGGCCTCGCGTGCGGCGACGCCGGCCGGTTCCCGCACGCTGGCCATCGGCGGCAGCGGGCGGTCGCCATACCCGGTCGCCACGACTGTGACCCACACCTGGTCGTCGACCCGCTCGTCGATCATCGCGCCGAAGATGATGTTGGCGTCGGGATGCGCCGCCTCGGCCACCGCGCGTGCGGCTTCGTTCACCTCGAAGAGCGAGAGGTCACGGCCGCCGGTGATCGACAGCAGGATCGACCGCGCTCCCTCGACCGAGGTCTCGAGGAGCGGCGACGCGACCGCGTGGGTGGCGGCTTCCATGGCGCGCTGCTCACCGACCCCCATGCCGATACCGAGCAGCGCGTGCCCGGCGTCGGACATGATCGTCCGCACGTCCGCGAAGTCGAGGTTGATGAGGCCGGGAAGCGTGATGAGGTCGGATATCCCCTGGACTCCCTGGCGCAGGACGTCGTCGGCCATCCGGAACGCGTCGACCATCGACACGCGCTTGTCGAGCACCGACAGGAGCCGGGAGTTCGGGATGACGATCAGCGTGTCGACCTCCTGCGCGAGGTCCTCGACGCCGCGCTCGGCCTGCTCCGCCCGCCGCGAGCCCTCGAACGCAAACGGCTTGGTGACGATTCCCACCGTGAGCGCGCCCACCTCGCGGGCGACGCGCGCCACCACGGGAGCCGCGCCGGTGCCCGTCCCTCCGCCGGCCCCGGCGGCGATGAACACCATGTCGGAGCCCTTGAGGCACGCCTTGACCTGGTCGTAGGAGTCGAGCGCCGCCTGGCGGCCCAGCGACGGATCCGAACCGGAGCCCAGACCGCGCGTGACCTCGCCGCCGATGTGCTCGGTCACGTCCGCGCTCGACTGCTGCAGCGACTGGAGGTCGGTGTTGATCGCGATGAACTCGACGCCGGCGACCCCGGCCTCGATCATGCGGTTGACCGCGTTCACCCCCGCGCCGCCGACGCCGACCACCCGTAGCACCGGGTTCTGGACCTGAGGCGCCGAGGGGGCCACGGGCGCCTCACGCCCGTAGCGCGGGCGGTCTCCGCCGGCGTTCGCCGGCTCCCGCTCCATGATGTTGTGCGGGATCTCCGACGAGAAGACGTCGCGGAGCCGCTCCTGCGCGGGGCGGCCCGATCCGCGCTGCTCGCGGTCCGCGCGCGCCTCGGAAGCGCGGCCGGCTGCGGCGGACCCGCGGGCGGGCGGCTCCTGCCGGTCCTCGGCGCCCTCCTCGTCCGTCCTGCGGAACAGGGCCGCGAGGGGGCCCTCCCGCATGCTGGCTCGCTTACCGCTTGCCATTCTCGAGGACCTCCCGGGCGAGTTCTCGGTAGGCATATGCCGCCTTCCCATCTGGGTCGTACTTGAGCACCGACATGCCCTTGACCGGCGCCTCCGCAAACCGCACGGTCTTCGTGATCCGGGAGGCGAAGACGCGATCGCCGAAGTTCTCCTCCAGCAGCTCGATCGCCTCCTTCGCGTGCACCGTCCGCGTGTCGACCAGAGTGGGCAGGATGCCCTCGATCTGGACGTTCGGG
The DNA here is from genome assembly GCA_019246335.1 of Actinomycetota bacterium. GTDB lineage: Bacteria > Actinomycetota > Thermoleophilia > Solirubrobacterales > Thermoleophilaceae > AC-37. The sequence continues at coordinate 7,642 of JAFAQQ010000182.1, read as the reverse complement.
TTCAGGTTCTCGCGGATCATCGACAGGGTGTTCTGGAGCTGGATCAGCCCCCTCATCGACAGATACTCGCATTGCACGGGGACGATCACCTTGCTCGCGACGGTCAGCGCGTTGATCGTGAGGAGACCCAGGCTCGGCGGCGTGTCGATGCAGATGAAGTCGTAGTCGGGCTTGATCGGCGCCAGCGCCTTCTCCAGCGAGCGCTCGCGGCCGATCTGGGTGGACATCGCGATCTCCGCGCCCGCCAGGTCGATCGAGGCGCAGGCCACATCCACCTCGCGCCGCCGGATGACCTCGCGGATCGAGGTGTGGTGCACGAGCACGTCGTACATCGAGACCTCGAGCGAGTCGGGATCGATGCCCTGGCTCATCGTCAGGTTGCCCTGCGGGTCCATGTCCACGCACAGCACCCGGTGGCCCTTCTCGCTGAAAGCCGCCGCGAGGTTGAGCGTCGTGGTGGTCTTCGCGACGCCCCCCTTCTGGTTGGCGAACGCGATTACCTGGGCGCCCGTGTGCTCGAGCCCGGACGGCTCGACGGGGGCGGGGGTGACGGACGGAGTCTGCTGTTGCATTGCACTCGGCTTTCGCTCGAAGAACCCCATGTGCCACTGCGTATTCGTATGAGCAGGGAAGATTCCTTCAGATGCAGCGGCTGCTCGAGAAGCGCCTGGTGTTCGTCGCGGGCAAGGGAGGGGTGGGCCGAACGACCGTCGCGGCCGCGGTCGGCCTCGCGGCTGCCCGCAGCGGAAAGCGCACGATCGTCTGCGAGGTGGCGCGGCAGGAGCGCATGTCGCACGCCTTCCGCCGGGAGGGGGCGGGCTTTCGCGAGACGGAGCTCGCGCCGCGGCTGTTCGGCATCTCCATCGACCCGGACAAGTCGCTCGAGGAGTTCCTTGTGGACCAGATCGGCTCGCGGCGGCTCGCGAGCCTCCTCTTTCACAACCGGATCTTCGACTATCTCGCGGCGGCGACCCCGGGCCTGCGTGAGATGGCGACCATCGGCAAGGTCTGGGAGCTGGCCCAGCTCGAACGAAGGCGGGGCTCGGACTCCCCGTACGACCTCGTCGTGGTCGACATGCAGGCGACCGGGCACGGGCTCGGGGCGCTGCGGACGCCGCGCACGTTCGCGGACATCGCGCGTGTCGGCCCGGTCAGGCGCAAGGCGGAGATGATCGACGCGTTCCTGCGCGACCGCGGCCAGACCGGAGTGCTGGCGGTGGCGCTCCCCGAGGAGATGCCGGTCGTGGAGACGGTCGAGTTCGCGGAGGCGCTTCGGCGTCAGATGGGTCTCGAGCTCGACCTCACCGTGATGAACGCGATGCTGCCCGAGCGCTTTAGCCGGGCAGACGCCGACGCGATCGAGGCGATCGACGGGGCCCACGGCGCGCCGGCGGTCGCGGCGGCGCTGCGTGCGGCCGTCTCCGAGCACCACCGAGCGCGGGCGCAGCGCGCGCAGCTGCGCCGGTTGCGGGCGGAGCTCGATGGTGAGGTCGTCACCCTGCCCTACCTGTTCCAGCCCGATCTCGGTCTCGCGGAGTGGCAACGGCTGTCGGGCGAGCTGGAGCGGCGGACGTGAGCGTCGCGGAGCTGATCGAGGGGCGGCACGTGTGCATCTGCGCGGGCGCGGGTGGCGTCGGGAAGACCACGACGTCCGCGGCTATCGCCATGGGGATGGCCAGCCGCGGCCTCAAGGTCGCGGTGCTCACGATCGATCCGGCGAAGCGGCTCGCCAGCTCGCTCGGACTCTCGGAGCTGGCCAACGAGGAGCGGAGGATCGAGCCCGAGCTGTTCGAGCGCCACGGCATCGAGATGCGTGGGGAGCTCTGGGCGATGATGCTCGACGCAAAGCGCACCTGGGACGAGCTCATCGAGCGTCGCGCCCCCGACCGGGCCACGCGCGACGCGATCCTCGGCAACCGCATCTACCAGCAGCTGTCCACCGCGGTGGCGGGGACCACGGAGTACATGGCGCTCGAGCGGATCTACGAGCTCCACGAGGAGCGCCGCTACGACCTGCTGGTCCTCGACACGCCGCCTACGCGCAATGCGCTCGATTTCCTCGACGCCCCGGAGCGCTTGTCGCGATTCATCGACTCGCGCTCGCTTCAGCTCTTCTTGCGTCCGGGCCTGTTCGGGGTTCGGGCACTGGGCCGTGGGACCGGGCTGATCTTCGGGATGCTGAAGCGGATCACGGGCAGCGACCTGCTGAGCGACATGTCGGAGTTCTTCGGGGTGTTCGGCGACATGGCGGTCGGCATTCGCGAGCGCGCCACGCGGGTTGGCGAGCTGATGGCCGACCCGCGGACGGCGTTCCTCCTGGTCACCTCACCGCGAACCGACGCGGTCGACGAGGCGATCGCCTTCCGCCGGAGGCTTCGCGAGTCTCGGATGCCGTTCGACGGCGCGATCGTCAACCGGGTCCACGAGGTCACCGGGGTCGACGCCTCCGCCGACGACGTCGAGCCCGATCTGGGCGCGTTGCTCGGCGACGAGCTCGGCCGGAAGGTCGCTCGCAACTTCGCCGACTACCTGCGCGTGGCCGAGCGCGACCGCGAGAACGTGCGGCGCCTGCGCCGGGAGGTGCGCGCCGAGCCGCTCATCGAGGTGCCGCTCTTCGACGACGACGTTCACGACCTCGAGGGGCTCGCGCGCGTGTGCGGCTTCCTCTTCGCCGAGGACGCGGTCCGGGCGTGACCCGGGCGGGTTAGCTAGATTGGCGCCGAGTAGCTGGCCGGGTCGTCGTCGAGCTCCCAGTCCGCCGACGGGGTGACGCCGGCGCCGAGCGCGGCCTCCGGATCGGCGAGCTGGTCCGCAGCATTGCCGTGAAGGGTTGGCTCGCCGGCAGGATCGCGCTCCGGCTCGAGCTCGTGCCGCGGCGGCTGCTCCCGCCTGGTTCGCGGGCCCGGGGCGGTGGCGACGGCCCACGCCGCCGACCGGGGATCCGCGGCGGTCCCGGGCCCCTCCGGCAGCCGGGGGTTCATCGACGCCGGGTGATCGGCGTCCTCCGATACCGGGTGATCGGCCTCATCTGACGCCGGGTGATCGACGTTCTCCGACGGCCGGTGTTCATGTTCCTCTTCGTCGAGCTTGATCGCCGCCGCGTGGATCTCGATCGGCTCCGAGCTGGCGAGCAGCACGTCGTCCGCGACCGAGCACAGATCCGGCGACAGGTAGCCGCAGACGACGTCGCGAAGGAGCGCCCGGGCATGCTGCTCGAGCTCCGCGACGAGAACGTGCGCGGGCGGGATGTCGTCATCCGCTCCATCGAGCTCGGGATCGACGACCGCGCCGGACATGAAGGCGCGCTCTAGCGCGAAGGCCGCCTCGAGACGCCGCCGGACCGCCTTGCGCTCGCCCTCCTCGGCGCAGAGCGCGGCCAGCCGAAGCCCCATGCTCGCGCGGCCGGTCTCGTCCGTCACGTCGAGGAGCGACTCGAGCGCGAGCAGGTAGTCGGATAGGGCCTCGACGTCGGAGGAGCGCTCACACCCCATCTCGAACCGGGCCAGCGCCCAGCGGACGCGGCCGAGGTTGGGTGCGGACGAGACAAGCTCGCACACCTCGCGCAGCTCTGGCTCCTCCCGCGCCGCCAGCACCCACGGCTCGCCGCGCCCCGGCCCGGATGAGGCGATGGGCACCTGTTGCCAGACGCCGCCGTCCGCGCGTCCCCATCCAATCCCCCCGAGCGCGACGCGACCGCGCTTGAACAATCGAAGGGCGGTGATCAGGCGCCGGAAGCGGATCCGCGCCTCGCTCGCCGGCAGCGGCGTGCCCGCTTCCTCGTCGCGCTCGAGCGCCACCAGGACGTTTGGGCCCTCGGCGCGCTCGCGCTCCTCGGGCGCGCTCGGCCACACGGCCTGGGACGGCGCATCGATCCGTTCTCCGCTGACGAGGACGAGCCCGGCGCCCAGGTCCACGCGGTCGCTTTCGAGCTGCAGGCCGGCGACCGCAGCGACGACCGCGGTGCGCACGGAGTCCTCGTACAGCGTCCGCTCGACCTCTCCGTACACGCGCGCGAATCGCTCCTCGGGAAAGTGAAAGTCCGTGGCGTCCTCGTACAGCCGATCGAGCATCGCGCGCAGCGCCGGCTCCGCGTCCCCGGCGGCGGGCTCGCCGCGAACCCGCAGGTACAGCTCCGCGCCGCTGCCGAGCGCCTCCGCCGCGCGCTTGCAGGACGGCGCGGTCCGCAGGACGTCCCATCGCCCGTCGATGAACTCCCGCGTGAGCGGCTGGTACCGGTACAGGACCGATCCGGTGCCGGGCTCCTCGACCACGTCGTAGGCGACCTCCGCCCCCGCGTCGACATCGGTCGTGAGCTGGGCTGCGGCCTCGAGTGCGAACTCGCGGAGCGCGTCGTGGAGCTCCCGATTTCGCATGGCGGAGCATTCGCCGCGGGGTCCTGCGCTCCTGCGCCGAGGTCAGCCGGGTGGCGAGAGGCCTGGTCCCGCCGTCACGCAGCGGCCGGCACGCGCCGACCGTCCTCGGCCAGGAGCCACTCGCGGCCGAAGCTGCGCATGTCCTCGATCAGCGGGAGCAGCGCGCGCCCCTTCTCCGTGAGCGCGTACTCGACTCGCGGCGGCACCTCCGGAAAGGTCCTCCGCTCGACGATGCCCTCCTCCTCTAGCGCGCGCAGGCGCAGCGACAGGGTGCGGGGGCTGATCCCCGCCAGCGACCGCTCGAGCTCGCAGAACCGGCTGGACCCGGCGGCCAGGTCCCGGATCACCAGCACCGTCCACTTCTGGCAGACGACGTCCGCCGTCGCGCAAACGGGGCACTTCTCGTTGAACTCCCGCTCGGCTGCGAGGTCATGCTTCACGAAATGAAGTATAGCCCCGCAGAGGGATGATGGAGGACTTCAGCCTCCGGTGACGACCGCCGACGTCCCGCTCAGTACGCGGCCGGCTGCGCCGGGTCCGGCTCGGCCGCCGCGGAGCTCATCAGGGCGTCGACCGAGGTGGACCGCTGGCCGTCCGACGCGACGAGGAGCTTGAAGTCGTGCGGGCTGGTGGCGCTGCGCAGCGCCTCCTCCATCGTCACCCGCCCGGCCTGGACATGCGCGAGCAGCGCCTGGTCGAAGGTCTGCATGCCGTAGTACGCGCCCTCGGCGACGACGTCACCGAGCTTCCCCGTCTCGGCCGGGTTCATGATCATCTCCCGCACCCGACCGGTCATGCGAAGTATCTCGCAGCACGCGACCCGCCCCTCGCCGTCGGCGCGGCGCACGAGCCGCTGGGAGATGATCGCCTTGAGCGTCCCGGCCATCATCGCGCGCACCTGCTGGTTCATGTGCGGCGGGAAGAAGTCGATGATGCGGTTGATCGTCTCCGGGGCGTCCACGGTGTGGAGCGTCGAGAGAACGAGGTGCCCCGTCTCGGCGGCCGAGAGGGCCGTGGAGACGGTCTCCTCGTCGCGCATCTCGCCCACGAGGATCACGTCCGGGTCCTGTCGCAGCACGCGCCGCAGGGCGCGCTTGAACGAAGCGGTGTCCTGACCGACCTCCCGCTGGTTGATCACCGACCGCTTGTCGGGATGAAGGAACTCGATCGGGTCCTCGATGGTGACGATGTGCTTCGAGTGGAAGCGGTTGATCTGGTCGATCATCGCCGCCAGCGTCGAGGACTTTCCGGAGCCGGTCGTTCCCGTCACGAGGATGATCCCCCGCTCCTCGTCGGCGATGTCGGAGATCACCTCGGGCAGCCCGAGCTGCTCGATCGTGCGGATCTCGTGCGGCACGGCGCGACACACCAGCGAGACGACGCCGCGCTGGCGGAAGGCGTTGACCCGGAAGCGTGAGAGCCCGGGAAGGCTGTACGAGAAGTCGACCTCGTGCTCGCGCGCGAACTCCTCGAGCTTCGCGGGGTCCTTCAGGAGCTCCCGCAGCGCCGCCTCGGTGTCCTGGGGCGTGAGCTCGTCGGTGTCGGGGATCGGCTCGAGCGAGCCCATCACTCGGATCAGCGGCTGCGCGGGAACCTTGAGGTGGAGGTCGGAGCCCTCCACCTCGATGACACGGCGAAGCGCCGACTCGAGGTCGAACATATGAGCGTTATCGACGCCCGATCGAGCGCCTTTAGGGCGGGCGCAGGCGGCCCGTGACCTGCGGAAAACCTAGGCCACGTCGCGCAGCTTCTGGGCCTCGGCCAGCGACTGCAGCTTCTTGAGCGACTGGTTCTCGATCTGCCGGATGCGCTCGCGGGTCACGTTGAACGTCCGGCCGACCTCGTCGAGCGTGCGCGGATGCTCGCCGCCGAGGCCGTAGCGGAGCTCGAGCACGCGCCGCTCGCGGTACGAGAGGTTCTCCAGCGCCTCGCGCAGAGCCTCCTTCGTGAGGATCTCGGCTGCGCGGTCGTACGGCGACTCGGCGCGCTCGTCGGCGATGAACTGCCCGAACTCCGATTCCTCCTCGTCGCCGACCGGCTTCTCCAGGGAGACCGGCGCCTGCGCCGACCGCTTGATCGAGTCGACCTCCTCGGGCTCGATGCCGGTGACCTCGGCGATCTCGTCGGGCGTCGGCTCCCGTCCGAGCTCCGTGACCAGCTTTCGCTCCGCGCGGCCGATCTTGTTCAGCTTCTCGACGACGTGGACCGGGATCCGGATCGTCCGCGCCTTGTCGGCGAGGGCGCGCGCGATCGCCTGCCGTATCCACCAGGTCGCGTAGGTCGAGAACTTGAACCCCTTGCGGTAGTCGAACTTCTCGGCCGCCCGGACGAGACCGAGCGTGCCCTCCTGGATCAGGTCGAGGAACGGCAGTCCCTGGTTTCGGTAGTTCTTGGCGATGGAGACGACGAGCCTGAGGTTCGACTCGACCATCTTCTGCTTGGCGTCGAGGTCGCCCCGCTCGATCCGCTTGGCGAGATCCACCTCCTCCTGGGCCGTGAGCAGGCGGACCTTGCCGATGTCCTTCAGGAAGAGCTGAAGCGAATCGGTGGTCATGTCCGGCTTCAGGTCGATCTGGGTCTTCTTCGCCCGGCGCCGGTCGCGGCGATCGATTGCCCGGTCCTCCTGCTGCTGGAGGGCGGGGTCGTCCTCGACCAGCTCGATCTCGGACTTCTCGAGGAAGGCGTGGAGCTCCTCGATGTCGCCGTCGTCGATGTCGACCTCGGTGAGCGCGGTCGCGACCTCGGCGTACGTCAGGACGCCGGTCTGCGAGCCCTTGAGTACGAGGAGCTTGATCTCCTCGAGTTCCTGCAGTTCAGCTACTGACATGCCATTCCGTTCGGTCAGCGAGGCGCGCTGTGCCTGCGCGCGCCGGGGCCTCGGCGCCCCGATCCAGTCTAAGCGCTTGATTTCGCGTGTGTCAATCCCCGCTTGAAGTTCTTCCCGGCGGCGGCCGGGTCCGCGTATCGGAGCCGGGACCGGCTCATCTGTATACCCCGAAGATCGGCATTCGACTCGCAACTCGCCCGCATATCGGCGCGTTCGTGCTCGACGGTTCAGGCATCCGTCCGGTCCCGCTGCCGAAGGCGCGCTGCGACGGGTATCTTGCGGCCGTGGCCGGTCGGATGGACGACACGCGTGGAGGGGAGCGATGGCCGACGACCCGGGCGTGATGGGCAATCTGCCCCGGTCGCGACCGGGCCGCCGGAGCGACAAGCGAGCGACCGCCGGCGCGGGGAGTCGACCGCCGAAGGCGGCTCCGCGCAGCGGC
>JAFAQQ010000097.1 GCA_019246335.1 Actinomycetota bacterium | reverse complement strand
CCTCGAACGCGGCCGCCCCCGGCCTGCCGGAGAACCCGGCACGGGTGAACGTGAAGATCGGCCCGCGGCGCGGGTGGGCGCGCTGGTAGCGGTCGAGGATCTCCTGCGTGACGCGGTGGTACACGACCGGGAAGCGGTTGTGCATCGTCAGCCCCGTCTCGCCGTCGTAGAAGCGCATGTCGCCGAGCACCTGCTCGCCGAAGTCCTCCATGAACCCGTCGAAGCCCAGGTCGAGCATGTGGTCCACGCGCTGCTCCCACCAGCGGACGGCGGCGGGATTCGTGTAGTCGATCACCGCGGCCGGGTTCGCAGCCTCGTCGTAGAGGTAAGGCTGGTCGGCCGCGTTCTTCGCGACGTAGCCGTTCTGCACCGCCTCGTTGTAGATCTGCTGGTCGTCGAAGAACCCGCCATCGTTGCCGACGAACGCGCGGAGGTAGCCGACCGGATGGACGCCGACCCGCCGGAGCCGCGCGTTGACGCTCCGGATGAAAGACTCCGGAAGCCCGTGCCAGCCCTCGTAGTCGTAGGCCTTGACGCCTAGGTGGTCGTTCTCGATGTGGCTCACGTCGCTCAGGACCTTCGCCTCGTAGGACGCCACCGTCTCGCCGCCGAGCGATACCGCCCGGTACGGGAACGGCCCCTGGGCCCACATTGGCGGAACGGGCTGGCTGCCGTTCACGCGCGAGAGCCGGCGGACGCTCGTGCGCCCCGAGCCGAGCGCGACCGTGTAGTCGAGGATGCTGCCCGAGACCGCGACCTGCCAGGCCGTCGGCCTGTCGGAGGCGAGCCTGAACCGGGTGAGCTCGGTCTGGTTGACGAGGAACCCGTAGGGCCGCGAGGAGACGAAGCCGTTGTCCGCGTAGTACGCGGCTGTCGGGCCGTTCGGGAAGAGGTAGTGCGGCGCGTTGCTGCCCGGGAACAGCACGAAGTAGGGGCCGTACTTGTCCGAGCCGAAGTTCTCCTGCGAGATCCAGGAGTAGAGGTTCTGCCCGCGCTCGTCGATCGCGTTGTGGCGGCCGCCGAACCCGTGGAAGGCCTCATCCGGGCCGCTCACGAACGCGTCGCCGAACGCGGCCGGTTGCGGGGCGCCGTTGACCGTGGCATGAACTCGGAAGGCGCCGGAGCCGTCGGGGTCGATGGCGACCGTCATCGTCCGCGTCGGATCGGTCGTCTCGATGGTCAGCTCGACGCCGTCACCCGCGGCCTTCGCGGCGCTGACCTGCCGCGCCGCGAATGCCGATCCGGCCCCGGCCGCGAACAGCATGTTCCCCGTGTAGAGCGACTGGTTCCACTGCGTGCTCACCTCGCCCCCGACCTCGAAGGCGAGCGGCTGGTAGACCGCCGACTCGGGCAGCACCGCGAAGCCGCCCGGTTGCGGGTTAGCGTTGACCGCGGGGCCGGGGAATGGCGCCGTGTTCGGCACCTCCCCCAGCGCCGTGTGCCCCGCGGAATCCTCGAACCGCAGCCGAAACGGCGAGCGGTCGACGACGACGCGACCCGCCCCGGAGGACACGGTCACCTGCGTCGATCCGAGGGATACCGCCCCCTGCGCGACGGCCGGTGCGACCAGCGCGAGGGCCGCGGCGGCCACGACTGCGGCGGGCGCCGATCCCCACCCTCCCAGGCGCCTGCTGCCGTAGCCGGCGCTAGCCGGCACGTGTCTTCGAATGCGTGCTCTCGCCGCTCTTGCTTCGGATCGGCTTCGCCCCCGCCTTGTGGCTGTATCCCCCGCCCGTGCCGATCTTCCCCGACTCAAGGTCGAGGTTCTCCACGACGTGCCACTCGACGCCGGGCACCGTCGCGTCGGTCGCGATCAGGTCCGCCACGCTGTGATGCGGCGCGAAGAGGTCGGGCAACGGGCTCTTCGAGGCGGCGTCCCAGTGGTTCTGGTCGGGATTGATCGTGTAGTGGACCATCCCCGCGCTCGGCGCCGGGAGCGCGGTCGCGGGCGGCCTCGGGGTGGGATGAAAGCTCACGCGGTAGAGGTCTGGGCCCTGCAGCGCCGGATAGAGCGCGAAGAACGGGTCGCCGGAGGCGCCGGCGCGCATCGCCGCGCTCCTCGTGGCCGCCGTCCCGGTCATGCTCCCGGGCTGCCAGCGCAGCACCTCGGTCGGCCGGCCCCGCACGCTCGCACTCGCGTCCCAGCCCGCGCCGTGCGCCGCCATGGACATCACCGCGGAGTACTTCGGCAGGCCGGCCGCGCGTCCGAGGTCGAACTCGAAGTCGGACATCACGGGCCACCCGAGCGCGTACCAGCCGCGCTCCTTGCCATGGCGCACCCTGATCGAGATGTCGCCCTCGAGCCAGCGCGAGTAGTCGTTGTACGGAACACCAGGCGTGTACTGGGGGA
>JAFAQQ010000085.1 GCA_019246335.1 Actinomycetota bacterium | reverse complement strand
CGCCAGATAGCGGAAGAAGGGCGCAAACGACTGGATCGCGACGTTCAGGTCGGGGCCGCGGCCGGCGAACGCGTCGCCGAAGCCGGTGAGGACCGCCTGAGAGTTCTTTCGGGTCCTCTGATCCAGCGTATTGAGGAAGTCGTCGATCTCGACCGGCGCGGTCGCGTTCTTGAGCGCGATCGTGTCCCCCGGCCGCAGCACGTGCTTGCTGTGGCCCGGGGTCAGCTGGATGTACTTGAGGCCGAGCGAGGACCGTGGCCGCACGAGCACCGCGGTGTCCGCGGACAGCGGCTGGGCGACCTTGTCGAGCTTCATCCGCACCACCGCGATCGCGCGGTTGCGCCCGTTGAAGAACGCCTCCGACGTGCCGATCGTGTCGATCACCCCGACGCGGAAGCCCCCGATCCGGACCTCGTTGCCCGCCACCAGGTTCTCCCCGCCCGGAAGCTGAGCCTTGATGTCGTAGGTCGGCACGAACGGCAGTCCCTGGTTCGCGTTGTAAGCCAGGAACATGCAGACGACGACGATCAGCAGCGTGACCGCCCCCACGAGCACCGGGCTCGCGACGAGCGAGGCTGCTCCGCGTCCGCGATTAGACATCGCCCATCCCCTTCCCGCGGCGGGAATGCTACGCGCTCAGCGCGCTGGAGATGCCGGCTGCCTCAGTACCTGACCGCCTCGAGGTAGAGGCCGTGCGGCGGGGCGGTGTCCGCGGCCTCGGCGCGCGGCCTGCCCTCGAGCAGCGAGGCGAACCCCTCCACGGTGAGGCGGCCGCGCACCGCGGACAGCATCGTCCCGACGAGGATCCGGACCATGTGGCGCATGAACGTGTCGGCCTCGATCCAGTACTCGATCGCGTGCTCGCCGTCCGGAAGCCACTCCGAACGGAGCACGTCGCGCTCGAACCGCACGTGGTCGCTCTGCGCGGGGGTGAACGCGGTGAAGTCCCGTGTCCCGACGACGAGCGCCGCGCACTCGTCGAGGACGTCCGCGTCCGGCGGATGTGGCCAGTGCAGAGCGCGGTCGCGCTCGAACGGGCTCGCCGCCGCACGCGTCCAGACCCGGTAGCGGTAGAGCCGCGAGGCGGCGTCGGCCCTCGCGTCGAAGCCCTCGGCCGCAGGCTCGCTCGCCGGCACGCGGACGTCCGGCGGCAGGACGCCGTTCAGCGCCGACGCCGGGGCGGGCGCGCCGGCGTGGCTCGCCACCTGGCCGCGCGCGTGCACGCCCGCATCCGTCCGCCCGGCCACCACGACGGGCGTCGATTCGCCGCGGACTCGCTCCAGAGCGGCCTCCAGCTCGCCCTGCACGGTCCGGAGCCCCGGCTGGCGCGCCCAGCCGGCAAAACCGGATCCCTCGTACTCGAGGTCGAGTCGCGCGGTCAACCGCGCTTGCGCGCTACGACCAGCGTGTACTCGGCGTCGATCCGCACGGAGCCGTCGTCGGCCTGGTTGTACCGACCCACGACCTCGCCGATGTCCCGCACCATCGCCTCGAGCACGTCCTCCGACGGAGGTTCGGGGGGCCGGGGGGCCGATCGCCGAAACAGCGCGCCCATCTCCTCGAACGAGGCAAACCGCCAGGGCAGATGACGCGTCTCGACCGAGACGGCGCCGGCGAGGCGCTCGAACCGGTCGCGCACGACCTCCTCGTCGCCCCAGGCGGTCGGGAGCGGGGCGCCGTCCGGGGCCGGCGGCTGATAGCGCCGCATGACCTGGAAGAACTCGCCCTGGAACCCCCGGTCGGGCCAGTTCGCCAGTCCCACGACCCCACCGGGGCGGGCGACCCGGAACAGCTCGGACGCGACGCGATCCGGCCGGGGCCCGAACATCGCGCCGAAAACCGACAGCACGGCGTCGAACCGACCGTCCTCGAACGGCAGGTCCTCGACGTCGGCGACGACCCACTCGACGTCGAGGCCCTCCCCTCGGGTGCGGGCCGCCCCGCGGGCCACCTGCTCGGAGGAGAAGTCCGACGCCACGACGCGCGCGCCCTCGGCTGCGGCCACGGCGGCGACGTTGCCGTTGCCGGCCGCCACGTCGAGAGCCTCCTGCCCGGCGCCAACCGCGCACGCCTCGACGAGCTCGCGCGCCGCCGGCATCAGGTGCTCGGCCAGCGGCGGGTAGTCGGCGCGGTCCCAGGCCTCACGGGAGCGCTCGCGGAGAGCTACGAGCTCGGATTCGCGGTCCACGACCCCGGGCAGGCCCTCAGACCAGCTCCAGGTAGACCATCTCGGTCGAGTCCGACTTCCTGGGGCCGAGCTTGAGGATCCGGGTGTAGCCGCCCGGTCGCTCCGTGTAGCGGGGGGCGATCTCCTCGAACAGCTTGTACACGACGAACTTGTCCTGGCCGAGCGAGGCGAGCGCCTGCCGGCGGGCGTGCAGGTCGCCACGCTTGGCGAGCGTGATCAGGCGCTCGATCTCCGGCGCGGCGGCCTTGGCCTTCGCCTCGGTTGTTGTGATCCGCTCGTGGTTGATCACCTCGCGGGCGAGGTTCATGAACAGGGCCCTGCGGTGCGAGGCGCTGCGGGAGAGCTTGCGGCGGTCGCGCTTGTGACGCATCGGCGGGTCAGCCCGCGCGCAGCTCCAGGCCGCGCGCTTGCAGCGTCTCGATGACCTCCTCGATGGACTTGCGACCGAAGTTCGGAATCGCGTTCAGCTCCGACTCCGACTTCTGGAGGAGCTCACCGACGGTCTGGATTCCGGCTCGCTTCAGGCAGTTGTACGAGCGGACGCCCAGCTCGAGCTCCTCGATCAGGATGTCGTCCATCCCGTCCGGGGATCGACCGGCGCGCGGTCCCGCCGCGACCTCCGCTCCCGCATAGCCGTCACCCTCCGCGCGCAACTCCTCGAGCCGGTCCGCGTCGGTGAAGATCGCGAGCGACTTGATCAGGATCTCGGCAGCTTCGCGCAGGGCCGCCTGCGGCGCGAGCGAGCCGTCTGTCTCGATGTCGAGGGTGAGCTTGTCGTAGTCCGTGCGCTGGCCGACTCGAGCGGACTCGACGTGGTACGCGACGCGCTTGACCGGCGAGAAGATCGAGTCGATAGGGATCACGCCGATCGGCTGGTCGGGCGTCTTGTTCTCCTCGGCCGGCGAGTAGCCGCGGCCTCGGCCGATGGTGAGGTACATCTCGAGCTTGGTGCGCTTCTCGAGGGTCGCGACGTGCGCGTCCGGGTTCAGGAGCTCCACGCCGGACGGCAGGTCGATGTCCGCGCCGGTCACCTCGCCGGGCCCGGTGGCCACGAGCGGGACCTCGATCTCCGAGGCCTCGGAGTGCATCCTGCAGACGATCTCCTTGAGGTTGAGGACGATGTCAGTCACGTCCTCCTTGACGCCCGAGATCGTGGAGAACTCGTGGGCCACGCCCTCGATCCGCACGCTGGTCACGGCGGCGCCCGCGAGCGATGAGAGGAGCACGCGGCGAAGCGAGTTGCCGAACGTGTAGCCGAAGCCGCGATCGAGCGGCTCGATCGTGAAGCTTCCGCGGTTCTCCTCGACCTTCTCGGCCGAAATCTGAGGGGTCTGGAACTCGAGCATTAGATGGGCTTCCTTCGTGTCGGGTGCCGCGACCGCCGCCGCGCGGGCAGCCGGTCCGGCCGGTTACTTCGAATAGAGCTCGACGATGAGCTGTTCCTGCACCGGCGTGTCGATCTCGACGCGCTCGGGATGACGCAGGACCTTCGCGGTGAGTCCGTCGTGGTCCGCCTGCAGCCAGGCCGGTACGGCCGAGGTCAGCTCGGTCGCGTCCCGGATCGTCTGCGACGCGCCCGAACCGGCCTTGATGGCGATCACCTCGTCGGGCCGCACCTGGTACGAGGGGACGTCCACCCTCCTCCCGTTGATTGTCCAGTGCCCGTGCAGGATCAGCTGGCGGGCCTGGCGCCGTGAAGTCGCGAAACCGAGCCGCACCAGGACGTTGTCGAAGCGCGACTCGAGCAGGCGCAGCAGGTTCTCGCCTGTCACTCCCGGCTGCCTGCTGGCCCTCTGGTAGTAGCTGCGGAACTGGCGCTCGAGGACGCCGTAGTAGCGGCGGGCCTTCTGCTTCTCGCGCAGCTGGAGCCGGTACTCGGACTGCTTGGCGCGGCCCCGGCCGTGCTCCCCCGGCGGGTAGGACCGGCGCTCGACGCCGCACTTGTCGGTGAGGCAGCGCTCGCCCTTGAGGAAGAGCTTCACGCCCTCGCGCCGGCACTGCTTGCACTGGGCGCCGCGGTCGCGGGCCACTAGACGCGCCTCCTCTTGCGCGGGCGGACGCCGTTGTGCGCCTGCGGCGTCACGTCCCTGATCGTCGTGACCTCGAGGCCGGCGGCCTGGAGCGAGCGGATCGCCGTCTCGCGCCCCGAGCCGGGGCCCTTCACGTAGACCTCGACGCGCTCGAGCCCCTGCTCCATGCCCTTGCGCGCCGCCGAGTCCGCGGTGACCTGCGCCGCGAACGGGGTCGACTTCCGCGAGCCCTTGAAGCCGGCTCCGCCGGCGGACTCCCACGCGATCACGTTTCCGTCGGGATCGGTGAGGCTGACGATCGTGTTGTTGAAGCTGGTCTTGATGTGGGCCTGGCCGAACGGGACGTTCTTCCGCACGCGCCGGCGCCCGCGGCCCCTGCCGCCCTTCTGCTGAGCCATCTAGCGGAGCGCCCTCACTTCTTCGTGACCTTCTTCTTGCCGGCCACCTGCATCCGGCGCGGTCCCTTCCGCGTGCGGCCGTTCGTCTTCGTCCTCTGCCCGTGCACCGGCAGCCCGCGGCGGTGGCGAAGCCCGCGGTAGGCGCCGATCTCCTGGAGGCGCTTGACGTTCTGGGATCGCTCGCGGCGAAGGTCGCCCTCCACCGAGAGCCCGCCGTCGATCGCGTCCCTCAGCTTGCGGACCTCGTCCTCGGTCAGATCCTTGACGCTCGTGTCCGGGTCGACCCCGGCCTGCAGGAGCACCCGCCGCGCCTGCGACGGCCCGATGCCGTAGATGTAGGTCAGCCCCACCTCAACGCGCTTGTTGAGCGGAACGTTGACCCCCGCGATACGCGCCACCGGCTAACCCTGCCTCTGCTTGTGGCGCGGGTTCTGGCAGATCACGAGCACCGCGCCGTTCCGGCGGATGATCTTGCACTTCTCACACATCGGCTTGACCGACGCTCGGACCTTCACGCTCCGCTTCCCGGTTGAAAATGAAGAGACCGGGCACGTCGCCCAGGAGTCGGCGACACGCCCTTCGCGCGCGACGGCGCGCAGCCCCGAGAGGTTAGCAGGGCTTAGCGGCTTCCGGAGGCCGCGAGACCAGCCTCGGAGCGGGATCCGCGCTCCTCCTCGAGGTGCCACGGGGTAAGGATTCGCGGGCCCTCCGGGCCGATCGCCACGGTGTGCTCGAAGTGCGCCGCGAGGGACCCATCGCGGCTGTAAACCGACCATCCGTCGCCCGCCACCCGGATCTCGTGGTCGCCTACGTTGACCATCGGCTCAACCGCGAGGACCATCCCCTCCTCGAGCACCGGGCCGGTGCCCGGCTGGCCGAAGTTCGGAATCTGCGGATCCTCGTGCATGTCGCGGCCGATCCCGTGGCCCACGAGCGAGCGGATGACCGCAAAGCCATCGGCCTCGATCCTGCGCTCGACGGCGTGGGACACGTCCCCAAGCCGGTTGCCGGCGCGGCACTGGTCCACCGCCTCGAACAGCGCGGCGCGGGTCGCCGCGAGCAGGCGTCCGGCGGCCTGCGAGACGCGACCGATCGGCACGGTCACGGCTGCATCGGCGACCCAGCCGTCCATGACCACCCCGACGTCCAGGGAGAGGATGTCCCCGCGGCGCAGGGCGTACGGGCCGGGAATGCCATGGACCACCATGGAGTTCGGCGAGGCGCAGATCGAACCCGGGAAGCCTCGGTAGCCCTTGAACGCCGGCTCCGCGTCCTGCGACCGGATGAAGCGCTCGGCGGCCTCGTCGAGCTCGCCCGTGGTCACCCCCGCACGCGCCTTGTTGCGCAGCATGTTCAGGCAGCGAGCGAGCACGCGGCCGGCGTCTGCTATCCGCTCGATCTCCTCGGGCGACTTGCGGATGATCACGGAGTCAAGCGTACCCGCGCGGCCGCCTTCGGGGTGTGGGACGCTTGACGGGTGCGCACGGGCCCGGCCGAGCGAGCTGGCAACGGCGAGCGGGTTACGGCGGCGCTCACGCGGGCGGCTCTTGCGAACCACCTACGGGCGGTGATCGACCGCTTCGCGATCGGGCTCGTGGTCGACGTCGGGGCGCACCACGGCGAGTACGCGAAGCTGATGCGCGGGCTCGGGTACGGCGGCCAGATCATCTCTTACGAGCCGGTGGCGAGCGCGTTCGAGGAGCTGGAGCGGGCAAGTGCGGACGACGATGGCTGGAGCATCCACCACATGGCGCTCGGCGAGTCCGACGGCGATGTCGAGATCCGGGTGTCGGGAAGCACCAACTTCTCGTCGTCGCGGACGCTGAACGCTCGCGGCGAGGCGCTGTTCCCGCGGGCGCGGGCTGTGGGGACCGAGACCGTGAAGGCACGGAGGCTCGACGGCATCCTCAACCAGCACGCGGCGGCGGGCACCGACTCCCCCATGCTGCTGAAGATCGACACGCAGGGATCGGACCTCGAGGTGCTCGAGGGCGCGAGCGGCGTCCTCGACCGGGTCGCCGCGGTCCAGGTCGAGGTCCCTTTCCAGCCGATCTACGACGGCGTCGCGGGGTTTCCCGAGACGCTGAGGGCGCTGGCCGGGCTCGGGTTCGGATTGAGCGGCGTCTTCCCCGTGAGCGCGGACGAGGGACTCCGGCTGATCGAGGTCGACTGCGTGGCCGTCAGGCTGGACGCGCCGCCCTGACCCCGCCTCCGACCGCTCGGGTCAAGGCCAGGACGTCCGCCAGGCGGCTTACGTCCGAGCCGGAGCCTGCGCTCGCCGCATCGCAGGCGGCGGCGAGCTGAACGAGCACCGAGGGCACCGGCACGCGCGTGCCCTGAACCTCCGCCTCGATTGGCGGCTCGCCTTCGACCAGCGCCACCGCAGGCGTGCGCCACGAGAGCCTCAGCCGCCGGCCCTCGCCGTCGGAGAGCATCTGACGGGCGCGGACGATCGGGCGAAGCTGCCGGCGTAGGCCGGGGCCGATCGCTCTCCAGCCCTTGCTCGTCAGGGCGCGCAGCGCCCGGCGGCGTTCGGTGGGCGGGACGCCGACCTCGGCAAGCTCGATCCGGCGCGCGCCGAGATCCCCGCAGGCCGTCAGGACGA
>JAFAQQ010000224.1 GCA_019246335.1 Actinomycetota bacterium | reverse complement strand
TCGGTGTACGCCGGCTTCGCACTGCTCGTGCTCGGCCTCCTGGCGCGGCCAGGCGCTCGTGCTCGCGGCTGCGGTTGCTTCGGCGAGGCCGACGCCGATGTCCACCCGATGCACCTCGTGCTCAACGTCCTTGCGGCGGGCGTGGCGCTCGGCGCGGTCGCCGAGCCGCCCCGGTCGCTGCTGCACATCGCGGCGGGCAGCCCGGCGCTGGGCCTCGTGCTCTGCGCGGGCGTCGCGGCCGCCGTGTACGCGACTTACCTCCTGTACACCGTCGCACCCGCGGCTTGGCACGCCTATGGAGGCCGGGCCGGGTGACCGACCGGATCGCCTCGGGCGCGGCTTCCCTCCTCGAGCGGCGAATCTCGCGGCGCGGGGCGCTTGCGCGGATCGCGCTAGCGTCGTCCGCGCTCGCCGCCGCGCCGCTGCGCTACCTCCTGCGCCCGGGGACCGCCTGGGCGGCGATCGGTCCCGGCGACTGCGGGGGCGGCCTGTGCACCGATGGCTACACGGCCTTCTGCTGCGAGATCAACGGCGGCTACAACACCTGCCCCGACCACACCTACATCGCGGGCTGGTGGAAATGCAGCGCGTATACCGGCGGCGGCCTGTGCGGGCCGGAGGGTGTCCGGTACTACGTCGACTGCAACCGCATCCCGGGACAGGACTTCCCGGGGGGATGCCAGTGCGCAAACGACGACTGCAACGAGCGGCGCGTCGACTGCAACCAGTTCCGGTACGGACAGTGCAACGCCCAGGTGGCCGGCACGACCGAGGTCGCCTGCCGCCTCGTCGTGTGCCAGAACCCGGCGGACATCCCCGGATTCAACTGCAACGGCACGGTGAAGTACGACGACTCGACCTGCGGCCACGAGAACGCGTGCCTCACCTATCCGGAGCAGCTCCCCACCCCCGGAGGGGCATGACCGCGCTCGTCGCCTGCGAGACGCTGCTGCTGGTGCTCCTGGTCGTCCTCGTGGCGTCGCTGTTGCGAAGCCACGCGGAGGTCCTGCGCCGCCTCGGCCCGCCCGAGGGCGAGGATGAAGACGGGCGGGCGCTCGCCACGTCGATCGTGGGGCCGGGGAGCCGCGCAGGCGGCCGACCGGCTGCCGACGTCGTGGGAACGACGCTCGAGGGCGACGCCGTGAAGATCGCGGTTGGCGGCGACGCGCCCTCCACGCTCCTCGCCTTCCTCACGAGCGGCTGCACGAGCTGCCTCGGCTTCTGGGAGGCTTTCGACTCGCCGCGCCGCGCCGAGCTCCCGGCCGGCGTGCGGCTTGTGGCCATCACGAAGGACGGCAGCCATGAGAGCCCGGCGCGGCTGCGAGAGCTTCGCCCGGACGGCGTGCCCGTTGTGCTCTCCACCGACGCGTGGGACGCGTACCGCGTACCCGCCGCGCCCTACTTCGTGTATGTCGATGGCGGTCGGGTGGCGGGCGAGGGCGCCGCGACCGGCTGGGAGCAGCTGGCGTCGCTCCTGCGCGACGCGCTCGAGGACGCGCGCCTTGCGGCCCGCGGACGGGCCGCGGGCGAGGAGCGCGCCCTGCGCATGGACCACGCCCTGGCGGCCGCCGGGATCGCCCCCGGGCACCCGAGCCTCTATCCCGGTGGAGGCGGAGCGGAACGCGAGGAGGGCGGGTGACCGGCTCCGCCCTGGTGGCCGCGATCGGCGTCGGGGTCGCATCCGTCGCGGCGGTCCGTTCTGCGTGGTCGCCATGAGGGGAGTCGATGCTCGCGAGCATCACCCCGCTCGGCGAGCGGGGACGTTCATCCAGATGGCCGGTCACGGTTGCCTTCTTCGTCGCGGGGTCCACGATCGCGGCCGCGGTCCTCGGCGCGGCCGCGGGCCTGCTCGGGGCTCTTGTCTGGCCGGCGCGGTCGGGAGGGCTGCACCCGCGGCTCGGCGTGCTCGCGACCGCGATCGCGGTGTCGATCCTCATGGACCTCGGCCTCGGCGGGGCGCGCGTGCCCTCGGTCCGGCGCCAGGTGAACGAGGCGTGGCTCGACGAGTACCGCGGTTGGGTTTACGGGCTCGGCTTCGGGGTCCAGCTCGGGCTCGGCGTCACCACGATCGTCACGACGTCGGCCGTCTACGTGACGCTCGTCGCCGCCTGGCTCACGGCCGATCCGGCGCTCGGGGCGCTCGTCGTCGGCTCGTTCGGCTTCGTCCGTGGCATCAGCCTGCTGGCCGCGGCCGGGGTCAGGAGCACGGCGCAGCTCGTCGCGCTCCACAGCCGGCTGGCCGCGTGGCGGCGGCGAATCCGGGCGATCGGACTCGGAGCGCAGGCGGGCCTGCTGGCGGTAGCGCTCGCGGCGAGCGTGCTGTGAGGAGCCGGTGATCCTGCGCGGCCACGGCATCGAGATCGACCTGCCCGGCGGCTGGGAGGGCAGGATCTTCCGGCGCGGTCACGGCGCGCCGACCCTCCACGCCGCGACCTTCCCGCTCCCGCACGCCGACGGGGAGTTCGGGAGCTATGCGACCGCGCGGATGCCCGCCGGCGGCGCCTTCCTGACGCTCACCGAGTATCACCCCGGCAAGGGACTGGAGCCGGGCCGAGGCCTCTTCAGATCGAGCGCGCTCCCCCTGCCGCTCCGCCACGACCGCTTCCATCCCCGGACGCTCCTGGTGGGCAGGCGGGGCCAGGCCGGCTTCCAGCACTTCTTCACGATGGGCGGCCGCCCGTTCTGCCTCTACGCCGTGGTCAAGCGCGCGCATGGATCGCTCGGTGCGGCCGGCCATCCGCACCTCGGCGGGATCAACGGGGTGCTGCGCAGCCTGCGCGTTGTGTCGCGAGCGCACCATCCTGGATGACCCCCGCCCCGCGGGGGCTAGGCAGGATGGTGATGGTTCGCTACGGCACCGTGTACGGGTGGCTCACGCTGGCGCTCAGGCCGTTGCGGTCCGTCACCGTGAGCGTGACCGTGTACGTCCCTGCCGCCGTGAAGGTGTGGGACGGTCTCGAGCCGGTCGAGGTGTCCTGGGCCCCCGACGCCGGGTCCCCGAAGTCCCAGCTCCGCGACCGGAGCGGCGCGTTGCCGCTGCCCCGGGTCGAGCGATCCTCGAACTTGAGCGTCCGCCCCGTCGTGGAAGTCCGTCGGAACCGAGCCTTCGGCGGCCCCGGCAGGTCCCGGGCGGATCCTGTGTAGCGCGCGCCGTCCTGTCCGAGGCTCCGCCCCTGGCACTCGGTGTGGTTGATGCGCTGCGGGTTCTCGTACTTGGCCGAGAGCTTCGAAGCGAAGGGCTTGCCCTGAACGAGCCTCGTGCCGACGATCCGCACCTTGACGGTGAAGAGGGCCTCGCCTCCGTGGTCGTCGATCACGCCGGCGCAGCGGATCGGGAAGTAGAAGTGACCGTCGCCCGAGTACACGCCGGGCGAGGTGCGCTGGAGCACGAGCTTGTCGATGTGGCCGCCGCTGCGGTGCTTGTGAAGGACGACCCTGTAGCAGGCGCCCTGGTTGCACTTGCTGTTGAAGATCCAGGTGCGCTTGACGTGCTGCCCGGCGGATTCGCCCGGGACGCCATCAGCCCGGGTCACCTTCCCCTTCATTACGAAGGTGCCCTGGAGCCGCGCCGATCCTGTGTCGGACGGTGCGGCGGGCGCGGCGCCGGACCCGGCGAGGAGCCCGGTCAGCACGGCCGCAGACGTGGCGGCCAGGCGACGGAGGAGGGTGTGCTCGGCCCGTGGCAAGCCGGCAATTTCAGCACCCTTGCCGGACTCGGGGCGCAGACGTCCGCGGGCCCCCGGGAACGCCCCGGGGGCCCGCGAGTCCGTGCCTATCTCAGATGCGGTGGCTAGAAGCCGGCGCCGGTGCCGGAGTTGTCTGCGGAGCCCGAGCCGTCGCCCGCGCCGGACGGATCGCCCGACCCGGAGCTGTCGCCCGACCCGGACGTGTCGCCCGATCCGGAATTGTCGCCCGCGCCGGACGTGTCGCCCGACCCGGAATTGTCGCCCGCGCCGGACGTGTCGCCCGACCCGGACGTGTCGCCCGATCCCTGGTTGTCACCCCCCTGGTTTCCGCTCCCGTCCCCGGACGAGTCCGTGGGGAAGACGTCGTCCGCGAGCAGGTCGCCCGTCGAGGTGTCCTTCGCGTAGTCGACCTCGACCACGTCGCCGACGGAGATGCCGTCGAGCGTATCGGGGTCGGCCGAGAACACCATGTGGGTGCCGTCGGTCGCGTCGATCTCGAGGGTTCCGCTCTCGGGGTCCACCGCGGTCACGGTGCCATCGGCGGTGTAGTCGTTCCCGTTGTTGTCGTCGATCGAGCCGTTGTCGCCGTCGTCGACCACATTGCCCGACCCGGAGTTGTCGCCGCCGCCGTTCGAGCTCGGGGCCGGCAGGATCTGGATCGAGATGCTCTCCACGCTGCTCGATCCGAGCGTGATCGTGACGAGTACGGTCTGCCCGGGCTGGAGCCCGCCGATCGTGATCGTGATCGGTGGCGCGCTGCTCGAGGCGTCTGCCGCCGCCAGCGCCTTGGCCCGCTTCGCCGGCTTCCCGCCGCCAAGCTTCAGCCGCTTGCCGTCACCGAGCTGCAGGACGAGGCCGCGGCGCCCGCTGCGGACCACGCGCCCGTAGAACTTCAGGACCTTGACGCTGCCGACCGAGCGGACATGGCGCAGCCGGTGGCCGCGGGCGTCCGCCGTTATCCGGCTGCCAACGCCGACCTTCCGTCCCAGCCTGCCGGCTACGCGGTAGGAGTGCACGTTGTGGCCCGGCAGGATCAAGCGGACCCTGTGGTGGTGGCGGTCGACGCTGAGGACGGTGCCGCTGATGGGTGTCGCCTCCGCGGCGGCCGGAATGGCCAGCGCCGCGATGGCGACCAGGAAGCTGACTACGGTCGAACGCTTCAAAGGGAAAACCTCCGTTGGGAGTCGGGGATCCCGTTTTCGGGAGGCTGCGGGGCGGCGCTGAGGGCGAAGCTCAGGCGCTGGACGCGCTGCCGAGCGCCCGTATGGACGACCGGACGAGCAAGCTTCGGGTCAGGCGCCCGCGGAGGTCGCGCCCGGCATCCTGAAGAACCCCTGCACTCGAGCGGCCAGCATCAGGTTCCCGCGGATCTTGAGCTTGCCGAACACGAAGAGCTTCGGCCCGCTCTCGGCGCCCGCGATCATCTTGACGAAGTCGACCGGGCCCACTGTGAACGTCACGTCGGGGTCCGCCTCGCCCCCCGCGACGCAGGTGCAGGTCCCGTCCCGGATCGCGAGCTGCCAGCGGTCGGCGCCGCCGCCGGGGCGCTCGGTGATCTCCCATTCGACGACCGCTTGGACGCCCTCCGCCTTGGAGGGGTCGAACTGGTCGGGCATCCGGTTGAAGATCTCGCTGAGGATGAGGTCGCGGTTAGCGGCGAATCCCTCCGCCAGCTGATCGTCGCTGGCCTCTGACACCAGCGAAGCGAATTGCTCGGGCGGGATCATCGATGCGTCCATGGGCGCGGGTCGGGGAAGTTCATCAGACGCGGAGGCGGCCCGCGACCCGCTGCTTTCGGGGTCGCCCTTGGCGGTGGACGGGGCTTCCGCCCGCTCTATCGTGATCATTGGCATATGGGGAAGACCCTCGTCATAGCGGAGAAGCCGTCGGTCGGGCGCGACCTGGCCGGGGCGCTCCCGGGCACGTTCAAGCAATCGAGCGACAAGACGCACCTCGAGAGCGACGACTACGTCGTGACCTGGGCTGTGGGCCATCTCGTCGGCCTCGCCGCCCCCGACGAGTACGACCCGAAGCTCAAGCGGTGGCGCTTCGCCGACCTGCCGATCGTGCCCGAGCGCTTCAAGCTCGTTCCGGTGGACGAGCGGTCCAAGAAGCAGCTCCAGGCCGTGCACAGGCTCATGCGCCGCAACGACGTCGACGGGATCGTCAACGCGTGCGACGCCGGGCGCGAGGGCGAGCTGATCTTCGCCTACCTGTACGAGACCGCGGGCGTCGAGAAGGCGGTCGACCGGCTATGGCTCAACTCCATGACTCGCAAGGCGATCCAGGCGGCGTTCGAGCAGCTCCGGCGCGGCTCCGAGATGGAGCGGCTCGAGGCGGCCGCCCGCTCGCGCTCGGAGGCCGATTGGGTCGTGGGCATGAACGCCACGCGGGCGGCGTCGATCAGGCTGCGGGCGGCGTTCGACGGCGCCGTGTCGCTGGGCCGAGTGCAGACGCCCACCCTCGCGCTGGTCGCGCGGCGGGAGGAGGAGATACGCGCCTTCGTGCCGGAGCCCTACTGGCTGGTCGAGGCCGCGTTCGAGGCCGACGGGCCGCGCGCCTACCGCGGGCGCTACCTCGGCGGGAAGCGGATCGAGGAGGAGCTCGCGGCCCGGATCGTCGAGGCGTGCCGCGATCAGCCGGGCGAGATCACGAGCATCGAGACGAAGGAGGAGCGTGAGCGTCCCCAGCTGCTCTACGACCTCACCTCGCTTCAGCGCCACGCCAACACGCTCTTTGGGTTCTCGGCCCGGCGGACGCTGGCCGCCGCGCAGCGCCTTTACGAGGACCACAAGGCGATCACCTATCCCCGCACGAGCTCGCGCTTCCTGCCGAGCGACCAGATCGTGGAGATCAAGCCCACCGCGGAGCTCGTCGGCCGCAACGACGCCTACTCGAAGGCAGCCCGGTACGTGCTCTCGCTCGACCGGCTCCCGCTCGGCCGAGTCGTGAACGACGAGAAGGTGGACGACCACCACGCCCTGATCCCGACGCGGTCCGAGCACGACCTGGGCCGCATGGGCTCCGACGAGCTGAAGGTCTACGACCTCGTCGCCAAGCGCTTTTTGGCGATCTTCCACCCCGAGGCTGTGTTCGAGCGCACGCGCGTGGAGACCACCGTTCGCGAGCACGTCTTCCGGACGAGCGGTCGCAGGCTGATCGAGCCGGGCTGGAAGGCCGTCTACGGCGAGGAGGCCCAGCCGGCCGAGCGGCCCGACGACGACACCGGCGGTGACCAGCTCCTGCCGCGCCTCGAGCAGGGCGAGTCCGTGCGGACGGTGTCGGTCGAGTCGCTGCGCAAGGAGACGCAGCCGCCGCGCCGCTACACCGAGGCCTCCCTTCTGGCCGCGATGGAGACGGCGGGCAAGCACATCGAGGATGCCGACCTCCGCGAGGCGATGAAGGACTCCGGCATCGGGACGCCCGCCACGCGAGCGGCGATCATCGAGCGCCTGCTCGACGTGGGCTACATCGAGCGCGAGGGTCGCGCCCTGATCGCGACGGACAAGGGCATCCAGGTGATCCGGCTGCTCGGGTCACACCCCCTTACCTCGCCGGAGATGACCGGCGACTGGGAGCGGCGGCTCGGCCTGATCGAGCAGGGCGAGGATTCGCGCCCGGCGTTCATGTCCGACATCGCGCGCTTCACGACCGAGACCGTCCAGGAGCTCGACAAGCTCAAGGACGTGAAGATCGAGCGCGCGAACCTCGGTCCGTGCCCGGTCTGCGGCCGCGACGTCATCGAGAACCGGAAGGGGTATTCCTGCTGGACCAAGGAGGACCCCGGGTGCGGCTTCGTGATCTGGAAGAAGAAGGCGGGGAAGATCCTGCCGGTGTCGGTCGTCCGCGAGCTCATGGCGACGGGCAAGACCGCGAAGCAGGTCACCGGCTTCCGCGGCCGTTCAGGCCGGACGTTCAGGGCGAAGCTGGCGCTCGAGCAGGGCGACGACGGGAAGTGGCGCGTCGAGTTCGACGAGGACTGGGCGCGCGAGCCGCGCCCGAAGCCGCCGGCCGAGGACGCAGACGGCGGGAACGGCGCGACCGGGGGCTCGGCCGACTCGGACTCGTCGGTCGACGGCGCCAAGCCGGCCGTCCGCGAGAGGCAGCCGGCCTCCTAGGCGCGCCTGCGGGTACATTCCCGCAGCCGGTGTCCTCTTCGCTCTTCTGCCGCCACAACAGGTTCACGGCGGACTGTCCTATCTGCTCGAAGGGCACGGTGCTCGACGACTCGGGCGGCGCGGCCGGACGCCGGTCGCGGGCGGCGCGGCCCGCCGCACGCCACAGCGGCCGCGCGGGACGCTCGGCCGAGCGCGCGCCGTCGTTCGCAGGCCCCTACGTGTCGGCCGGGCCGTACGAGCGCGAGGACGGCACGCGGTACGAGATCCGACTCGAGCGCGTGCCGGGCGGCGTGCGGGTCGCGTCGTGGTCCGGCGGGAGCCTCGAGCGGCGCGCGCCCGAGGTGCGCGCGGACGATCTCGTGGCGCTCGTCGACGCCGCCCGGGCGCGGAATCTGCTTCCGGCCGGCGACGCGGACGCGCTGGCCGAGGCGGTCGCTGCCGCGGGCGACGCCGCCCCCGGCGGCATCGCCGGGGCGAGCCCGGGCCGGGCCGGCGACATGCGCGAGGAGCTTCGCGTCGAGGCGCGCGGCGATGGCATGCTGCGGATCGCCCGATGGCTTCTGTTCCCAAGCCGTGGCTGGGAGCTTCAGGAGGCCGCGCCCATGCTGCCGGCGCGCCGTTACGCCGAAGCGCTGCGCGCGCTGTTCAGCGCCGCCTCGGCATGAATGTCGCTTAAGGGACGCATTGTGTCCCTACGGCGCCATTGATCGCCCTCGGCCAGGCCGGTGGCCGACGGAGGACGGAGTCCTTACTGCGGTTCCTTGATTGCGCCCAGCCAGGCCAGTAGGGCGACGGGCGCCCCGTGCGTGAGTAGCTGGCCGTAGCTGTAGCTGCGGTAGCCGTCGTGGTGCGAGGAGGCCTTGCTCCCATCCCAGAACTTGACGAACAGGCCCTGCTTGTTCCGAGCGTTGTTCAGCGCGTCCTCGCCCGCCTTGCGCGCCCAGCGCCAGAGCTTGGGCAGCGAGATTCCGCCGCCGGGGTTCTGGCTCGCGGCCTGCTGGACCTTCGGTTCGCCGACCGTGCGCAGCACGTAGCGGAACAGGATCGTGTCGGCCGGCGGCTTGTAGAACGGGTCCCTGCCGTGATAGTGCGTCCACGTCTTGCTCGCCAGCTGCCAGGCGCTCATGCAGGCCGTGTCCTGCCCGGATCGGCATAGGGCGAGGTCGGCGCCGAGGAACGTGCCCTCGATGTAGCTCAGCGGGCCCTCGTCCTTGGCCCTGTAGATGCCGTGCCAGTGGTGGTGGCGCTTCTTCTTGTGCTTCTTGTAGGTCCAGTTCGCGCGCGCCTGGCCCCAGCGGATGTACCTGTGGGCCATCTGCCGGTAGCGCCCGGTGCCCGTGGCCTCGTAGAGCTCCGCGGCGAGCGCCGCAGCGCCCCCGAGCGTCTCCAGGTTCGACCCGGCGTTCGACTGCTTGTTGTTCCACCCGAACGTGTGCGTGCTCTTGTTCCAGCCGGAGCTGTCCATGAAGTTGAGGGCCGCCGCCGCATCGTTCACGTAGCGCTGGTCGTGCGTCACCTGGTAGGCGTCCATGAAGCCCAGCCCCCACCAGGCGTTGTCGTCGTACCAGAGGGTGTCGGTGGACGCGTAGGAGCCCGGGTATGGGCCGTAGCCTCCGAGCGCGTGGTTGAAGTACGACTCCGCGAAGTTCGAGAACCACTCGACGTCCGACTTGTGCGACGGCGTGGGTTGAGCCGTCGCAACCCCCGAGTACGCCTCCCAGACGCCGAACATCGTCCAGACCGTGCCGAGCGGGTTCTGGTCGGTGTCGTTCAGGCGGTCGTCGAACCAGTTGTGCTGCGAGTCCCACCAGTACCGGCGCGCGTCGGACAGCCCCTTCTTCGCGAGCTTCAGGTACTGCCCCGAGTGGCTGACGCGCTTCTTTGCGTCCGATGCGGGGGCGAGCCATGCGAGCGTGACGGCGAGCGCGAGTGCCACGGCGGCCAGGGCCGATGCGGTGGCCGCGCGCCGGGAGCGGCGCCGCGGCGGCCTGTGGCGGAGATGTCGTGAGGATCGCGAGCGCATGCCGTGGTGGACGAGGAAGCGCGACACCTTAGCGACGGCCCCCGCGGGCTAAATTCGCCCCCA
>JAFAQQ010000076.1 GCA_019246335.1 Actinomycetota bacterium | reverse complement strand
CCTGGAGAACCAGGACCGCTACCCGGGGGTCGACGTGGAGCAGGTCGCCCTGCGCAAGTACCCGCGCCACGAGGTCGGAGCGCACCTGTTCGGGACGGTGGGGCAGATCACGGCGCCCGAGCTCAAGCAGAAGCGCTACCAGGGGGTGGCTCAGGGCGACCGCGTGGGGCAGTCCGGCGTCGAGTACGCCTACGACCGGTACCTGCGCGGCCGCGACGGCGCCAACCGGGTCCAGATCGACGCGCGCGGGGACTTCCGCGCCCAGCTCGCCACGCGGCCCCCGCAGCCCGGCGGCCAGCTGCGCCTGACCGTGGACTACAACGTCCAGAAGGCCGGCCAGGACGCGCTGGCGGGGTGGAAGGCCGCGTTTGTGGCAATGGACGTGCAGACGGGCGAGATCCGGGGCCTGGGCAGCTCCCCCTCGTTCGATCCGAACGTCTTCGCCAAGACGATCAAGCAGTCGGACCTCGACCGCCTGTCCAGCCAGGCGAACGGCGCGCCGCTGTTCGACCGCGCCACGCAGTCCGCCTACCCGACCGGCTCGACCTTCAAGCTCATCACGGCCACCGCCGCCCTCCAGGGGGGGCTGATCACCCCGGACACCGTGGAGTACGACGGCGGCTCCCTCAACGTCGGAGGCACCGTCTTCAAGAACGCCGGGGGCGCGGTCAACGGCGCGCTGGCGCTGCGCGACGCGCTGAGGGTGTCGAGCGACGTCTTCTTCTACCGCCTGGGGCTCGAGCTGAACAGCGCCGGCGACGGCCACGGGCTGCAGAACTGGGCGCGCAACTTCGGCCTCGGCCAACGGACCGGCATCGACGTCGGCGGCGAGGGCTCCGGACTCGTGCCGAGCCCGGAATGGCGCAACCGCCTCTACGCCAAGCACCTGACCGACAGGCCGTGGTCGGTAGGCGACAACATCAACCTCGCAGTCGGCCAGGGCGACGTTGGGGTCAGCCCGCTTCAGCTCGCGGTGGCGTACGCCGCCGTCGCCAATGGCGGCTACGTGGTGCGCCCGCACGTGGGGGAGCGAGTCGAGGACGTCGACGGCCGGGTGGTCCAGGAGTTCAACGACCCGGCGCGCCGCAAGCTCAACATCGACCCCGGCAACCGGCAGGCGATCCTCGACGGGCTGCACATGGCGGCGCAGTCGCCCGGCGGCACGTCGTACCCGGTTTTCAAGGACTATCCGATCCCTGTGGCGGGCAAGACCGGCACCGCCCAGCGGACCGGCCAGCCGGACCAGTCCTGGTACGCCGGCCTCGCTCCCTACCCGAACCCGCGCTACGTGGTCGTCGCCACGTTCGAGGGCGGCGGCTTCGGCGTCCAGACGGCGGCGCCGGCCGTCCGGAAGATCCTGTCCGTCCTCTTCGGGATCAAGGACACCGGCGGGTCGAAGGGCTCGACGGCGGGTGTCAACCCCTATGGATAGGTTGCACGGATGAGCGCGGCTGCCCTGGGCGCACAGGTCAAGGGATTTCACGACACCGAGCAGCGGTTCGCGACCGCCGTGCTGCGGCTCGACCTCCTCCTGTTCCTGGCCGCGATCGCGCTGGCCGCCACGGGCGCCTACGTGGTGGGCACCGCGACGCGCGGGGACATCCCGGGCAACCCCGACTACTACCTGACGCGCCAGGCGGCCTACTGCGCGGTGGGTGCCGTGCTGATGCTCGGTCTCGCCCGGTTCGACTACTCGCGCCTGCGCGAGTGGAAGCTCGGCATCTACACCGCGACGATCATGCTGATCCTGCTCACGCTGGCGATGGGCACGGCGACGCGCGGGTCCAAGCGCTGGATCAACCTGCCGTTCTTCAAGCTGCAGTCGTCGGAGCTCGGAAAGGTCCTGCTGATCGTCGCGCTGTCGGCGTTCGTTGTCGACCGAATACGGCGGCTCTCCGACAAGGAGACGACCTGCCGGATCCTCCTGCTCGCGATCCTGCCGGCGATGCTCGTGGTGATGCAACCCGACCTCGGCTCCGGCTTGGTCTACCTGTCGATCGCGTGCGCCGTCCTGTTCGTAGCAGGCACGAAGTGGACCCACTTCCTCGTGATCGGGCTCGTCACCGCCACCTCGATCGTCGGGGTGCTGGTGCTCGCCCCGGCGGCGGGCGTGCACGTTCTCAAGCAGTACCAGGTGGACCGCCTGACGGCGTTCGTGAATCCCACCGACGACCCGCGCCGTCAGGGCTATCAGCTGAAGCAGTCGCAGGTGGCGATCGGATCGGGCCAGAAGACGGGCCGCGGGCCGAAGGGGGCGAGTCAGACCAAGCTCGACTTCCTGCCGGAGCACCACACCGACTTCGTATTCAGCGTCGTGGGCGAGGAATTCGGCTTCGTCGGGGCCGCGTTCGTGCTCTCCCTCTACGCTCTACTCATATGGCGCGCCCTGCGCATATTGACGATGGCGAAGAACCTGTACGGAGCGCTGATAGCTGGCGGCGTCACCGCCATGCTCATGTTCCAGGTCTTCGTGAACGTCGGCATGACCATCGGGATCATGCCCATTACGGGAGTTCCCCTGCCGCTGCTCTCCTACGGGGGCTCCTCCGTCCTAGTCACCTTCCTGGCAATCGGGCTGTTGCAATCGATCCACGTGCAGGCACGTGCATCCGCCGCGGCCAAGCGCCGGGAGCTACTCGCATGAGAGGCAAGATCTTTGAGAAAGCAAGTGCTCGTCACGGCGGATCGTGGCGAAACGAGAGTCGCCATCCTGGAGGCGGAGGGAGAGCCCTCCGCAGGTAGCGGGAACGGCGCATCCGCAGGGGGCCGGCGCGGACGTGGAAGGCGCCGCGCAGCCGGCCCGAGGGTCGTCCCGCGTGGTTGGCGGGTCGGTGAGCTGTACATCGAGCGGCGCTCGAGCCGTTCGATAGTCGGGAACGTCTACAAGGGCCGGGTCGACAACGTCCTGCCCGGGCTGGAGGCCGCCTTCGTCGACATCGGGATCGACAAGAACGGCTTCCTGCACGTCGACGACATCGTGATCCCGGGCGTCGAGGTCCAGCGCAGGGGGCGGGTCGGCGGCAAGGGCCAGCGGATCTCCCAGCTGCTGAAGCCCGGGCAGGAGATCATCGTCCAGGTCGTCAAGGACCCGCTGAAGACGAAGGGCGCGCGGCTCTCGATGCAGCTGTCGATCGCCGGGCGCTATCTGGTGTACGTGCCGCAGGGGGAGGGCATCGGCGTCTCCAGGCGGCTGGAGGACTCAGAGCGCGACCGCCTTCGCCGGCGCGCCGCGAAGCTCGACCTTCAGGGTGGCGGGGCGATCATCCGCACCGCCGCTCGGGGAGCGAGCCGGGAGGACTTCGAGCGCGAGATCAAGTACCTCCACAAGCTTTACGAGATCCTGCAGCAGCGCGCCGCGGAGACGCCGGCGCCGGCCATGGTGTTCCAGGAGGCCGACCTCCCGGTGCGCGTCGTGCGGGACATCTTCTCGGCCGAGTTCGACCGGGCGATCGTCGACGACGAGAAGCAGCACGCGCGGCTGGTCTCGTTCTTCAAGCGCACGGCGCCGGAGCTTCTCGAGCGCGTGGAGGTCTACTCCGACGAGGAGCCGCTGTTCGAGCGCTATGGAGTGGAGGAGGTCATCCAGTCGACGCTCAGCCGGCGGGTGGACCTGCCCTCAGGCGGATACCTGATGATCGACTACGCCGAGGCGATGACCGTGATCGACGTGAACTCCGGGTCGTTCACCGGACGCGGTAAGAGCGCGCGCCTCGAGGACACGATCGCGAAGACCAACCTCGAGGCGGCCGAGGAGGTCGTCAGGCAGCTGAGGCTCCGCGACATCGGGGGAATCATCGTCATCGACTTCATCGACATGGCGCGTGCCCGCAACCGCGACGCCGTCCTCAAGACGCTGCGCAAGATGCTCGACGAGGACCGCACGAAGACCTACGTGATGGAGATCTCGCCGCTGGGGCTCGTCGAGATGACCCGTCAGAACGTGACCGACGGCGTTCGCGAGATCCTGACCAAGGTCTGCCCGACCTGCGACGGCGAGGGCGTGGTGCTGTCGGAGGAGACCGTCGCGCTCGACGCGGAGCGCAAGCTGCGCGACCTCGTGGCCGAGCGCCCCGAGCCCGAGGCGTACCTGATCCAGCTCAACCCGCGCGTGTCCTCTCTGCTCGTCAACGGCCCCGGGCAACCGATCGTCGAGCTCGAGGGCGAGCTGGGGAAGCACTTCCATTTCGAGGGATCGGAGGGCCTGTCGATCGACCACTTCGCGGTGGCCATGGAGGGCTCGCGGGAGGAGGTCGAGGAGCGGGCGCTCCCGTTCCGGGAGGGCGAGGAGGTGCTCGTGACGATCGAGGAGCCGCACATGTACGAGGAGGACGACGCGGTCGCCAAGGTCGACGGCTACGTGATCTCGGTGGCGGGCGCCGGTGCGCTGATCGGCGAGAAGCTGCTCGTGCGGATCGATTCGGTCACGCGCTCGGCCGCGAGCGCCTCGCTCGTGGACGGCTCCCTCGCCGGCGCCGGCGCTCCCGGCGGTGAAGAGCGCTCCGACGGCGGCAGCCGCCGGACGGGCAGGGGACGAGGACGCGGTCGGGGGCGGGGACGCTCGACGGCGGCGGCCACGGAATAGCCGGCTACACTGGCCTCGGCGCCGGGTCGGCGCCGTCTTTCTGCCATGTACGCGATCGTGAAAGTGGGCGGCAAGCAGTACCGCGTGGAGAAGGGCGACTCGCTCGTCGTCGACCGCATGCGCGAGGACCAGGGCGCAAGCGTGACGCTCGAGCCGCTCCTGTTCGCGGGCGGCGGAAAGGACAAGACGGTCTTTGACCGTGAAGAGCTCGCCAAGGTCAAGGTCGAGGCGGTCGTGGCCGGCCACGAGCGCGGCAGGAAGGTGCACGTCCTCAAGTTCAAGCCGAAGAAGGGCTACAAGCGGCGGAGCGGGCACCGGTCCGATCTGACCCGGCTCGAGATCAAGGACATCAAGATGCTGTCGCGCCGGCCTCCGGCAAAGAAGCCGGCGGCGAAGAAGGAGGAGACGGCGGATGGCTCATAAGAAGGGCCTCGGGTCCAGTCGGAACGGGCGAGACTCCGAGAGCAAGCGCCTCGGCGTGAAGGTGTTCGCGGGCCAGGCCGTGACCGGCGGCGAGATCATCG
Organism: Actinomycetota bacterium; assembly: GCA_019246335.1. GTDB lineage: Bacteria > Actinomycetota > Thermoleophilia > Solirubrobacterales > Thermoleophilaceae > AC-37. Next base: position 7,454 of record JAFAQQ010000076.1, on the reverse strand, counting down.
TCCGCCAGCGCGGAACCCGCTTCAAGGCCGGCGACGGCGCGGGGATCGGGAAGGACCACACGATCTACGCAGCCCGCGCGGGGCGCGTCGAGTTCAAGGCCGGCCGCCGCGGCCGCGTCATCTCCGTAGCCGCCGAGTAGAGAGGGTCGAAGGGCTCGACCGCCGCCGGGGCCCCGGTCTGTGCTCACCGATCGCGCGCGCATCTTCGTGCAGGCCGGCCGTGGGGGCGACGGCGCGGTCTCGTTTCGTCGCGAGGCGCACGTCCCGAAGGGCGGTCCGGATGGGGGGGACGGGGGTCGTGGAGCCGAGGTCGCGCTCGTCTGCGACGCGTCGCTGCGCGACCTGCAGGCGTTCCGCCGCCGTTCGCACTTCAAGGCCGCCCGCGGGGGGCACGGCCAGGGCTCGAACCGGCACGGCGCGAGCCCGCCCGCGCTCGAGGTGCCGGTGCCGCCGGGCACGTCGGTCGTCGACACCGAGCACGGCGCGCGCTGGGACCTCACGCAGCCCGGGCAGCGGGCGGTCGTGGCTCGCGGCGGATCCGGCGGCCGGGGCAACCGCCGCTTCACCACCGCCACGCGGCAGGCGCCGCGGTTCGCCGAGCGCGGGCTGCCCGGCGACGAGTGGTGGATCGAGCTGCGGCTCCGGCTTCTCGCCGACGTCGGCCTGGTCGGGCTCCCCAACGCCGGCAAGTCGTCGCTCCTCGCGCGGTTGACCCGAGCACATCCGAAGGTCGCCGACTACCCGTTCACGACGGTCGAGCCCGTGCTGGGCACCCTCCAGGGCGCCGAGCGCCAGCTCGTGCTCGCCGACATCCCCGGCCTGATCGAGGGCGCGAGCGGCGGCGCCGGGCTCGGTCACGAGTTCCTCGCGCACGTGGAGCGCACGCGGCTGCTCGTGCACGTGGTCGACCTCGCTCCGGTCGACGGATCGGACCCCGCCGCCAACCTCGAGACCGTGGAGCGCGAGCTCGCCGACCACGGCGCCGGGCTGGAGGGGCTCGACCGGATCGTTGCCCTCTCGAAGGCCGACCTCCTACCGGCCGAGCGCGCCGAGGAGATCGCGCGCGGGCTCCGCCGACGGCTTCGCGACGGCGTGCCGGACCGCGTGCGGGTTCGGGACCTCGTGGTGACCTCCGCTGCCACCGGACAGGGGCTCGACGGCCTCTCCGAGGCGATCTTCGCCGCGGTCCCGCCAGCGGGTGAGAGCACCGATCCGCAGTCTCCTCCGGGGGCGCTCCCGGAGCCGCAGGCCGAGCATCGCCTCTACACCCCGGCGGCTGGCGAGGGGTTCGAGGTGACCCGGCGACCGGAGGGCGCATTCCTCGTGCGCGGTCCGCGCGTGGAGCGCCTGATCGCCCGCCACGACCCGGACAACGACGAGGCGATGGCGTATGTCGAGGACCGGCTCAGGGCGATCGGCGTGATCGAGGCGCTGCAGGCCGCGGGCTTCGAGCCGGGCGACGACGTGGAGATCGCCGGCATCCTGTTCGAGCTCGATCCCGCCGCGCCCTTTCGCTGAGCGGCGGCGCACAGCCCGCCATAACCTTCGCCCGGCATGGGCACGACGGTCGTGAAGCTAGGGTCGAGCATCGTCGCCGACGAGCGGGGCGAGGTGCGCGGGGATGTGCTGGCCTCGGTGTGCGAGCAGGTCGTGGAGCTGCATGGCGCGGGGCATTCGGTCGTCCTCGTCACCTCCGGAGCGATCGCGCGCGGGATGCGGCTGATGGAGCTTCCGGTGCGGCCCACGGCGATGCCGCACCTCCAGGCCGCCTCCGCGGTGGGGCAGGGGAAGCTCTACCGCCACTACGACGAGCTGCTGGCGGCGCGCGGCGTGCCAAGCGCGCAGGTCCTCCTGACGTTCTTCGACATGTCGGCCCGGAGCCACTATCTCAACGCGCGGCAGACGCTGCGCACATTGCTCGACTGGCGTGTCACCCCGGTCATCAACGAGAACGACACGACGGCGACCGACGAGATCTCGTTCGGTGACAACGACTTCCTCGCCGCGCAGGTGGCGATCCTGATCGACGCGGACCTCCTGCTGCTGCTGACCGACATCGACGGCCTCCACACAGCCGATCCGCGCCACGACGCGTCGGCTCCGCTGGTGCCCGAGGTGCGTGACTTCGCGGAGGTCGAGGGCCTCGAGATCGGCGTGTCGACCTCGCCGCTCGGCTCTGGCGGAATGCGGTCGAAGGTCGTGGCGGCGCAGATGGCGACCGCGGCCGGGATCGAGGCGGTGATAGCCAACGGTACGCAGCCAGGCACGGTGCTGAGCGCGGTGGCGGGCGAGCCGCAGGGAACGCGGTTCCACCCGCAGGAGCAGCGCGTGTCGAGCTTCAAGCTGTGGCTTCGCTACGCGAAGGCGAGCCGCGGGCGGATAGTGGTGGACGGCGGTGCCGCCGCCGCCCTGCGGGAACGCGGCACGAGCCTGTTGCCAGTCGGGGTTGTCGACGTGCACGGCGACTTCCAGGCGGGCGACGCGGTCCAGGTGGCGGCCGCGGCGGGCAACGGGGCGGTGATCGGCAAGGGCATCGTCAACTACTCGGCCGAGGAGCTCCGCCGGATCAAGGGGATGCAGAGCGCCGAGGTGAGAGCCGTGCTGCCGCGGGCCAGCGAGGAGGCGGTGCACCGCGACTACTTCGTGCTCGCTGACTGATTCAAGCCCCTGCACCCCTGGACACCCGCGCCGGAGCGGGCATCGGACCCGGCGGTAGTCTCTTCCACATGGCCACCACGACCGCTTCCGTAGCGGAGATCTGCGCCGCGGCCAGGGACGCGTCGCGCGTCCTCGGCCGGCTCGACTCCGGCACCCGCGACCGGGCGCTCGAGGCGATGGCGGCGGCGCTGGAGCTGCGGGCGGCCGAGATCCTCGAGGCGAACGAGCGCGACATGGAGGCGGGTCGCGAGGCCGGCCTCGACGCTGCGCTGCTCGACCGGCTGAGCCTCACGGAGGAGCGGATCGCCGGGATCGCCGCTGATGTGCGGGCGATCGCGGCGCTTCCCGACCCGGTGGGTGAGACGATCGAGGGGCACCGCCTCCCGAACGGGCTCGACGTGCGCAAGGTCAGGGTGCCGCTCGGGGTGATCGCGGTGGTCTACGAGGCCCGCCCGAACGTCACGATCGACTGCTCGGCGCTCTGCATCAAGTCCGGCAACGCGATCGTGCTGCGCGGATCGTCGATCGCCGCGCACTCGAACGCCACCCTCGCGGCGGTGGCGCGTGAGGCGGCGGTGGCGGCGGGACTGCCCGAGGCGTCGGTCTCGATCCTCGCCGGCGGTGGCCGCGACGAGCTGCGGGAGCTGGCGACGCAGGACCAGTACGTCGACCTCGTCATCCCGCGCGGGGGCGAGGGCCTGAAGGCGGCGCTCAAGGCCCACGCGACGGTGCCGGTCATCTATGCGGCGTCGGGCAACTGCCACGTCTTCGTGGACGAGACCGCGGACCTCGACGCCGCGGTGGCCATCACCGTCAACGCGAAGGTGCAGCGGCCGGGCGTGTGCAACGCGGCGGAGACGCTTCTGGTGCACGCACGGATCGCACCGGAATTCCTGCCGCGCGTGCTGCGCGCGTTGCGGGAGTCGGGGGTGGAGCTGCGGGTGGACGGCCGCGCGCGCTCACTCGCGGGCGACCTCGCGGATTCGCTGAACGAGGCGACGGAAGAGGACTGGGCCACCGAGTTCCTGGCGCTCGTGATGGCGGTACGGGTCGTCGACTCGGTGGACGAGGCGATCGATCACGTCAACCGGTACGGAAGCGGGCATTCCGAGGCGATCGTGACCGGGTCCGTGCCTGCAGCGCAGGCGTTCACGATGGGAGTCGACGCCGCCTGCGTCTACGTGAACGCGTCGACGCGGTTCACGGACGGCGCGCAGTTCGGGATGGGCGCGGAGATCGGAAACTCGACGCAGAAGCTGCACGCGCGCGGGCCGATCGGCGTGCGCGAGCTCTGCACGTTCAAGTACGTCGCCGAGGGCGCGGGACAAGTGAGGGACTAGCCGGCTTGCGGCACGGCATCCTGGGCGGGGCTTTCAACCCGCCGCACATCGGCCACATGGTGCTGGCGCAGGAGGCGCTGATCCGCCTCGGTCTCGACGCGGTGACCCTCATGCCGATGGGCCAGGCGCCGCATCGCGAGATCCGCGACGACCCGGGGGCCGAGGTGCGGGTGTCGCTCTGCGAGGCGGCGGTTGGGGACGACGAGCGGCTGCGGGTCTCGACCCTGGAGACGGACCGCGAGGGGCCGTCGTACACGGTGGACACGCTGCGGGCGCTCAGGAAGAAGGCCCCGAAGGACGAGCTGTTCTGGATCCTCGGGGGCGACCAGGCGGCGGCGCTGCGGTCGTGGCGTGAGCCGGAGGAGGTGCTCGAGCTGTGCACCGTCGCCGTGACCGAGCGAGGAGCTTGGCGCCGGGCCGGCGTCCACGTCGCGCTGTCGGGGCTGCGCGGCGCGCAGCTGATCGTGTACTTCGACATGCCGGGGATCGCGGTGTCGTCCTCCCTGGTGCGGCGCCGCGCCGCGCGCGGCGAGCCCATCCGCTACCTCGTGCCCGAAGCGGTGGCGGACGTCGTCGAGGAGCGCGGGCTGTACTGGGTCGGGGAGCCGGCGGCGGCGTCCTCGTGATCGCGCAGTCGTCTCTCCTCGTGGACCGCGTCGCCGAGGTAGCGGCGGACAAGAAGGCGCAGGACATCCGCGTCCTCGAAGTCGGAGAGCTGGTGGGCTATACGGATTACTTCCTGATCTGCAGCGGCCGGACCGAGCGCCAGACGAAGGCGATCCACGACGGGGTGCACGAGGCGCTCAAGGCAGAAGGCGTCCTGCCGGCGCGCGTCGAGGGCGACCGCGAGGCGCGCTGGATCCTCATGGACTACATCGATTGCGTCGTGCACATCTTCATCCCCGAGGCGCGCGCGTACTACCGGCTGGAGCAGCTCTGGGGGGAGGCGCCGGCGAGGTCCGTGGGGTAGCGGAGGCCGGCGCGAATCGACCCGCCGGGTCGCCTACACTTGCTGGCGAGTACCGCTAGGGGCTATAGCTCAGCTGGAAGAGCGCCGCCGTGGCACGGCGGAGGTCGCCGGTTCGAGCCCGGCTAGCTCCACTCCGACTGCTGCTGTGGGCACGCATGCCACCGTCGGCGCCCGAAGAAGCGATCACGAGTGCCCCGGCCCAGGCACGTACCGAGCGATTGCCCTGAGGCAGGAATATGCAGGAGCATCTGCCTGCCCGAACCACAGCATCACTCCGGCCAGGTGCTTAGCGACGGCGTACTGCGCCGTGCCTGCGCAGTCTGATTTCGGGGGCGGGTAGTCGCCGATGTCGAGGCCGGCTGTGATCTTCGACGCCGAGATGCCCGAGTTGGTCCGAAGAGCCTTGACCTGTGACGCCAACGCCGAGCCCCTGGCGCCGTAGCTCATCGCGTTGAACTGGTCGACGTATGGCTTCTGGATCCGTCCGATGTCGAAGTCCGTCGTCGGATCCACGTCAGATGTGATCAGCGGCTTACGCCCCCGGCTGGTCTTGGCCGCGATCGCATCGTCGTGGACCGCCCTGGTGCACGCCCGGAGATCGGCCGCTGTGAGCACCGGTTTGCCCGTGCCCGCGTCCTGCTCGATGTCGAGGTCAACGCCGTCGAACCCCCTCGACTTCATGTAGCGCACCAGGTTCTGCGCGAAAGCCGCGACGTTCGACGGGCGGCACGCGTAGTACCAGTTCGGGTTCGTCGAGCCGCCGATCGAGATCATCGCGAGCTTGCCGTGCCGATGGACCGTCCGAACGAATGAGCCGACGTGACCAACGCCGTTGAACTCTCTCGACAGCGAAGTGGGACCGCTGCAATCCGGCGCCGGGTCGTGGGCCTTGACGCAGGTCGAGAGCGAGAACAGGTCGAGCTGAGTGACGGCGTTCCACGGGATCTTCTTGAGGCGCCCGCCGTCCCAGGCCAGCCAGAAGAGCACCGATTGAGACGTGCGCGGCCTGACCGCACCATGGCTCGCGCCAGCCAGCTGAGCCGAGGCCGCGCTTGCGTGCAGCACCCCTGCCGCAATCGAAGCGCAACCAAGCAGGGCCATGACGATGCTTCGTGCAGACAACAGCCCAGTCGCGCGCGTCGACAGCCTGCCTGCAACCGATGAGACAGATATCGTCAATCGCCTCGTCACTTGGCTTCTCGAGCCATTCTCGTCAAGAACGTGAGAGAGCTCAATAACGCTCCGTCGGACCGGCAGAGAGCCGATGAGTATCGGTATCCCGACCGGAGCAGAAGCGAGCTACGGGCGAGCGAGCTGGCCCCGACAGGTTCTTAGAGACGACACCCCCGCGCGGCGCCTAGCCGCCGAAGTCGCCATAGTTGACAGCGGTAGCGTTGACGGCGCAGGCCTCGAAGCCGGCGTGAACGGCGAAGCCGTAGACGCCGCCGAATTGTTGGCCGTCGCTCCCGATGAAGGAATAGCTCACGCTCCGCGCGGTCGTGCTACTACCGATCAGAGTATTCAGCGTCAGGGGCGTGTTGGCCGTAAGGACGGCCTGCGAGCCGCTGAAGGCCATAACCGCAGCCTCGGTCGAGGTCACGCTGAGGTCGACTTGGTAGCTCCCGCCACCTTTGTCGGTGCAGTTGCCCGAAAAACTCAGGGGACCGTCGGTGATGAACGAGCGGGACAGACCAGTGGGGAGATCATCGAAGCCAGCCGTGACTGAACGGGCCGGCGCGAACGAGCTGCGGCCGAACCCACCGAGCGTGTCGGCGTTTGTCGCGTGCAAAGCGTTCGTTGCAGAGTCCGCGCTTGCGGCGTGGGTTGCGCTGGGCACATTGCCGAGGGTCGAACTCTTGATCTGGGTACCCGTCAGCGAGTTCGCCGAGACCTTGCTAGCGGTCACCGCATGATCTGCCAGCTTCGGCGTGGTAACCGCCGCCTTCTTCAGCTGCTTCGTCCCAACGCTGTTCTTGGGCAGGCTCGTAACGGCATACGCGCTCCCGCCGAGCGCAACAAGTAGCGCTACACACGCGACCACCATCGCGGGAGAGGGGCGGGAAAAAGACGGCATTGCGCGGCCTCCAAACGGTCTGGGGTCCCGACGAGCCTAATTCAGAGGCACGATTTTCGCCATCCTTTTTGGGCGACACCAATCGCCCGCACACCAGTGCCGCGCCTGATCCAGCGAGATCGCAGTTGCCTGGCTGACACCGAACCGAGTGCTGGATTTTCTAGGACCAGGAGGCCGCCGCTCCATTACGGAAGCCCACCGGTGCGGAACGACGGAGCTGCCGCACGCGGGAGGTGCCTCACTGATGCCAGGAGCCGCTTGCACACGGACACCGCCGTGGCGTCGGCTCGTCCAATCGTAACCGTCAGGTCAGTTCGAGCTCGGCGTGTAAAGACCGCCGAACGAGCAGCCCTTCGCCGGGTCACCGCTCCATTCGCCGGTGATCTGGTAGTGAACCCATTTTCCGCCGGGG
>JAFAQQ010000153.1 GCA_019246335.1 Actinomycetota bacterium | reverse complement strand
CAAGGGGCCGACGAAGCTCACCTTCAGCCGCCGTCCCGGACACCTCAGGGGCCGCCTCGCGTGGCGGCCGGCGCGCGGCGCCGGCAGGCACCAGCGCTACCGCGTCTATCGCGACAGCACCGTCGTCGGCCAGACGAGGAAGCACTGGATGCGGATCCGGGTGAGCCTGGACCGGCGCTTCAAGCTCACGGTCCGCCCGGTGACGCGCCGCGGCCGACCGCTTCGGTGCGCGGCCAGGCTGCGGGTGACCGTCAAATACGTGGCCCCCTCGCGCCCCCAGAACCTCTCCGTCTCCGGCACATCGGGCGCCGCGGCCCACCTCACCTGGGACCCGAGCCACGGCGGCGACGGCAAGCTCGCGGGCTACCGCGTCCTCCGCAACGGCGCGACCTTCCGTCAAACCCGCGCGACGAGCGAGGACGTGCCGATCTCGTCGAACCGCAGCTACCACTTCAGCGTCCTCGCCGTCGATCGGCACGGCAAGCTCAGCGGCGAGAGCAACCCGGTGACGGTCGTGACCGGCCACGATCCGCCGCCGGCTCCGACGAACGTGATCGCTACGCCTGCGGGCGACGGGGCGGTGAGCCTGAGCTGGGGGCCGAGCCTGCTGCAGCGGGGGCGCCTCGCCGGGTACCGCATCTACCGGGACGGGAAGGTCGTCGGCCAGGTGCAGGGCCTCTCCACGACGGTCTCCAACCTGTTCGACTCCACCGACTACACGTTCACCGTCGCCGCGGTGGACACGCTCGGATACCTGAGCCAGCCGAGCGCGCAGGCGACGGTGAAGACGAGCCCGCCGGTACAGAGCACCGGCAAGGCCCAGGCCTTCGTGCTCGCGACCACCGACGCGAGCTTCGCGGACTTCCGCGCCCACTACCAGGAGATCGGGACCGTCTACCCGACGTACTTCAACTGTGCGCCCGACGCCACCTGGGTCGGCCAGGACGACCCGCTCGTAACCCAGTGGGCGCAGGCCCGCGGCGTGAAGGTCCTCCCGCGAATGAACTGCCAGAACAGCGCCCTGCTCGACCAGGTCCTGAATGACGCGAACCTGCGATCGCAGTGGATCGACAACATCGTCTCGCTCGTCCAGGCCAACGGATACGACGGGACGATCCTGGACTTCGAGGCCGGCTACGCGTCCGACCGGAGCGCGTACACGAGCTTCGTCACCGAGCTCGCGAGCCGCCTGCACGCGATCGGCAAGCTGCTGTCGGTGGCGGTCTCCGCCAAGACTCATGACGTGCCGAACCACCCGCGCTCGACGTTCTTCGACTACCAGTCGCTTGCGCTCTCCGCCGACACGATCGTGGTGATGGCGTGGGGGATCCACTGGATGACGTCCGCCCCCGGGGCGCAGGACGACATCACGTGGGTCCGCCAGGTCGTCTCCTACGTGGGCACGCTCAACCAGCCCGGACGGTTCGTGCTCGGCATGCAGCTCTACGGGATGGATTGGCCGAACGGCGGTGGCGTGGGCAACCCCGCGACGTCACGCGAGTACGCCGACGTCGTCTCGCTCGCCGCCCAGTACGGCGTCACGCCCGCCTATGACAGCACGGAGAACGGGATGCACTTCTCGTATGACGACCCGACGACGGGCACGCACCACGACCTCTGGTTCTCGAACGCCGACACCGAGGCGAACCTGATCCAGCTGGCGCACGACAACGGGATGGGCGTCGGCTTCTGGCGCCTCGGCCGCGAGGACCAGCGCCTGTGGAGCAACCCGCTGTTGCAGGGCTGAGCGTCGTCTAGCCGGGCTGGGCGAGGAAGTCGCCGATTAGCTCCGCGAGCCTCGCGGGCTGATCCTCCGGAACGAACGAATAGCTGTCGGCCACCTCCTCGAGCCGCGCATCCGGCAGGAGCTCAGCCAGCCGCACGGCGTGCTCCCACGGGAACACACGGTCCTCGGTGGCCCACGCGATCAGGACCTGTCCGCGGAACGACCCCAGCCGGTCCGCGGCCTCGAGCGTGTCGCGCCGGTCGACCGCCCGGACGAGCCGCACGGTGTCGCGCCTGATGTCGCGGTCCGAGAGGAACGGCCGTAGCCAGGCATTGGTGATGTCGTGCGGCGGCGGGTGCTTGATCAGCCGGCCGAACGCGAACGGAAGCCTGCGCAGGGGCCGGATGCGCAATGACTGCACCATCGCGTTGAGGCCGCCCGGCACGCGCGCCGACCACTCGAGCGGCTTGAAAAGCGGCGGCAGGAAGTTGTCGAAGGCGTCGCACGGCGTGAGCACAACGCGCCCGACGCCCTCCGGGCGCTCGGCGATCAGCATCTGCGTCAGCGCGCCGCCCGTGTCGTTGGCGACGATTGTGGCGTCGCCCAGCTCCATCGCCCCGAGGAACTCGCCGATCAGCCGCGCTACGCCGCGCGGCGACAGGTCGGCCTGAGGTCTCATCGGCGTCGTGTGGGAGCCGAGCGGCCAGTCCGGGACGATGCAGCGAAACCGGTCCTCGAGGGCCGGCGTGACGTTGCGCCACAGCGTGCCGTCGACCAGCAGGCCGTGGACGAACACGATCGGCGGCCCCGAGCCCGAGTCGCGGTAGCGGATCGTGCCCGCCGACAGCTCGACCTGCCTCATGCCGGCCCGTCTCCGTTCGCGCGCAGCTCGGCCAGGCCGTCGTCGATCGACCGAACCGGCTCGTAGCCGAGCTCCGAGCGCGCCTTCGAGATGTCGATCGTGCACTCCTGTGACGCCACCCAGTACGCGAAGCGCGTGACCGGCGGCGCGCCCGGGAGCGGCAGCACCCGCCAGGCCGTCTCACCGGTCGCCGCCAGCGCACCGACGACGGCCCTCGGCGCCGTCTTGTCGGGCGCGTCCACGCCCTGCGTCTCGAGCAGCCTGGTCACGAAGTCCCGGAACACGACGGGATCGCCGTCGGTGACGAAGTAGGCGTCTCCCGATCGGCCGCGCTCGGCGCCCAGGATCAGCCCCTCGACCGCGTTGTCCACGTGCGTGGTCGAGGTCCGGTGACGGCCTCCGCCGATCCACGCCAGCCGGCCGCGCTTGACGGCGTCCACCAGCTGCGGCAGCAGGGTGGTGTCGCCGGTACCCCACACGAAGCGCGGCCGGACGGCCACCGTCTCGAAGCCATCGGCCGCGGCGTCGCGGACGAGCTGCTCGGCCCTCGCCTTCGTCGACGAGTAGAGCGCGGGCGAGTCCGGCCGCAGCGGGGCCGTCTCGTCCACGTCGACGAGCGGGTCGCCCGCCAGCAGCGCCGCCTCGGTGCCCACGTGGACGAAGCGCCTCACGCCGGCGTCGCGGCAAGCGGCGAGCGCGTTGCGCGTGCCCTCCACGTTCACGCGCTCGAAGTCCTCGCGGGCGCCC
>JAFAQQ010000071.1 GCA_019246335.1 Actinomycetota bacterium | reverse complement strand
CGTGGCCCACGGCGGTCCCTTCAACCCGAGCTCCTCGAGGAGGCGTCCGAACCGGGAACGGTCCTCGGCGAGGTCGATTGAGTCCACCGGCGTGCCGAGCAGAGGCACTCCCGCGGCCTGCAGGCCATGAGCCAGCTTGAGCGGCGTCTGGCCGCCGAACTGGACGATCACGCCCTCGGGCCGCTCCAGCTCGCAGACCGCAAGGACGTCCTCGAGCGTGAGGGGCTCGAAGTACAGGCGGTCGGAGGTGTCGTAGTCGGTCGAGACGGTCTCCGGGTTGCAGTTCACCATCACGGCGTCGCGACCGGAGGCCCGCACGGTCATCGCGGCGTGCACGCAGCAGTAATCGAACTCGATCCCCTGCCCGATCCGATTGGGCCCGGCCCCGAGGATCACGACCGACGGCCGGTCCCCGCGACGCACCTCGTGACTCGGCCCGTCCGCGCCCGGGCGCTCCCATCCCGAGTAGTAGTAGGGAGTCTCGGCCTCGAACTCGGCCGCGCACGTGTCGACCGACTTGAAGGTGCGGGCGAACCCGACCTGAGGGTCCCGGCCGCGCGCGAGGGCGCCGATCTCGGCCAGGAACCAGGGGTCGATCTTGGTCCGGTCGTGAAGCTCGTCGAGGCCGGCGCCGCGGCGCATGGCCTCGACCAGCAGCTCGAAGCGGTCGTGCGAGGGCTGCTCGAGGCGCTCGAGGAGCAGCGCGTCGTCGTCCGGCGCGGATACGGCCACGTCGAGCTCGCGCGAGCGCATGGCCTTCACGAACGCCTGCTTGAAGGTGCGGCCGATCGCCATCGCCTCGCCGACCGATTGCATGTGCGTGTCGAGCCGGCCGTCGGCGCCCGGGAACTTCTCGAACGCGAAACGCGGCCACTTGACGACGACGTAGTCGATCGTCGGCTCGAAGCTGGCGGGCGTGCGGCGGGTGATGTCGTTGTCGATCTCCTCGAGTGCGTACCCGACGGCCAGGCGAGCGGCGATCTTCGCGATCGGGAATCCGGTGGCCTTCGAGGCGAGCGCGGACGACCTGGAGACCCGCGGGTTCATCTCGATCACCACGATCTCGTCCGTCTGCGGGTTGACGGCGAACTGGATGTTCGAACCCCCCGTCTCGACCCCGACCGCCCGCATGACGATGAGCGCCTGGTCGCGCAGCGCCTGGTACTGGCGGTCGGTCAGCGTCTGCTGGGGGGCCACCGTGACCGAGTCCCCGGTGTGTACGCCCATCGGGTCGACGTTCTCGATCGAGCAGACGATCACGACGTTGTCGTTGCGGTCGCGCATGACCTCGAGCTCGAACTCGCCCCAGCCGATGACCGACTCCTCGACCAGCACCTGCCCGATCGGGCTGGCCGCCAGGCCCTCTGCCACCTTCTCGCGGAACTCCGACTCCCCGTGGGCGACGCCGCCGCCCTCGCCGCCCATCGTGAACCCCGGTCGCAGGATCGCCGGAAGCCCGACCGTCTGGAGCGCGCGCTCCGCCTCCGCCATCCGCGTGACCACGGCGGAGCGCGGCACGCGCAGGCCGGCGGCTTCCATGGTCTCGCGGAACAGCAGGCGGTCCTCCGCGCGGCGGATCGCCTCGTACCTCGCGCCGATCAGCTCGACGCGGTGGCGGCCCAGGGTCCCGTCCTCCCAGAGGGCGCGCGCCAGGTTCAGAGCCGTGCCGCCGCCCAGCGTGGGCAGGACCGCGTCCGGCCGCTCGCGCTCGATCACGCGCGCGACGGACTCCGGGGTGAGCGGCTCGACGTACGTGGCGGTGGCGAACTCCGGGTCGGTCATGATGGTCGCCGGGTTCGAGTTGACGAGCACGACCTCGTACCCCTCCTCGAGCAGGACCTTGCAGGCCTGCGCTCCCGAGTAGTCGAACTCCGCGGCCTGGCCGATCACGATCGGGCCCGAGCCGAGCACGAGGACCTTGTGGATGTCGTCGCGCCGTGGCATCAGGCGGCCGCGCCGATCATCTCGATGAACCGGTCGAAGAGGTACTCCGCGTCGTGCGGCCCCGGACCGGCCTCGGGGTGGTACTGCACGGTGGCGCCCGGGACGTCGCGCAGCACGAGGCCCTCCACGGTGCGGTCGTAGAGGTTCAGCTGGGCCAGCTCGGCGGCGCCGAAGTCGGTCTCCCAGCGGATCGGCTCGTCGGCCTCGATTCGCGGCTCGCCGTGCGGGCCGCGAACCGCGAACCCGTGGTTCTGCGATGTGATGTCGATGCGGCCGCTGGCCAGGTCCTTCACGGGATGGTTGGCGCCGCGGTGACCGAAGGGGAGCTTGAACGTCTCGAGTCCCACCGCGCGGCAGAGGAGCTGGTGGCCGAGGCAGATGCCGAAGACCGGGACCTCGCCGACGAGCTGGCGGACGGTGTCCACCACGTAGTCGAGCGCCGCGGGGTCGCCGGGACCGTTGGCGAGGAACACCGCGTCGGGCTCGCGGGCCCGGATGGCGTCCGCGCTCGTCGAGCACGGATGGAGCTCGAGCCGCACGCCCCGCTCGCGGAGGTTCCGGACGATCGAGTCCTTGATGCCGGTGTCGAGCGCGACGACTCGCGGCCCGGGGGCATCCGGGTCGAGGATGATCGGCTCGCCCGGGCTGACCTCGCGCGCCAGGTCCCGGCCGCTCATCTCGGGCTCAGTCATGACGCGGTCGCGCGCCGCCGCCTCCTCGGCGGCCGCGGCGAAGACCCCGCCGCGCATCGCACCCTTGTCGCGGATGTGCCGCACGAGCGCGCGCGTGTCGACGCCGGTGAGCGCCGGCACGCCGCAGTCCCGAAGCCACGTGACCCAACCGCCCTCGGCGTTCGGCGCGTCCTCGCGGTTCACGGCCTCGCGCATCACCACGGCGCGCACGTGCACCCGGTCGGACTCCATGGCCTGCGAGGAGACGCCGTAGTTCCCGACGTGCGGATACGTGAAGACGATTATCTGGCCCGCGTAGCTCGGATCGGTGACCGCCTCCTGGTAGCCGGACATCGACGTGTTGAAGACCACCTCGCCCGTCGCCTCCACGGGCGCGCCGCAGAGCTCGCCCTCGAACTGCGAGCCGTCCTCGAGCAGGACGTAGCCGGGCCCGGGCGACTCCGTCGCCATCACGCCACCGCGCCGATCGCGAACGACCGCTCGCGGTAGACCACGGCCCCCTTCGCGACCGTCATCCGGACCACTCCCGTGAGGCGCTGCCCCGCGAAGGCGCAGTTCGCCGAGCGGCTCTCGTAGCCCGCTTCGCCGACCTCCCACTCCGCGTCGAGGTCCACGAGGCAGAGGTCCGCGTCGGCGCCGGGCGCGAGCGTGGGCGGCTCGATCCCGAACGGCGCGCCCCCGGCGCTCATCCGCTCCGCGAGCGTCCCGAGGTCGAGCAGCCCCGGCAGCACGAGGCGCGTGTGCAACGCGGCGAAGGCGGTCTCGAGCCCAGTGACGCCCATCGGCGCGATCTCGAAGGGCTGCTCCTTCTCCTCGCGCGCGTGCGGGGCGTGGTCTGTCGCCACGCAGTCGACCACGCCCGACCGGAGCGCATCGACGAGCGCCTGGCGGTCTTCCGCCGCGCGGAGCGGTGGGTTCATCTTGAAGTTGGCGTCGAGCGTCCGCACGCACTCGTCGGTGAGGCACAGGTGGTGGGGCGTCGCCTCCGCCGTGACCGCCACGCCCGCTGCGCGCGCTGCCTCGAGCGCCTCCACCGAGTCGCGCGCCGAGACGTGCTGCACATGGATTCGCCCGCCCTCGTACCCGGCGATCGCGGCATCGCGCGCGATCATCGTGGACTCCGAGATCGACGGGATCCCGGCGACGCCCAGGACGGCGGACACCTCGCCCTCGTGCATCGCGCCGGCGCCCGAGAGCGACGGGTCCTCCTCGTGGAGGGCGAGCACGCGCTCCGCGAGCCGCTGGTACTGGAGCGCCTGGCGAAGGACCCCCGCGCGTTCGACCGGCAGGCCGTCGTCGGTGAACCCCGCGGCGCCGCAATCGGCGAGCTCGGCCATCTCCGTGAGCTGCTCGCCCCGCTGGCCGCGGGTCACGGCGGCCAGGAAGCCCGTCGGAATCCGCGCCTCCTCACGGGCGCGTTCGAGGAGCGAGCGAAGCACCGGCGCCGAATCGACCACCGGATCGGTGTTGGGCATCGCGAGGATCGCGCAGTACCCGCCGGCCGCGGCCGCCCGGGTCCCGGAATCGAGGTCCTCCTCGTCCTCGCGTCCCGGCGTGCGGAGGTGCACGTGGGGGTCGACGAAACCGGGCAGGGCGGTCAACCCCTCGCCCTCCACGACCTCCACGTCGGCGTCGGGCTCGAGCCCGCCGGGCGGTCCGATCTCCGCGACCTCTCCGTCGCGGACGAGGAGGTCTCCCTGGCGGTCGAGACGTGCGCGGCGGTCGAGGAGGCGCGCGCCGCGGATCAGCACAGGCCGGCCGAGCCCCGCGGCCGCGCACTGGAGGACGGCGGCGCCGGGCCCTCTCACGCCGGCTGGGGCTCCGTTGCCCTGACCGGCTCCGGTCCAAATTGACCCGCGCCCCGGCCCGGGCCGCCCCCGGCGAGCAGCTCGTAGAGCACCGCCATCCGCACCACGACGCCCGATCCGACCTGCTCGACGATGAGCGCCTGCGGTGAGTCGACCACCTCCCCGGAGAGCTCCACCCCGCGGTTCACGGGACCGGGATGCATCAGCAGCTGGTTGGGGCGCAGCCGCCGCCCGTCGATCTGGTAGCGCTCGGCGTACTCCCGGAGCGACGGCACGAACGCGCCCGCCATGCGCTCGTTCTGCATCCTGAGCGCGTAGACGACGTCGGCGTCGCCGATGCCTTCGAGCGACCACCGGACGCCGCAGCCGAGCGCCTCGACCTCGCGCGGGATCAGCGTCGGCGGCCCGCAGACGGTGACCTCACACCCCATCCGCGCGAACGCGTGGATGCCGGACCGCGCGACGCGGCTGTGCAGCACGTCGCCGACGATCCAGACCTTCACGCCCTCGAGCGCGCCGAGGCGGCGGCGGAGCGTGTAGACGTCGAGCAGCGCCTGCGTCGGGTGCTCGTGCTTTCCGTCGCCGGCGTTGACGACGGCCGCCGAGCTCCAGCGGGCCACCAGCCCGGCCGCGCCGGCGTACGGCGAGCGGATCACGATGGCCGCAGGGTCGTACGCCGAGAGGGTCTGGACCGTGTCCTTGAGCGACTCGCCCTTGTCGACCGCCGACCCGGCGGACTTGATGCTGACGACGTCGGCCGAGAGCCGCTTGGCGGCGAGCTCGAACGACGAGCTCGTGCGCGTCGAGGACTCGTAGAAGAGGTTCACGACCGTGCGGCCGCGGAGCGTGGGGACCTTCTTGATCTCCCGGCCGGAGACCTCGGCGAAGCTCTCCGCGCGCTCGAGGATCCGCTCGATGTCCGCCCTCGTCAGGTCGTCGATCTGGATCAGGTCCTTCCTCATGCGAGCACCTCCGCGCCCTCTGGGGCGATCGTGACCTCGTCGACTCCGTCGACCTCCTCCAACCGGACGTTCACATGCTCGCCGCGCGCCGTCGGCAGGTTCTTCCCCACGTAGTCCGGCCGGACCGGCAGCTCCCTGTGTCCGCGGTCGCAGAGGACGGCGAGCTGGACGCGCCGCGGCCGGCCGTAGTCGAAGAGCGCCTCGACCCCCGCCCTGACCGTCCGCCCGGTGTATAGGACGTCGTCGACCAGCACAACCGTGTGGTCCTCGACCGCGAAGTCGATGTGCGAGGCGTGGACGATCGGCTGGCGGGCCGGCGACCGGAGGTTTAGGTCGTCGCGGTAGAAGGCGATGTCGATGTCCCCGAGCGGGACCTCCTGCCGGACCAGCTCGCTGAGCAGGGCGTGGATGCGGGCGGCGAGGACGGCGCCGCGGCGATGGACGCCGACGATCGCCACGCGCTCGCCGGCGTTGCGCTCGACGATCTCGTGGGCGA
>JAFAQQ010000013.1 GCA_019246335.1 Actinomycetota bacterium | reverse complement strand
TCTCTGCTCGCACACGCTCGAGCACGTTCGCGACGTCCAGCTCCTGCTCTCCGAGGCGCGACGAGTCCTTCGCCCGGGGGGCCGCCTGGCCGTCGCCACCCCAGCCCACGGGCGGATCGAGGGCCTGGATATCGCCCTCCGGGGCTTCGAGCGCAGATTCGACCCGCTCTCGCCGCACATACGGTTCTTCACGCGGGACTCGCTCTGGCGCCTCCTCGGCGCGCTCGGGTTCGACATCGAGCGTGTCCGCCGCTCGCACGGCGACCTGCTGCTGACAGCCCTCCGCTAGTGGCGGAGCGGCGCGGGCTCGCCCTCCAGGACTTCGCGGACGGCGCGCAGTAGCGCGCTCGCCGTGAACGGCTTGTGCAGCAGGACGGTGCCCTGCTCCGGCTGGTCCCGGTAGGGGATCGAGCCGTCGGTGTAGCCCGACATGAACAGCGCCGGGGGCCCGTCTGCGCCACCCAGCCGCTCGGCCAGCTCCTTGCCGGACATTCCAGGCATCACGACGTCCGTCACGAGGAGCTCGATGCTGGAGTCCGTTCTCGCAGCGAGCTCCAGCGCCTCATGCCCCGATCCGGCTTCCAGGCACTGGAAGCCCGCCCCCTGGAGGATCCTGCAGGTGAGCCTGCGAACCGCGTCCTCGTCCTCGACGACCAGGACCGTCGCAGCAAGGGGCCCGGAGGCGCCTTCGCTTGGCGCGAAACGGGCCGCGCGCGGCGCGGGTGCGCTCGCCTCGCGCAGCCACACGCGGACGGTCGTGCCGCGACCGGGTTCTGACTCGACCTCGGCCTCGCCGGCGCTGGCCGTCACGGTGCCGTATACCGTCGCAAGTCCGAGCCCGGTGCCGGCGCCCTTCGGCTTCGTCGTGAAGAACGGCTCGAACGCGTGCGCGGCCACGTCCGGCTCCATGCCCGTGCCGTCGTCTCGAACCGACAGGGTCGCGTAGCGCCCTGGCGGCAGCGACTCGGGCGCCCTCGACTCGCCTTCGACGATGTCGACCAGCTCGGTGTCGATCCAGATCGTGCCTCCGTCGGGCATCGCGTCGCGACCGTTGACGACGAGGTTCATGAGCACCTGCTCGAGCTGGCTGCGATCGACGTCGACCATGCACGGCTCGCTGCAGAAGCGGGTTACCAGAGCGACGTGCTCTCCGATAGTCCGTCGGAGTAGCCGCTCCATCTCCCTTACGACCGAGTTCAGGTCGAGCACCTCGGGCTTGATGGCCTCCTTGCGACTGAACACGAGCAGCTGGTGCGTGAGGTCCGATGCGCGTTCGGCGGCATGGCGGATCTCCTCCACGTCGCTGCGGAGCTCGCTGCCCGGCGGAAGCTGCTCGCGCACGAAGTAGGCGTAGTTGAGGATCACCGCGAGGAGGTTGTTGAAGTCGTGCGCCACGCCCCCGGCGAGCTGTCCGACCGTCTCGAGCCGCTGAGCCTGAGAGAGCTGTGACTCGAGCCGGTGCCGCTCGAGCTCCGCCTCGCGCCGAGCCGTCGTGTCCACCACCATGACAACCGCCCCGCCGTAGGAGCCGCGCTCGTCGATCAGGGCGGTCACGGACAGCTCGGCCCAGAGCTCGGTTCCATCCTTGCGGCAGAGCCGGACCTCCTCGCGGCGTGTGTCCCCGTCGGCACGCCGGCGCATGGCGCGCGGGCGAATCGGCTCCTTTCCTTCGGGCATCAGCGCCGTCGCCGGCAGCCCTTGCAGCTCGGCCGGGTCGTAGCCGAGCATCCTCGCGAACGCGCCGTTTGCGAAGCTCGTGACGTCGGCTGCGTCGAGCATCCACACCCCGTCGGTCGTGGCTTCGACGATCCCCCGGTAGCGCTCCTCGCTCGCCCGCAGCGCCTGCTGGGCGAGCTTCTGGTCGTTGATGTCGAGGATCATCGACACCGCCTGCACCGGCTCCCCGCTGGCGTCTCGGACGAGGGTCACGTGCGTGCGAGCCCACACGAGGCTGCCGTCGCGCCGGACGTAGCGCTTCTCGAGCTCGTACGTCGAGATCTCCCCGGCCGTGACCCGGCGTTCCGCTTCGCGGCGCGTGGCGTCGTAGTCGTCGGCATGGGTGATCGTGGAGAAATGACGCCCGACGAGCTCGCCCGGGCGGTAGCCCGTGAACTCGCAGAAGGCGCGGTTCACCCGGAGGTAACACCCCTGGTCCTCCGGGCCGATGCCGATGAGGGCCATGCCGATCGGCGCCTCCTCGAACGCGCGCTCGAACCGCTGCTCCGCGGTGTGGAGCGAACGCTGGACAGCGCTGCGATCGGTCGGGTCGAGAGTGAGGAACACGATCGTGGGCTCCCCGTCGAAGGTGATGACCTGGGCCACCGCCTCGACGTCGGAGCTGCCGTCGTTCGCGTCGGGCACGGTGAGGGCAACGGGCTTGATGGTGGCCCCGACCTCGTCTGAGAGCCGCTCGAGCGCCGGGAGGTCCGGCCACAGGCCGAGGTCCACGGCGCTACGTTCGATCGCGTCCGCCCCGGCCGCGCCCAGCAGCCGCAGGAAGGCCGCATTCGCATCGAGCACGCGTCCGTCGGAGACGCGCACGAGGAGCGCCCCGCGGGCGATGGCCTCGAGAAGCGCCGGCAGCATGCGGGCGAGAGGCCGGCCCGGGTCGCATAGGTATTCGCTCATTCCCCGCTCGCCGGCGATGGTAGCCGGCGGTTCGGGCGCTTCCGCCGGCGTGAAACGTTCCGTTCAGCCCTGGCGGGGCGGCCCTACCGCTCGGGCGGGGGACCCCCCGCCAGGTAGGCTCGAACCTGCTCGCGCGTGGCGCCCGCCGGGTCCCCCTCCCGGTAGCGGCGGAACCAGCTCACGGTCGCTCGAACCCCTTCCTCGAGCCCCCAGGGTGGTGTCCAGCCGAGTCGATCACGCGCCTTCGTCGAGTCGATCCGGAGAACCGGGGTCTCCGACGGTCCACCGTCCTCGACGGCGCGCCAAGAAAAGCCGTTGCCCCAGAGCGAGCAGATCATGTCGGCCACCTCTCTAACCGGCCGCTCGTCGCGGGCGTCCGGACCGAAGTTCCACGGACCGCCGGCGCCCGGATCCGAGCACAGCCGCTCGACCAGCGCGAGATAGCCGGTCAGGGGGTTGAGCACGTGCTGCCACGGGCGGACCGAGGCGGGATTTCTCACCGTGAGGGCGGCCCCCGCGAGCGCCGCGCGCATCGCGTCGGGAACGAGCCGGTCCGGCGCCCAATCGCCGCCGCCGATGACGTTCCCGGACCGCGCCGATGCGATGGCGGGGGCTCGCCGGCGCCCGAGGAACTCGCGGTACGCGGACGTGACCAGCTCGGCGCATGCCTTGGAGCTCGAATACGGATCGTGGCCCCCGAGCGGGGCGTCCTCGGCGCACGGACGCCCGTCGGCGCGGGGCCGGTAGCACTTGTCGCTCGTGACGACGAGCACGGCTCGCACGGACGGCTCAGCCCGCGCGGCCTCGAGCACGTTCGCCGTGCCGATGACGTTCGTGGCGAAGGTGCCGACCGGGTCCTCGTAGGACCGCCGAACCAGCGCCTGCGCGGCCATGTGGATCACGACCTCGGCGGCGCGGCCGTCGAACGCGCCGCGGACGGCGTCGTCGCTGCGCACATCGCCGGGAACCGACGCGATATGCCGTTCGAGCTCGAGCGACTCGAACAGCGAGGGCTGGGTTGGGGGCTCACCGCGGCCGAAGCCGACGACGTCCGCGCCGAGCTCGGTCAGGAGCGCGCACAGCCAGGCGCCCTTGAAGCCCGTGTGCCCCGTGACCAGGACCCTCCGGCCACGCCAGAACTTCGGGTCGACGTGCGCTAGTCCCAAGTCCGCCACGGAGCGTTACCCGATCGCCAGAGCTCCTCCAGGTGGTTGCGGTCGCGCAGGGTGTCCATGGCGCGCCAGAACCCGGCGTGCTTAAACGCCCGCAGCTCGCCGTCCCGAGCCAGGCGCTCGACCGGGTCCTCCTCCCATACCGTCTGATCCCCGTCGATGTACTCGCCGACCCGCGGCGAGA
>JAFAQQ010000198.1 GCA_019246335.1 Actinomycetota bacterium | reverse complement strand
TCCCCTTACTCCTGAAGTCCGCGTCCGTCGCGCCGCACTGCGGCTTGGCCGACTGGTCGATCACGGATCCCGACGGGAGGAAGAGGTCGAGCTCCTTCAGGCGCGGAGGGAAGTCGTCCGCCCGCGTCGTGTCACCGCTGGCCAGCTGGATGCGAGTCCCCGACGGCGAGCCCGGCTTCTTGGTGGGCTTGCCGGTCTTGCTGGCGGCGAAGTCCTGCTTGTAGTTCTGGAAGTAGGCGTTCGCCACCGCCGCCCCGGCGAGCGCGGCCACGGCGACGGCCGCGGCTATTAGAAGCTTTCGCAACAGTCCTCCTTGGTTTGGATGACGCGTCCGCCCAGGACGGCGGACAGGCCAGGTAACTCTAGGTACCAACGAGGAGCCGGTCGAAAAGTTGCGCCGTCGTGGACGATCGTGCGCGGCTGATGGAATGCCCGGGTGCGGCCGCCCGACGGCGCGGACATACCGGCCCCGGAGTTCCCGCCCGAGCTGACCTGGCTTGGGACGCGCTTCCTGCGAATGGACAGGCTGATCGGGCGCCACGCCGTGCTCGTCGAGTTCTGGGACTTCGCCCGGGTGAACTCGCTGCGCACGCTCCCCTACCTCGAGGCCTGGCACGAGCGCTACGCGGTCGCGGGCCTCCAGGTCGTCGCGATCGAGTCCCCCGGCTACTCGTTCGGCCGCGACCGCGAGGTCGCGACCAGGGCGATCGAACGCCTCGTCATCCCCTTTCCCGTGGCGCTCGATCCGGAGCTCGCCCTCTGGCGCCTCTACGGGAACCGCGGGTGGCCCGGCCGCTACCTCTTCGACCGCCGAGGGCTGCTCCGCCACTACCACTACGGCGAGGGCGACTACGAGGGGACCGAGCTCGCGATCCAGGAGGTGGTGAGCGAGATCGACCCCGAGGTCGCGATGCCGCATCCGCTCGACCCGATCCGTCCCGAGGACGCGCCGGGGGCGCTGCTCGAGGCCCAGACGGCTGACGTCGCGCTGCCGGCCGACCGCGACCGACTCGAGCTCGTGCGCGACTGGACCGACGGAGAGGACTACATCGAGGCGGCCGACGCCGGCGCGTCGGCGTCGGTCGGGTCCTGGCGGGCGGGCGGCGCCTGGGCGGTGCTCTCAGGCGCGGCGCTCGCGCCGGGGCTCTACGAGAGCGACGGAACGGTCGTGGCGGAGGAGGCCGGCCTGCGGCTGCACGGCTTCCAGTTCACGCCGTTGCCGCCATCGCCTTCCGGATCTCCTTCGGGAGCATGAAGCGCACGTCCTCCTGGACGACCTCGAACTCGCTCACCTCGCGCGTGCCTCGCTCCCGGAAGAAGTCGACGAGCCGCTGAACCAGCTCCTCGGGGGCGCTCGCGCCCGAGGTGATCCCGACCACCCGCTTGCCCTCGAGCCACTCCTCGCGAACCTGCCCCTCGGTGTCGATGAGGTGCGCCTCGGCTCCGTGCGCGCGCGCGACCTCCACCAGCCGGTTCGAGTTCGAGGAGTTGCGCGACCCGATCACGAGCACCAGGTCGCACTCGCTCGCCATCTCGCGGACCGCGGCCTGGCGGTTGGTGGTCGCGTAGCAGATGTCATCCGTGCGCGGCCCGACGATGCTGGGGAAGCGCTCGCGCAGCCGGGCGATGATCGCGGCCGTCTCGTCGACCGAGAGCGTGGTCTGGGAGATGTAGGCGACGCGCTCCGGGTCCTTCACCTCGAGCCGGTCGACATCCTCCTCGGTCTCGATCAGGACGATGCTCTCGGGCGCCTCCCCCATCGTGCCCTCGACCTCCTCGTGCCCGGCGTGGCCGATCAGCACGATCGTGTAGCCCTGGCTGGCGAACTTCTTCGCCTCCACGTGGACTTTCGTGACGAGCGGGCAGGTGGCGTCGATGGTGCGGAGCTCGCGCCGCTCGGCGTTCGAATGCACGCTCGGCGCGACCCCGTGGGCGGAGAACACCACCGTCTCCCCCTCCGGCACCTCGGTCTCGCGGTCCACGAACACCGCGCCGCGCTCGCGCAGCTGCTCGACGACGTGCTTGTTGTGCACGATCTCCTTGCGCACGTACACCGGCGGTCCATAGAGCTCGAGCGCCCGCTCGACCGTCTGGACCGCGCGGTCCACCCCGGCGCAGTAGCCGCGGGGCGCTGCCAGCAGCAGGCGCTCGGGCGCGGCGGTCGTCGGCGCGGAAGGCATCGCTAAGAGTGTATGGAGGTAGTCTGCGCCCGCAATGCCGCCGCGCCACAAGGACCGGCTGACGGCCGTGGATGCGTCGTTCCTCGTGCAGGAGGGCCGCGCCTCGCACATGCACGTCGGGGCGGTGCTGCTGTTCGAGGGACCGTCGCCGTCCTACGAGGAGGTCCTCGACGGCGTCGGCTCGCGCCTGCACCTGGTGCCACGCTACCGGCAGAAGCTCGCCTTCCCCCCGCTGCAGGCCGGCCGCCCGGTGTGGATCGATGACCCGACCTTCAACCTGGAGTACCACGTCCGCCACACGGCCCTCCCGAGCCCGGGTTCGGTCGAGCAGCTGCGGGCGCTCGCGGGGCGCATCTACTCGCAGCGACTGGACCGCTCGAAGCCGCTGTGGGAGACGTGGCTCGTCCAGGGGCTCGAGGACAACTCGTTCGCCCTGATCACGAAGACGCATCACTCGATGGTCGACGGGATCTCGGGCGTCGACCTCGCCAGCGTGCTGTTCGACGTCGAGCCGGTCCCGCGCCAAGTGGACCCGGAGCCGTGGGCGCCCGCGCCGGTGCCGTCCGCGGCCGAGCTCGTCGCGGACGGCGTGCGCGACTACGTGAAGGCGCCGCTGGGCGCGCTGGCGCGCGGGATCGGGGCCGTGCGGTCGCCCGGCCGCGCGCTGCAGGAGGCGCGTGAGGCGGCCGAGGGGCTCGGCGAGGTCGCCTGGGCGAACCTGAACCCGGCGCCCGACGTGCCGCTGAACGTCCCGATCGGGCCGCACCGGCGCATCGTCTGGCTGCGCTCGAGCCTCACCGAGTTCAAGCAGGTGAAGGACAAGCTCGGGGGCACGGTGAACGACGTCGTGCTCGCGGTCGTGGCCGGCGCCCTGCGCCGCTGGCTCCAGTCCCGCGGGGTGCGGACCGAGGGGCTCGAGCTTCGCGCGCTCGTGCCGGTCTCGATCCGGACGGAGGACGAGCACGGTGCGCTCGGCAACAGGATCGCCGCGATGCGCGGACCGCTTCCGGTGTACGTCGACGACCCGCTCGAGCGGCTCCGGATCGTGAGCGAGGCGATGGACGGGCTGAAGGAGTCGAAGCAGGCGCTCGGGGCGGAGGTCATCGCCGGGCTCTCCGACTTCGCGCCCCCTACCATCCTCGCCCAGGCGTCGCGGCTCAACTTCTCCACGCGCCTGTTCAACCTGATCGTCACCAACGTCCCGGGCCCGCAGTTCCCGCTCTACATGCACGGCCGGGAGCTGCGCGAGCTCGTCCCGCTCGCCTTCCTGCCGGAGGACCACGCGCTGGCGGTCGCGATCATGAGCTACAACGGCGGGCTTGAGTTCGGGCTGCTGGCCGACTACGACGCGGTGCCCGACCTCGACTACGTGGCGGACTCGCTCTCCGAGTCGCTGCAGGAGCTGCTCACCGCCGGCGGCGTCGGCCTCGCCTCGCGCAAGCCCGTCGAGCCGGCGGGCACGACGGGCTCGTAGGGCTGGAGCGCAGCGGGCGGCGAGCGCCGGCCCCGGCGGCCGCTCAGTAACCGAGCGCGAACTTCGCGTCCTCGCTCATCATGTCCGGCGTCCAGGGGGGCGAGAACGTCATCGTCGCCGTCACACTGTCCACGTCGTCGAGCTCGCCCACGTACTCCTTGATCTGCTCGGTCACCTGCGGGCCGATCGGGCAGCCGGGCGACGTGAGGGTGAAGGTCACGTGCACGTCGGTGCCGTCGACCTCGACCTCGTAGACGAGCCCCAGCTCCACGAAGTCGAGCCCGAGCTCGGGATCGATCACGTTGCTGAGGGCATCCTGGACGTCGTCGACGCTCGGCACGAAGACCATGTTAGGCGCGGGCGCCGGCGCGGTTCCCCGACGGCGGAGCGGTAGCCTCCGGCTCGTGGTCCTCCTCGCGCTCCTGGCGATCTTCATCGTCGTCCCGATCGCCGAGATCTACGTGATCCTCAAGGTCGGCGAGGCGATCGGCGTCGCCTGGACGATCGTCCTCCTCATGGCGGACGCGGTGCTCGGCTCGCTGCTAATGCGCTCGCAGGGCCGCGCCGTCTGGCGGCGGTTCAACGACGCCGTGCGGGCCGGGCGCGTGCCCCACAGCGAGGTGATCGACGGCGTGCTCGTGATCTTCGGCGGCGCGTTCCTGATCGCCCCGGGGTTCCTCACCGACGTGGTCGGCGCCCTGCTGCTCCTCCCTCCGTCGCGGGCCCTGGTCCGCCGCGGCATGCGTCGCTGGATCGAGCGCCGGGCGGGCCTCGGGGTGGTCCGCGCGATGAGGCGGCGGCCACCGGACCGCGGGCGGCCCGCGACCGACGGGTGGGACGTCGAGGGCACCGCAACCGAGGTCGACCGGGAGACCCCGCGGCTGCGGAGGTGAGCGAGCCGGCCCTCGCGCTCGCCTTCTTCGACGGGGATCGCGGGCTCTACGGCACGATGCGCGCGGGGGCGGCCGTGCTCTTCGAGGGCGACAGGCCGCGCGCGCTTGGCGCTCCGCCGGCGCTCGAGCGCGCGGCGGAAGGGTTCGTCGCGCGTCATCCCGACGGGCTGAGCCTGGAGTTCAGACCGGTCTCGGCGCCCGCGGAGATCGCGGGGTCGGCGGTGCGCGTCTGCCGGGTCAGCGGCACGGTCGACGGTCGCTCGATCGACTGCCTCGGCACGGCGGGCGAGACGTACAGGGCCCCCTCCTGGGAGTCGCTCGACGCCATCCGCACGATCTCGGCGCTCTTCGACGAGGAGCACGCGGTCCTCGCCGTCGCACTCCGCCCGCGCGGGGCGGTGGGGCACGGCCAGGAGGCGGTCAGCGCGCATGTCCTCTCGGGCGAGGAATCGGCCGCCGCCGAGGAGGCGCGAATCTCGACCGTCTACGACGGCGAGGGACGCCAGCGCACCGCCGGCGTCGAGCTGTGGATCGGCGAGGAGGACTTCCCGCGGCGCGCATCGGGCGCCGCTCGCGCCGGGATCTCGCTTTCGCTCGAGGGCCTGCGCGTGAACGTCGCGGTGTTCGGCTGGCACATGGAGGGCCGCGAGGGCCTCGGGGCATACGAGATCACCGTCCGGGATGAGCCGGTCCACCCCGCGGCGGCGGCGTGATTCGCGCGGTGATATCCGACTTCGGCGGTGTGCTCACCACGCCGCTGATCGAGTCGTTCCGGGCGTACCGCGACGAGTCGGGCGTCTCCCTCGAGCAGCTCGGCGTGGCGATGGCCCGCGCCGCGGAGCGGCGCGGCGGCGAATACCCGCTGTTCGAGCTCGAGCGTGGGCGCATCAGCGAGGCCGAGTTCCTCGCCGCGATCGAGGCCGAGCTCGAGGGCGACGTGAAGCTGGGCTCCCCGCGCGAGACGTACTTCGCGCACCTGCACCCGAATGCCCGCATGATCGCCTTCATGCGGGAGCTACGCGACCGCGGCCTGCGGATGGCGCTCCTCACCAACAACGTGCGCGAGTGGGAGCCGCACTGGCGCGCGAAGCTCCCGGACATCGACGAGATCTTCGAAGTCGTCGTCGACTCGGCGTTCGTCGGCATGCGCAAGCCGGAACGCGGCATATACGAGCTGACGCTCGAGCGGCTCGGCGACGGGGTGCGCGCGGAGGAGTGCGTGTTCGTCGACGACACGGACGTGAACTGCGACGCGGCGGAAGAGCTCGGGATGCACGCGGTCGGGTTCCGATCCGACGAGCAGGCGATCGCCGATTTGGAGGCGCTGCTCGGCCGCTGAGGCGCGCGGCGGATGGCCGTCGTCAGGCCCGGCCGCTCGTCACCCCAGCCGTTCGCGACGCGATCGGTCCTAGGCGCTTACGACCGCTTAGCGGCCTCGCGCTTCGCGATCCTGCGGAAGCGCACGATCTTCGGAAGGTTCGCACGCGCCTTCTGAAGCCCGGAGCCCGGCGGCAGCTCGAACCCCCCGACGACCCTCGAGGGAACGATCGCCCAGCCGCGGTCGTCGCGAGCCAGGTCTCCGCGGACCTGGAAGTTGCGCTGCCACGTGAAGTCGGGCGCGTGGTCGTGTGCGGTCAGGCAAGCGCGCCCGGGCGCGATCGGGACGCCCGGCGGCGTCGCGTCGACGCGGATCCTGCGCGAGGCGCGGTCAACCGTGACGGGCACCCGCGCCGAGAACGGAAAGCCGTCCGGCGCGACGAGGGAGAGGACGGCGCTGTCGTACCGCTCGCCGAGCTCCTCGATGCGAGCGTCCCAAACCGGCGGGCGCTCCGCGGACCCGGCGCGGTCCGCGTGCGGCTCCTCGCTGTGGCCGGACCGAACCTCCTCCATGTGCGCGTCGAAGAGCTCCGGCTCCTCCGAGCCCGGCCGCCACGCGTAGACGCGCTCGGGGCGCACACGCACGTAGATGCGCGTGTAGTACCAGCTCATCATCCGCTGGATCGACTTGGGCGGCTGCATCGATTGCGCGCCCGGCAGCTTCTCGGCCGATTCGCGGGCGTAGCGCTCGCGATTCGCGTCGAGGTCCCGGTCGTCGACCGCCGCCGTCCCCTGCACCAGGACCGTCGGCGGCGAAGCGAGTCCGGAGCCCGTGGGATCGGAGAAGAGGAGGGCCACCCTCGGGTTTGCGGCGGCGTCCGCGGCCTTCTTCGGGTAGCCGAGCCCGGTGGTGACGTCGATGGTCGAACTGCCCGGCCAGTAGTAGGGCGTGACGGGCCAGGTGATCGGCTGACCGTTCCGGTCGATCGTCGTGTACTCGGTCGTGATGAACCGATCGAAGACCTCCTGGATGCCGTCCGGAAGCGACGCCGTCACAGCGCCGCGAGTCTAATGTCGCCCGGCCGGGAATCTATGATCACCCGCTCGACGGAGGCGCGCAGCCGGGGCGGGCCCACATCCCGCGACCCGCGCGCCGGGCGTCAGCCGATGCCGCCCGGAAGGTGGACGCGAGCTGGTCGTTCGGGCTGATCGTCAGCGGGACCGCGAAGCCATCCTCCGCTAGCAGGCGATTGAACAGCCGGCCATCCGGAAGCCAGACGTAGGCGAGCAGGCGCCCGTAGCGGTCGTGCGCCTCCCGCCCGACCCGGTAGCGCACCTCGAGCCCCCGGGGCAGCACATGCTTCGTGAACGCTGACGCCTCCGGGCCGTAGCACTGGCGGTGGCCGTAGACCTCCGGCGTGTTGACCCCGATGAGGCGAACCGAGCCGAGGCCCGCGAGGCGGACGGTGTCTCCGTCGACGACGCGCTGGACGCGCGCCTTCGCGGCGCCGTCGAACTGGGGTTTGCCGTCGCCGCCGGCGCGGCCGAGGATGAGAACGGCCGCCAGCGCGGCCGCGATCGACCACGGGACGAGCGACCGCCGGCGGGACTGGGTCATGCCTGGTTAAGTCAATTCGCGACCGGTCTTCGCCCCCCGCCTGCCGGGGGTTCTGCCCCCGCAGCCGCGTGCGGGTTCGCCCCGCGGTCGGGCCCGCGCCCGAGCGCGTCCACGCCAAGCGTTCATTGGTGATTTCACCGTGCTATGGCACGGTCGATTCACCAATGGTCGGCGCGACGCGCGGAAGGTGCGAAGGCGCGAACGCGGGAAGGCGCGGTCGGTCGGATGACCCCGCCCCAGGACTCTGCGACCGACCCGCCCTGGTCCGCCCTAGTTGTCCGACCCCAGGCGGTCCCAGCAATAGATCTCCACGGCCTCCGCCGCGAGATCGATCGCCCGCTCCTGGGAGAGCCACGGCAGCACCGTGTTCAGAGCCTGCTCCTCGCTTGCGCCGCAGTCGAACGCCTCGTCTCCGCGAAAGCCTGCCGCGATCCGCAGCGCCTCGCGGCGATGCACGCCCAGTCCCGGAAAGGCCTTGAGGAGGAATTCCTTGTTCGCAACGGGCTGGCCCACCTCGAGCGACGCGTGCCAGGCGGCGAGCATCGAGAGGTCGTCGTCGTCGAGGTCGTCGACCGCCTTGGCGTAATGGACCTCGAGCTCGTCGTCCGGGATCTCGTCGACCCAGGCGGCGACGACCTCGCCGAGAAGCTGACGCCGCGCCTCGCGACCGACGGACTCGGCGACGACGCGAATCGCTTCCTGAGGCTCGATGAAGCAGAGGGCCATGGTGGGACTCCGGTCTCCCTTGGTGGACGGGTGCCGCGTCAAGGTAAGCCGGGGCCCCGACGGAAAAACGCCGAGCCGCCTGACGACGCGAACAGCTCGCGGAGGCTCGCCGAAGCGGAGGGCCCTGTGGCTATGCCTCCTGCTCGAGCCGCTGGATCAGGTCGTCGAGCCGCAGCTCCTCCAGCCCGCGGCCGACGGCCTCAAGCTCGCCCGCTGCGAACTCGATCAGCGCGCGGCCCTCGCCGCAGAGCTCGAGCGTCTCTCGCAGTCCGGGCTCGTTCGAATCGAGCCGGGCGATGATCTCCTCCAGGCGCTCGACGGCGGTCTCGTACGTCCTCGCCTGCCCGGCGCCTGCGGTCATTTCGGTCGTCATCTCTCCTCCTTGGGATCCAGAGCCTTCGCAGCCACAGCGCCTCCGGCGAGGCGCAGGGCGAACCGCCCGGCGCGCCGCACCGCGGCCGGCGTGACGAGCGGCTCGCCGCGCTCGTCGAGAGCGAGCGCGTACCCGCGCTCGAGCGTGCGCTCCGGGTCGTGCGCCCGCAGCGCCGCACCGAACGCGGTGAGTGCGGCCGTCCGACGCTCCCGAGCTCGGCCCTCCGCACCGGCCAGCATGCGCGACCGCGACACGATCGCGCGGCGCTCGCCGGCGGCGGACCGGCCGGCCGCGCCCGCCTTCCGCTGCAGGACCCTGAGCGCGATGCGCCGCTGGAACTCGAGCCGCTGCGCCCGGCCGCGAGCGGTCGTCGCACGCAACTCACGCGCCAGCTGATGCAGCCGCCGGCGCTGGCGGTCGAGGTGTTCGCGCGGCGCTCGGGACCCGGCGACGAGTACGCGGGCGCGCGCGAGCACCGCCTCGCGCGACGTCGCGTCGAGGCTGCGGGCCGCGGCGACCAGCTCCTGGCGGGCGAGGCCGCAGTCGACCTCGACGGCGGCGTCGGCAGCATGAGTCGGGGTGGAGCAGCAGACAGCCGCGACGTCGTCGATCAGCGTGCGGTCCACGTGATGGCCAACCGCGCTGATCACCGGCACCGGCGTGAGCGCGACCGTTCGGCAGAGCGTCTCGTCGCAGAACGCCCACAGGTCGGCGATGCTGCCGCCGCCGCGCATGACGACGATCGCCTCGACCTCGGCAAAGGCGGCGAGGTCGCGCACCGCGGCGGCGATTGCCGGGGCCGCGCGCCTGTCCTGAACCGGGGCGTACGCCCACACGATCGTGCCGCGCCAGCCGCGGCGGTCGAGACCCGCGAGGAAGTCCCGCCGTGCGGCGCTTCCATCGGCCGTCACGACTCCGATCCGCCGCGGAAGCGCCCTGCGCCGCAGGTGCTTCTGCGGCTCGAAGAGCCCCTCCTCGGCGAGCTGACGGCGCAGGCGGGCGAGGCGGGCGAGCAGGTCGCCCTCGCCCGCGAGCCGGAGCTCCTGGACGCGAAACGCGAAGCGCGGAGACGCGCTCGCGCTCCCCGGATAGAAATCGCACCCGCCGGCCGCGACCACCTCCACCCCGTCGCGCAGCTCGTCCGGGCTCAGGCCCTGACGTTCGAAGTCCGTGCGCCACATGGCGCACGGGATTGCGCCGTCGGAGTCGCGCAGCTCGAAGTAGACGTTCGGACCCGCGCCGACGCGGACGCCGGTGGCCTCCCCGATCAGCGAGACCCGGGCGAGCTCGCGCAGCCGCTCGCGGAGGCCGGCGGCGTACCGGCCGACGGCGAACGGCCCCGGGTACCCGGCGATCCCCGCGCGCGCCGCGTCCGCGCCACCCGGCCGCTCCACTCCGTGCTGAGCGCGCAATCCGGCATTCATGTCAGGAGCGTAAAGGCGCCATCGGACGCTCCCGAAGCGTGTGCTCCGGGCCCCACGTGCACAGCGTCGCGCGGCCCGGGCAGGTGATGCACAGCTCGCGGTGGGGGGTCGCGGTCGGCTCGAAGCGGCCCGCCAGCACCCCGCCCGCAAGCTCCACCAGCCGCCGCTCGAGCGTCCCGAGGTCGTCCACGACCCAGGAGCGGAGCACCGGCTGGCTCGCCGCCTCGAGGAACGAGTAGGCGACCTCAACCCGCGGGGCGCCGGATCGCAGCGCCGCGAGGGCGTAGACGAGCCGCTGCGTCTCGTAGCGCTCGGCGACGATCGCCTCCGGCGGGTCGGCCTCGAGCGGGTCCGTCTTGTAGTCGACCACGAGCAGCCCGTCCCCCTCCGCGGCAAGCACGTCGACGACGCCGTTCACGAGCAGCGCGCGCGAGCCGTCCGTGACCGGCGCCAACTCGAACGAGAACGCGAGCTCCTTTCGCACGCGCTCTGCGCGCGTGACCCGCGCGCACAGATCGGACGAGAGAAAGGCGCCGATCAGCTCGATGATGCGCGCGACCTCGTCCGGCTCGGCGGCGGCGCCGTGCGCGGCCAGCGCCCCCGCCACCTCCTCGGACCCGGGCGTTCGGCCCGCGGCGAGCTCGAGGCGCTCGAGGAGCTCGTGCACGACCGTGCCGCGCAGCATCGCCGAGACGCCGCCCGGCTCGGGCTCGATCGCGCGCTCCGGCGGGAGCGCCGCTTCAACGTCGAGCACCAGCTGTCCGTCTGGCGCGGCCGCGCGCGCGCGCGGCCCCGGCCGGGCCTCCGGGCCGCCGAGCCGGGCGACCCGCTCGAGATAGAAGCGGTAGCCGCAACGGTCGTAGCTCTCGAGCGCCGAGTAGCTGATGCGCGCAACCGGCAGCGACGGCGGAACCGCCACCGCGCCGAAGCTCGGCATCGCGGGCTCGGGGCCACGTCCCGCCCGGATGTCGCCGTCCTCCCGAGCGCCCGGCGCGCGCGCGTCACCGGGCAGCAGACGCTCCACCGACGCGGGCGAGCAGAGCCGGAGCGCCACCCGCACCGGATGCCCCTCGAAGCTGCGGACCTCCTCTCCCTCGCAATCGGCGGCGAGGATGGCGGGCGCGCCCGGCGCCACGGCCCGCCAGATCCAGTTGATCGGCGCGCCGAGCGGCTTCGGCTCGGGCCACTTGGTCGCGTCCACCGCGCCGCTCAGCACGAGCTGATCCTTCGCGCGCGTCATCGCGACGTAGAAGATCCGGCGCTCCTCCTCCTCGCCCCGCTCCGCTTGCTCCGTCTTCAGGGCCTTCCAGTCGAGCGTGTCGTGCGTCTCGCCGGAGAGAGAGGCGAGACGCAGGCCGGTGCGCCCGTCCGGCGACACCTCGAGGCCACCGCCGCTGTCGGTATGGGCGACACGTCCGAGATCCGCCACGCAGACGACCGGGAACTCGAGCCCCTTGGCCGCATGGATGGTCATCAGCCGCACGGCGGGCGCGGCCGCCTCTCCCTCGACGGGCGCCTCGCCCTCGCGCGACCGAAGCGCCCGGCGCTCGTCGAGGTGGTCGATGAACGCGCGGATCTCACGGCCCTCGGACGCCTCGAAGCCGCGCGCGATCCGCATCAACTTCCGAACGTTCGCGAGCCGCCGATCGCCGGCGGGCATCGCGAGGATGGCGAGGTCGTATCCCGAGTCGGCCACGACGCGCTCGAGCAGCGACTCGAGTGACAGCCGCGGGGCGATCGACCGGTGGCGCGCGAAGCGCTCGACGAACGCCGCCGCCCGTTCGCGGTCAGGGGGCGCGAGGGCGTGTACGAGGGCGCCGGAGCCGTCCCCTCCGCCGAGGAACGCGTCGCGGAGCGCGTCCCACAGGCCCCGGCCGAGCTGCTTCGCGCGCAGTCGGAGGCACGCGATGCCTCCCAGCGACAGCCCGGCGAGCAGGGAGGCGAGCA
>JAFAQQ010000201.1 GCA_019246335.1 Actinomycetota bacterium | reverse complement strand
TTCAATACCGTCCGGCTAGGGCGACGAGGCCGGGCCTGGGACCTGGCGCGATGCGTTAGCTACCGCGCCTAGAGGCGAGGGCATGCAGCGTGTCTCGATTCGAGGGGTTCGAGAGCCGTCCCACTAAGTCCACTTCGACACCGGGCCTGACGGCCGGGCGACCCCGCCTCTCCACTGGTTTCCAAGTGCGCCGATTGGGAAGGGGGTATCCCAGGGGCGTCGCCCGTGACGCCTCGGGGAGACATTCGCGGCGCCTCGGTCCCACGACGGCCCCGGTCGCCGCACTAAACGAGGAGCAGAGGTGAACACACGTCTACTCGCCCTACTGATCGTCGGCCTGCTCGCCGCGGGCTTCACCGGCGGTTGCGGTAGCAAGAGCAAGTCGAGCTCGAAGTCGTCGAGCACGACCTCGCAGTCGACCACGACGGCCGGGACGAAGTCGAAGTCCGGCGCCGCGTCGAGCTCGAAGTCGAAGAAGTACAAGGCGGGCCAGTTCTGCTCGACCTCCAAGGAGTCGAAGTACATGACCGCCGGCTTCACGTGCTCGGGCGGTCACCTCAAGAAGGCGGGCAAGAGCGCCGGCAAGTACAAGGCCGGCCAGTACTGCTCGACCTCGAAGTCGGCGCAGTACGCCGCCTCCGGGCTGCGCTGCGTCAACGGCAAGCTCAAGAAGTAGCCGGAGCATGGAGGGCGCCGGGGCGATCGCGCCGTTGCGCGGTCGCCCCAGGCGGCCCTCGCCTCAGCGCGGCGCCATCGCGTCCATGCCGCGCCTTAGCCGCTCGGCGCTCAGCACCCCCGGCATGACCGGGAGGGCGCGGTAGGAGAAGGTCGCGCCGGAGAAGCGGATCCGGAAGATGGCGCCGCCTCGCGGCGCCGTCTCGACGACGTCGGCGGTCCCGCCCCAGGCGATCACCCAGTCGCCAGTGGGCAGCCGGCGGGCGCTGCCGCAGCAAGGCGAGCTACTGGAATAGGGGTCGACGACCTGCTCGACCACCGATGCCGTCCTCCTCTTGAGGTCAATCGCGATGCGGAGCGCTCGCGGCGCCCCGTGCAGCCCCGTGCGGTTGTCGTGCACCGTGATCGTGCCGTCCGGCCGAACCCGGACGTCGTGCAGCCCGCCGAGGTCCGTGGGCTTGCCGCGCGCTCCGCTCAGCGTGAGGCTTCGCGGGGTTCTGGTCCCCCCGAGCTTCCACGCGATCCTGCCCGTCGCCCGGTCCACGGCGTAGACGGCATCGAGGTGACGGGCGGAGACGAGCACGTAGCGGCCATCGGGAGCCACGGAGTTCACGTGCACGATGTCGTACGCGGCGCGGCCGTCGGCGAGCCGGACCGGCTGCGTCAGCACCTGCTGGTGGAACCAGCGGCCGGTCTCGGACAGCGCGACGTGGCCCCTGGTGGACCACGACCACACCAACCTTCCGGAGGGAGTGAGCTCTTCCACCGCGCCGTCGAGGACCGTCGCGGACTTCGGGCCGCCGTAGCGGCTGAGGTCAACGTGGTCGCGAGGGACGTAGGTGAGGACCAGGAAGTGCCCGTTCGGCAGCTCCTGGATCTCGTGGAAGTCGGTGGGCGAGCCCACCGTCCGCAGCGTTCGCACTGTCGAGCTCCCGTCCAGCCGGTGGATCTCGACGGCCCCTGAGGGATCCACGCCGAGCGTTTGGCCCGAACGCCGGGCCCAGGCCAGCTCGCCGCTCGACAGCACGGTCGCGTCGACGACGGGCCGCGTGCGCCGGCTCCACCAGACGGGCACACCGTGGTTGTCGAAGATCGCGACGTAGTTGGGCTGAGCGGTGCTGTCCTGCAGCGAGTAGGGCGTAAGGACGTACCACTGGGCCTGCGGGCTCGTCGACGCGCGACTGACCGACCACCTCGGGAAATCCGCCGGCAGGCAGCGGACGTGGTACGTGCGCGACCCGCCGGACTGGACCGCAAAGGTGAGGGCCTGGCCCGGCTTCAGTCTCGGCTTGACCTGGAAGGTTCCGGCGTGCGCCCGTCCTGCGACTGACACCCGTGCGCCGCCCTTCGCGCGCACGCGAAATCCGGTGGTCGCGCCCGCTGCGCAGCGTACGACGTAATCGGTGATGCCCGGCTTGAATGCCGGGAAGAGCGCCGGGTCCGCCCGGATCGACGTGACCGGGCTCGACCCCGTCCCGCCGCACCCGCCGATTATGCAGGCGGCGAGGGCGGCGACGCCCGCGGCGAGCGCGCCGCGCACTCCGCTCACGGCCGCTGTGCCGAGGCGGTGGGGCAGAAACGCTCCCGCGGACGGTCATCGTCCCGGCGGCCATGGAAGAGCAAGGCGAGGGCAACGTATCGCACCGCGATCACGGTGACCCGCGCGATGATGACGACGAGCACCCCTAACGCGCCAGGTGCACGCGCGGCGACGGCGTCCGGGACGCCGGGGGCTCCGCTCGTAAGCCCGCGCGTGAGGAGGACGACGGCGAAGCCCGACCTGTCCTGAGCAGTCGCGCGATCCCGCGGAGGTCGCCGGCGGCGGTGCGGGCTATCTCGACCCGCGAGTCCGGATCCTCGACCCAGTCGACGGGCACCTCGTGAATGCGCATCCCCGCTCGCTGCGCGAGGACCAGGAGCTCGGTGTCGAAGAACCAGGCGTCGTCCACGACCTGCGGCAGCAGGCTGCGCGCCACGTCCGCGCGAAGCGCCTTGAAGCCGCACTGGGCGTCCGTGAAGCGGCTGCGGAGCACGACGTGGAGGAGCCCGTTGTACGCGCGCGAGATCAGCTCGCGCTTCGCGCTTCGCTGGACGCGGGCCCCTACGGCCAGACGCGAGCCGATCGCGATGTCGCTGTGGCCGCGGAGCACCGACGCGACCAGCGGCAGGAGCGCGCTCAGGTCGGTCGAGAGATCGATGTCCATATAGCTCACTACGTCGGCGTCGCTCGCGAGCCAAGCCGCGCGCAGGGCCCGCCCGCGGCCCTTCGCGTCGAGGTGGATGACCGACACGCCGGGGAGCTCGTGCTGGATCCGTCGCGCGATCGCAAGCGTGCCGTCGGTGCTCGCGTTGTCGGCGATCGTGATCCGCCACGTGAACGGGAAGCTGCCCTCTAGGAAGGAGTGGAGCCGCCGGACCGACCGGGCGAGCGACCGTTCCTCGTTGTAGACGGGGAGGACGATCTCGACGTCCGCGGGCTGGGCCGCCCGAAGCCGAGCCCCTACGGGGCGGATGGGCGCCGCGACCGCCATCAGCCTCGCGCCGCCAGCTGCGCCGCGTGGCCGGCGCAGTCGTAGAGCTCGACGCCGCTCCCCGTCCCGCCGTAGGCCGACGCTCGCACTCCCTTGCAGGTCGCGGCGACCGCGGCCATCAGCCTGCTCGACCCCACGCGCCTGTCGCGCATCGGGCCGAACCGCGCGACGCCGCCTCCGCCCGCCACGACCCAGCGGACCTGGCCCCGGGCCACCGCGCCGGCGAACCAGCCCACGCTCACCTCGCTCTCGCGGCCTGAGAACCCGCCGAGCCCCGCGACGTTCGCGCCCGAGGCGATGATCGCGCTCGAGGCGCCGGCCTGGCTGGACACGCCGAGCGTCCCGCCGCCGTGCGTGCGGACGTAGCCGAGCATCGAGCTCAGGTCCGTGTTGTCGCCGAACGGACCGCCACCCGGACCGCCCGGGGCCGGCCCGCCAGGCGGACCAGCGCCGCCCGGTCCGCCCGGAAGCGCCCCCGCCGGTGGACCGAGGCCGCCCGGCGGAGGGCCGCCGGGGACGCCGCCGAAGCTCGCCCCGGACGGGCCGCCGGCCGGGAAGGGGCCGGTGACCGCGTGCCCGAGCGTCTGCACGGCCCACGCGGCGGGTGCGACGAGGAGCAGGCCGAGGGAGAGGGCGAGCGTCGCAATCCGAGTCCGCCCCCCGGCGGTCGCGAAGATGAACGCCGCGATCCCGGCGACGACCACGAGCAGCGGGACGAGCCACCGAAGCTGGTCACGGGTCACCCCGAGGACCGCGACCTCGGTACAGACGCCGGCGGCCACCGCAAGGGCCGCCCCGATCCGCGCTCCGCGACCGCCGCGCGCGAGTTGCACGGCACCCGCGCCGACGAGCGCTGCCGAGAACGGGGCGAGGAACGAGACGTAGTAGGGGTGGAAGATCCCCTGCGCGGCGCTGAACGCGATGGCGGACACTAGGAAGGCGCCGCCGACGGCGACGATCCAACCCGTGCGCGCGTCCGTGCGGCGCAGCCGCGAGGCGGCCACGAGGGCTACCCCGCTTACGAGGGCGAAGCCGAGCAGCCAGCCCGCCTGGCCTCCGAGACTCGCGTTCAGAACGCGGAAAGGGCCCGCCGAGCCGCCGAATGGTCCCCCTCCTCCGCCCCCAGGCCCGCCTGGCCCGCCGAGGCCGCCCGGCCCGCCGGCCTGACCGTCGAGGCGGCCCAGGCCGTTGTAGCCGAGGATCAGCGACCAGATGCTGTTGTCAGCCGTCCCCGAGACCCAGGGGCGCTCCGATGCCGGCGTGAGCCACATGAGGAGGGGCCACGCCAGCCCGACGACCGCCATCGTCGTACCCCCCGCGAGCAGCTGCCCCAGCGCACGGCGACGCCCGCGGGGAGCCACGAGCAGCCACGCGGCCGCGATGCCCGGCACGACCATCAGGGCCACGCCCATCTTGGTCTCGAAACCGAGCCCGACGGCAGCGCCCGCCAGCACCAGCCACCGCGTGCGCCCGTCCTCGAGAGCGCGCACGAAGAACCAGAGGGCCGCCACGCAGCAGAGGATCAGCAGCGCGTCCGGCTGGTTGTAGCGGAAGATCGCGACCGTGATCGGCGTCGTGGCCAGGACGAGCCCGGCCACCAGCCCCGCCACCCGGCCGAAGCGGCGGCGCACGAGGTCGTACACGAGCGCGACGGTCGCGACCCCCATCAGCGCCTGCGGCACCAGCATGCTCAGCGGGTGGTAGCCGAAGACCCTCACCGACAGCGCCTGGACCCACAGGAAGAGCGGCGGCTTGTCGACGGTCATGATGCCGCTCGGGTCGAACGAGTCGTAGAGGAACGCGTGCCAGCTCGTGCTCATCGACCGGATCGCGCCGCTGTAGTAGTCGTTTGCCCAACCGTTGCGGCCGAGGCCCCACAGCTCGAGCGTGGCGGCGACGGCCATCAGCCCAAGGAGCTCCGGGCGCAGCCGGGCGGAGCGCGTAACGCGCTCCGCCCGCCGGGTGCGTGCCCGGACCGTGGGGAGGACCGCCGTCGCGCCTTTCACGACGGCCACGGCAGGACGGAGGGACTTCGAGATCGAGGTCATCGGCTCACAGGTCCTTGATCTAGTTGGTTGCGCCGGGAGGGCCGCTCGTGCCGGTTTGCGGCGCGGCCCCAGATGGACCCGCTCCGTTCGCGCCGCCCTCGCCCGATGGGCCGCCGCCCAGGCCCGGAGGACCGCCCCCGGGGCCGCCCTGATCCGCGCCGGTGACCTTGAAGCCCCTGCTGACGTGCACGTGGTACTCCGTGGTCGACGTGATCACGTGGACCACGTAGGAGCCGTCGGGCAGCTGGTCGACGCGCTCGACCGAGCCCTTGTACCTGGCGAGAGCCGCAGCCCTGGCCTTGCGCGCCGCCGCTCCGGTCGCGGGCGTCCCGAAGCCAGGCGGGGCCTGTCCATTACCGGGAAGCTGCCCGCCTCCGGGGGCCCGAGCGCCGGGCGCCTGGCCGGCTCCGGGCGCCGCGGCTCCTGCCGCGCCCGAGGCGCTCGCCACGCCGGTGCTGCTCGTGCTGGAGTTGGAGTTCCCGATCGCGTACGCGCCGAACGCCAGCGCGACGGCGGCGACGCCCGCCGCGACGTATCTCATCGGCCTGCTGGCAGACATGAGCTGCTCCTTTCGACTTGGGTGACTCCGGGAGGATCGATGTCCGAGCTGGGCGCCCTGCGGGGGGAGCCTGGGACCTTCCTGGGAGCGTCGACTCGCAATGCGTCGAACCCCGGAGTAGTCAACGTCCGTCCGCTGTCGTCGATCACCATCGCCTCCACATCCGGCTGGCGCGCCAACCAGCCGGCGGCCGAGCGGCCCATCGCGAAGCCGGCCGTGGCCAGCGCGTCCGCCGTTGCCAGGTCACAGGCGACGCATGTGACCGACAGGACCGCGTCCGCCGCGCCGCCCCGCCGTGGGTCGACGATGTGCGCGCCGCGGCGGTACGCGCCGGACGTCGCTACACAAGCCTCGCCCGGCTCGAGCACGGCCGCGACGCGGTCCTCGATCAAGGGGTGCTGGATACCGACGCGCCATGCCCGATCGGGCTCCGGCCGGCCCCGCACGATCACGTCGCCTCCGCCGTCGACGACCGCGTTGCGCGCACCGGCGACCCACAGCACGTCCCACGCCCCGTCGATCGCCCAACCCTTGACGTACCCGGCGGGCTCGACGGCGCCAGATCGCCCATCGGCGCACCCGATCCGGTTGCGCGCGCCCGGAGCGCGGGCCGCGGCCTCGGCGTCGAACGCTCCACCGGTCCGCTCGCGCAGCCGCCGGCATGCGGCGAGCACCTCTCGGACGTCCGCTTCGGCGTCCTCCTCGGACAGCTCGCCGCGGTTGAGGCGAGCGATCTGACTATCGCGGCGGTATGTGGAGAACAGCGAATCGACCCGCTTCAGCCAGCAGAAGGCGGCGTCGACGGCCGCACCGGACACGCGCTCGTCGCGCACGTCGATGGCGACCGGCAGTCCCATGACTTGCTCGACGCGGCGCATCTATACGCCCGCCTCGCGCAGCGCCGTCTGAAGCGACGCCTTGTAGCCCTCGCTCGTGTAGGTCGCTCCGGAGATGACGTCGATAGACGCGCTCTGCGCCTGCAGCGCCTCCGCTCGGAGCTCCGGTCCGGCGTAGCTGCTGATCTGATCCGAGCGTGGGTTGTCGGCGCCGGGGAGCTGGACGGCGCGGACGTCGGTGATCCTGCGGCCGCTCACCGTGACCTGCACCTGCACGGCGCCGTACCGCGTCTCCTCCACGGCGCCCGTCAGCGTCCGCTTGCCGCCCGTCGTCGATCCGCCGCTCGAGGTTGCCTTCGACCGGTTCGTGGTGGCGGTGGTGCCGGTCGTCGTCGCCTTCGGCTCCGTGGCGACGGGCGTCGCCGAGCGTGAGGGATGGAACGACAGCAACCCCGCGGTCGCCGCGGCGGTTGCGATCAACACGATCGGGGCCCTGCGCTTCAGAACTCGAACCTTTCGAAATGGACTCGGGCGGGATCCGCGCCGGCGCTCACCGCGGAGTGCGCGATCCGCGTCATGAAGCCGTCCGGACCGCAGACGTAGACGTCCCCAACCGCCACGTCGGGGACCAGCGCGAGCAGCGCGTCGCGGTGGAGCGGCACCTGCGCGCGCGGGCCGACGAGCTCGTGAAGGCGGGCACCACGGCGCTGGCTCCAGGCCCTGATCTCGTCGCGAAGCACGAGCTCCCGGTCGGACGAGGCCCTCACGATCACATCCGCGTCAACGCCCGCGGGGAGGTCCTCGAGCAGCGCTCGCACGGGCGTGATGCCGACGCCCGCGCCGACCAGCAGGACGCGGTCCCCCCGCAGCGCGTCGCGGGTGAATGCTCCGTACGGGCCCTCGATCGCCAATCTCGTGCCCGGCGCGACCCGTGCCAGCGCGCGGCTATGGTCGCCGACCGCCTTGACGGTCAGCCGCAGCCGGCCGTTGCGCGGCAGGCTGGACAGCGAGTACGGGTGCGCGTGCCACCAGAGCGCGCGCCGGAGGACGCGCCACTGCAGGAACTGGCCCCCGCTCACCGGAAGCCGGTCGAGGGCGCGTCCCCGAACGATTATCGAGACCACGTCCGGCCCGTCGCACTGCACCGACTCGACGACCGGGCGGTGCACGAGCGTGCGAACCAGTGGTACGCCGACGCGGTAGGCGAGGATCGCCGCCGCCGCGCCGACCCACATGGCGGTCCAGATCGCGCGCGCCACGGGATGGCCGACGAACGGCTGCCCGTTCGCGACCTGGTGCGAGAAGGCCAGGAATAGCGCGAGGTATGTGTAGAGGTGGACCGCCCACCAGGTCTCGTAGGCGAGCCGCCGCCGGATTCGGCGGTAGGAGCTCACTCCGGCGCCGATCAGGAGGCCGAACGCCGCCGTCCCGGCCAGCACGCCCGGGTACGTCGTGAGGAGCGTCCAGAGCTCGGCTGCCGCCCCCGTCCGGGCCTGCGCCGCGTAGCCGAGCGTGATCAGCACGCCGTGTGCGGCCACGAGATAGAGCGGCCACGGACCGAGCCGGCGGTGCCACGCCACCAGGCGGTCCTGGCCGGCCACCCGCTCGATGACCGGCAGCCGCGCGACGAGGAGGACCAGCACGATCATGGCGTACGCGCCGGCCATCCCGGCGAGTCGGCCGAGAAAGACCACGAGCTCGCCGCGGTTGCCGAGGCTCGACAGGCGCTCGGTCGAGATCGTGAGGAGCAGCGTCAGTCCGAGCCCGGCGCCGGCGAGCGACGCCATGGCGTTGGCGAGGGCCGGGTTTGGGCGAGCGGCCGCTCGCCGCCCCCGCGGCCGGACGTGGAGCTCCGCCGCTATCGCGTGCTCGGTCATGCGGCGAGCTTCAAGCGCGTTCGTAGGGAGCGGCTAAGCCTGCCCTGAGAGGAGACTGAGAGCGCATGCGGCGGGCGCGAGCTCTGACCGGCTCAGCACGCACTCAGGAAATTCCAAGGTTCGTCGCCGACAATGGGCGCGTGCCGGAGGCCGCCAGCAAGACGCGCGTCCTGGTCGTGGACGACGAGAGAAACATCGTCGAGGTCATCTCGATGGCGCTCCGCTATGACGGGTTCGCGGTCGAGAGCGCGGCGAACGGGCGAGAGGCCCTGGCCGCGGTCAGGGACTTCCGGCCGCACCTGATGGTCCTCGACATCATGCTCCCGGACATGGATGGCTTCGACGTGGCGCAGCGGCTGGGCGCGCAGCGCGCGAGCCTGCCGATCCTGTTCCTCACGGCTCGCGACACGACCGAGGACAAGGTCCGCGGCCTCTCGATGGGCGGCGACGATTACGTGACCAAGCCGTTCAGCCTCGAGGAGCTCGTCGCCCGCATCCGGGCGATCCTCCGGAGGACGGGCGTCGAGAGCGAGTCGAGCCGGCT
>JAFAQQ010000165.1 GCA_019246335.1 Actinomycetota bacterium | reverse complement strand
CTTCTCGATCGACAACGTGCTCCAGACGGATGCGTCGATCAACCCCGGGAACTCCGGCGGACCGCTGCTCGACGCGAACGGCCGCGTGATCGGCATCAACGCGCAGATCGAGACCGGTGGCTCGGGGAACGGATCGGTCGGCATCGGTTTCGCCATCCCGATAAACACCGCAAAGTCCGTGGTGCCGCAGCTCGAGGCGAACGGCAAGATCCAGCACGCCTACATCGGGGTCACGACCGCCGCTGTCACGCCCAGCGTCGCGAGGGCCGCGAACCTGCCGACGGCACAAGGCGCGCTCGTGCAGGGCGTGAGCAAGGGCAGCCCGGCCGAGAAGGCGGGGCTGCACGCCGGCAACGCGCAGACGAGCGACGGGGTCTCGATCGGCGGCGACCTGATCGTCCAGGTCGCCGGACAGACGATCCGCGACCCCGAGGACATCTCGACTGCGATCGGCGACAAGAAGCCCGGTGACTCGATAGCGATCCGCTTCTACCGCGGGCACACGCTGCACAGCGCGCAGCTCACGCTCGCGGCGCGCCCGAACACCAGCCCCAACGCCGCGCAGCTGCAGCAGGGCGGCGGTGGTGCGGACGGCTTGCCGCAGCTGCCGTTGCCGTAGGCGCTCGGACACCGTCCACGCGCCTACCATTGCCGCATGAGTCGAGCGACTCCGCGGGCGGTGCCGTGACCCAGGTCAAGGTGTGCGGCGTGACCCGCCTCGAGGACGCCCTGCTCGCGGCCGCGGCCGGCGCCTGGGCCGTCGGGACGATCTTCCACCCCCGCAGTCCGCGCGCGTGCGATCCCGCGGTGGCCGAGGAGATCGGCAACGCTCTCAAGCGCAAGGCCGAGGTCGTCGGCGTGTTCGTGAACGCGCCACTCGACGAGGTCGCCGCCCTGGCCGACCGCTGCTCCTTCACGATCCTCCAGCTCCACGGCGACGAGGGCCCCGCCTACTGCCGGGAGGCTGCACGGCGCACCGGATGCAAGATCATGAAGGCGCATCAGGCGAAGGACGCCGCCGCCGTCCGGCGGCTCGAGTCGTTCCGGGAGGTCGACCTTCACCTGATGGACGCCCATGCCCAGGACCTCCGAGGCGGCACCGGGCGAACCTTCGATTGGGAGCTGGCACGCCATCACCGCTCGGCGATCCCTGTCGTCCTGTCGGGCGGCATCAACCCGGAGAACGTTCGGGATGCGATCGCGGCCGTGCATCCGTTCGCGGTGGACAGCGCGAGCGGCACGGAGGCGGCACCGGGCATCAAGGACCCAAGCCGCGTGGAAGCGCTGATCGAAGCGGTGCGTCAGGCGGACGCCGAGGCCGCCGCAAGCGCGGCGTGAGCGGCGCCCGCACGGAGACGGGCGTCGAGCGCCGCTTCGGGCCGTATGGCGGCCGCTACGTGCCGGAGACCCTGATCCCGGCCCTCGACGACCTCGAGCAGGCCTGGGTGGACGCCCGCGACGACCCCGCCTTCCGCGCCGAGCTCGACGCGCTCCTCCAGGACTACGCGGGCCGGCCGACCCCTCTCTACGGAGCCGAGCGCCTCTCGCAGGAGGTCGGCCGCCAGGTCTACCTGAAGCGCGAGGACCTGCTCCACACCGGAGCGCACAAGATCAACAACGCGCTCGGCCAATCGCTGCTCGCGCGGCGCATGGGCAAGCACCGCGTGATCGCCGAGACCGGCGCCGGCCAGCACGGCGTGGCCGCGGCGACCGCGTGCGCGCTGCTCGGGCTCGACTGCGTCGTCTACATGGGGAC
Organism: Actinomycetota bacterium; assembly: GCA_019246335.1. Lineage (GTDB taxonomy): Bacteria > Actinomycetota > Thermoleophilia > Solirubrobacterales > Thermoleophilaceae > AC-37. Next base: position 13,641 of record JAFAQQ010000165.1, on the reverse strand, counting down.
CGAGGACATGCGCCGCCAGCGCCCGAACGTCGAGCGCATGCGCCTTCTGGGCGCCGAGGTGGCGCCGGTCGAGGCGGGAGCGCGCACGCTCAAGGAGGCGGTGAGCGAGGCGATCCGCGACTGGGTGGCGAACGCCGCTGACACGCACTACGTGATCGGGTCGGCCGTCGGGCCGGCGCCGTACCCGGCGATCGTCCGGGACCTCCAGCGCGTGATCGGCGACGAGGCCCGCATGCAGATCCAGAACGTGGCCGGGCGCCTGCCGGATCGGGTCATCGCGTGCGTCGGCGGCGGCTCCAACGCGATCGGCACTTTCGTGGCCTTCCTGGACGACTCCGACGTCGAGCTCGTCGGCGTGGAGGCCGGCGGCGAGGGCCTCGACTCCGGCAGGCACGGCGCCCCGCTGACCACCGGGGCTCGCGGAATCCTGCACGGCGCGCACTCGGCGGTGCTGCAGGACGAGGACGGCCAGGTGGTGGAGGCGCATTCGGTGTCCGCCGGTCTCGACTATCCGGGATCGGGCCCCGAGCTGGCGCTGCTCCGGGACCGCGGACGAGTCTGCTACGCGGCCGTGACCGATCGCCAGGCGCTCGACGCATTCCGGCACGTCGCGCGCCTCGAGGGGATCCTCCCCGCGCTGGAGCCCGCCCACGCGCTCGCCTGGCTGTTCGCGAACCGCGGCGAGCCCGGCGGGATCGACGTCCTGACCCTCTCCGGTCGCGGGGACAAGGACCTGGGCGAGGTCCTGGAGCTCGGTTGAGCCCGGCGACGGCCGTTGACCGCATCGCCGCGGCCTTCGAGTCGCACGGCAAGGCTGCCGCGCTCATGCCTTACCTCATGGGCGGCTTCCCGGGAATCGACGCATCGCGCGACATCGGGATCGCCTGCGCCGAGGCGGGCGCCGACCTGCTCGAGCTCGGCATCCCGTTCTCGGACCCGCTCGCGGACGGCCCGGTGATCCACGCGGCGGCGACGGACGCCCTCGTCGCCGGCGCCACTGCGGAGGAGGTCCTCGGCGTCTGCGAGGACCTCGCGACGCGCGTTCCGGTGGTGCTGATGGTGTACGCCAACCTGGTCCTCGCGCACGATGCGAGGGTGTTCGTCGAGCGCGCCGCGGCGGCCGGCGCCGCCGGCCTGATCGTGCCGGACCTTCCGCACGACGAGGCGGCCGACCTGCTCTCGGCGTGCGACGGCGCCGGAATCGCCCTGGTGCCCCTCGTCGCGCCGAGCACCCGACCCGACCGGATGCGCGCGATCGGACGGGATGCCCGAGGGTTCGTGTACACGGTGTCACTCACCGGCACGACCGGGGAGCGCGACGAGCTGCCACCAGGGCTCGCCGAGACCGTGGCGCGCGTGAAGGCCGAGGCCGCCGTTCCCGTGGCCGTCGGCTTCGGCATCGCCCGTCCCGAGCAGGCGCGGAGGGTCGCGGCGCTCGCCGACGGCGTGATCGTCGGAAGCCGGCTCGTCCGTGCGGCGCGTGAGGGGGGCGCCGCGGCCGTAGGCGAATCGGTGGCGGAGCTGGCGGAAGCGCTTCGCTGACCGGCCCGGGCCGGCTCCGCCGAACCGAGCACCGGCGGCGCGACGAGGCTGCACGACGGCAGCACGTCCGTTGCTAGGGTCCGAGGCGCGATGGCGGCCAAGGACGAGACGCGCGCGCGGACGGCGAAGCCGCGCCGGTCGCGGGCCAAGAAGACGGCGGCTCGGGCGCCGGGCGAGGTCGCGCGGGCCGGCTTCGACGCGGTGGGCGCGCACGACGTGGACGCCATCCTCGCCTGCTGGAGCCCGGAGGGCGTGCAGGATTGGGTCGCGCTCGGGGTCATCCGCCGCGGGCACGACGAGATCCGCGAGATGTTCGAGGAGATCTACGCGGCGACGCCCGACTTCGAGATGGTCGTTGAGCGCATCGTGGCGGACGGCGAGACCGCCTGCGTCCAGTGGCGCTCGGCGGGCACCTTCGACGGCGCGCCGTTCATGGGCATCGAGCCCAACGGCCGCCGGGTGGAGCTGCGCGGCGTCGACGTCATGGAGATCGAGGAAGGCCTGATCGTGCGCAACTCGGTCTACTACGACGGCGCCGCGTTCGGCCGCGCGATCGGAATGCTCCCGCCGCAGGACTCGCCCGCCGAGCGAGCGCTCTACACCGCCTTCAACGCCACCACGAAGCTCAGGCGCGCGATCCGCGAGCGCACCCAGGGAGCGGAGGCGTGATCGTGCTCGTCGCCCTAGCCGTGGGCCTCGTGATCTGGGTCGCGGGCTGGGGGCTCGGGGCGAACCCGTTCGACGCCTTCCTGGTTACGGCGCTGCTGGTGGTGGGCGCGGCCGCCTACCGGATCGCGGAGCCCTACATCCGCGAGCGCCTGCTCCCCTAGACCGGGCCAGGCGCGCACCTCTCTCTCAGCATCCTGCCTGGCCCCCGCATGGCGGGGGTTATCCAGGATGGTGCGGCCTGAGGCCTCAGCCGAAGAACGTGGCCGCGGCCTCGTAGTCCTCGCTCGGCACGGTGCGCAGCTCCGCTACGGCCTCCCCGAGGGGAACGAGCTCGATCCGCGTGCCGCGCAGGGCCGGCATCGAGCCCCACCGGGCGTCGCTCGCGGCGTCGATTCCGGCCACGCCGAGGCGAGTGGCCAGCACGCGATCGAAGGCGGTCGGGGTGCCGCCGCGCTGCACGTGGCCGAGCACGGTGGCGCGGGTCTCGTAGCCCGTCCGGCCGGCGATCTCGCGCTCGAGGAGCTGGCCGATGCCACCGAGACGGGCGTGCCCGAACTCGTCGACGCCGCCGTCGCCAACCGTCTCGATCGATCCCTCGACCGGGGTGGCGCCCTCGGCCGCGACGACGATCGCGAAGTAGCGACCGCGCTCGTGGCGCCGGCGTATCAGCCGGCAGACCTCCTCGATGTCGAACGGCTGCTCGGGGATGAGGATCACGTCGGCCCCGCCCGCGAGGCCCGAGTAGAGCGCGATCCACCCGGCGTGCCGGCCCATCACCTCGACCACCAGGTTGCGGTGGTGGCTCTCGGCCGTCGTATGGAGGCGGTCGATCGCCTCCGTGGCGATCTGCACTGCCGTGTCGAACCCGAAGGTCTGGTCGGTCCCGCCGAGGTCGTTGTCGATCGTCTTCGGGATTCCGAGCACCGGGAGGTCGAGCTCCGAATGCAGCTTCGCCGCCGCGCCCAGGGTGTCCTCGCCACCGATCGCGATCAGCCCGTCGAGCCGGTGGCGCTCCAGCGTCGCGCGGATCGCCTGCGGGCCCCCGTCGCGGGCGAAGGGGTTCGTCCGCGACGATCCGAGGATCGTCCCGCCCCGCGGAAGGATCCCCCGCGTGGACTCGATCGTGAGCTCCTCGCAGAGGTCCTCGAGCGGGCCGCGCCAGCCATCGCGGAACCCTAGGATCGAGTGGCCGTAGTCGTCGATGCCCTTGCGGACGACGGCGCGAATGACGGCGTTCAACCCCGGACAATCGCCGCCACCCGTGAGCACCCCGATACGCATCCTCCGCCCAAAATACTTCGCGCTCGGACGCCTTCCCGGGGCTCGCCGGCGCCGTATCGTCGCGTTGTTGGCGACGGGCATGACGATCGCCGCCACGCTCGCCGCGTGCGGGTCCGGCGAGGTGACGAGTGGGCGCGGGGCACGCGCGCTGACGATCTACACGAGCCTTCCCCGGGAGGGACTTCCCTCGCGACAAGCGGACGCCGTGGCCGCCGGTGAGCGGCAGGCGCTGGCCGACGCGGGCGGCCGCGCGGGCGGGCGCAGGGTGCGCCTGGTGGAGCTCGACAGCTCCGCGCCGGGGGCGGACACCTGGGATCCGGGCACCGTGGACGCGAACGCCCGCCGCGCCGCGAGCGACCCCACGGCGATCGCCTACATTGGCGAGCTCGACTTCGGCGCCTCCGCCATCTCGGTCCCGGTCACCAATGCGGCCGGCCTGCTGCAGGTGTCTCCTGCGGACGGCCTGACCACGCTCACGGTCTACGATCCCGGCCTGCCCGCCGAGGGCCCGGAGCGCTACTACCCGCGCCGGCGGCGGACGTTCGTGCGGCTCGTCCCGGCGGATTACCTCCAGGCGCGCACGCTCGTCGCCTGGGCGCGGGCCGGCGGCGCTCATTCGCTCGCGATCGTGCGCGACGATCGCCTCTCCGGACGCGCGCTGGCGGACGAGGCCGGCGCCGCGGCAGGCCGTGCGCGGATGGCGGTCACGACCGTGGTCGAAGCCCGCCACGGCCAGGCCGACTACTCCGACGTGGCCCGCGGCCTGGTCGCTCATCCGGCCGGCGCCGTCATCTACACGGGGCTCGGCGGGCCCAGCGCGACCGCCGCCCTCACCGCGATCCACGCCGCCCTGCCGCGAGCGCGGCTGTATGGATCGAGTGGCCTCTCCGCCGGCGGGGTGGACGTCCGCGGCGCGGCGGTGCTGCGCACGAGTCCGGTCCTGCCAGCCGATCGCTACTCACCGCCGGCGCGGCGCGTCATGAGCCTCCTGCAGGCAGAGCGCGGCGCGCCAACCAGCGCCGAGGCGCTCTACGGCTACGAGGCGATGCGGCTCGTGCTCCGGGCGCTCGACGCGGCCGGAGAGGATTCCGACGAGCGCGGCGCGGTCGTGGCGCAGGCGCTGCGCCCGCGCACGGTGAGCTTGCTGATCGGGTCCTACTCGCTGACCCGCACCGGCGACGTCGCGCCCGCGCGGTTCGGCGCCTACCGGCAGGTCGGCCCGCGGGCGGAGCTGCGCGGCGTGCGCGGGCCGGGGGGCGCGCTCGCGAACGCCCGCTGAGGAGCGTCGCGCCAACGCCCCCGGCGGGGGCCGGTCGCGAGCCCCGGCCGCTCCGGTGCGTACGATCCCGTCGCGTCTCGGAACTGGAGAAAGGGAGAAATGCGACCTCGGTGGTTGGTGATGGCCCTGTCCGCCGCAGCGCTCGCCGTGGCGCTTCCAGCCTGCGGCAAGAGCTCGACCGGCGCTAACGCGGCGATCTCGGGCAGCACCTTGACGGTGTACTCGAGCCTGCCGGAGCAGGGCGGCACCGGCGACCGGGCGAAGGCGATCGAGAACGGCATCCGGATCGCGCTCGCGAACCGCGCCGGCAAGGTCGGCAAGTACACGATCGCGTACAAGCCGCTCGACGACTCGCTCGCATCGACGGGCGCCGCCGACCAGGGCAAGGGCGGCCAGAATGCGCGCACCGCCGCGCAGGACAAGACCACGATCGGCTACATCGGCGAGTACAACTCGGGCATCTCGACGGTCACGATCCGGATCCTGAACGACGCCGGGATCGCGCAGGTCAGCCCGACCAACACCTACGTCGGCCTCACCAGCAACGCGCCCGGCAGCGAGCCGGGCGAGCCGGGCAGGTACTACCCGACGGGCAAGCGGACCTACGTGCGGGTGGTGCCGAAGGACACGGTTCAGGCGGCGGCGCTCGTCACGGCCACGAAGCAGGACGGCTGCACGACCGTCGCGGTCTTCAACTCGAAGAGCACCGACAGCGCCGGCCTCGCCCGCGACATCCGGCTTGCGGCGCCGAAGGCCGGGGTGAAGATCGTCGCGAACGACGCGTACGAGCCGAAGGCGGCCAACTACCGGTCGCTGATGTCCAAGGTCCACGCGGCGTGCGCGATCCAGACGGGCGAGATCGAGCAGAACGGCGTCCAGGTCATGAAGGACTTCGAGCAGGCGAACCCGGGGGCGAAGCTCTACGGCTCGGACGGCATCTGCCTCAACGCCGTGGCCGACCCGAAGAAGGGCCTGCCGGCGAGCCTGGCGAGCAACTACCACTGCTCCATCGCGACACCCGACCCGAAGAGCCTCGGCCCGGCGGGCAAGAGGTTCCTCGCCGCCTACAAGGCGAGGTACCACCAGCCGCAGCCGGACCCGTACGCGCTCTACGGGTACGAGTCGATGTCGCTCCTGCTGGACGCGATCCAAAGGGCGCAGGCGTCGGGATCCCTCACGAGAGAGAAGGTCGTGGACGAGCTGTTCGCGACCCGGAATCGGGACAGCGCGCTCGGCCTCTACAGCATCGACAGGAACGGGGACTCGACGATCACCGCCTACGGCCTCTACAAGATCACCGGGAAGGCGGTGTCGTTCGACCGCGTGATCAAGCCCAACCGGTCGCTGATCGCGGGCTGAGCGCGGCGCGGCGCGACGGCACCGCGCCGCATGTCAGTCCCCGCCGGTCGCGGCGCGCAGCGAGGCTCGGAGCTCCGGGCGCCTGAAGGCGTAGCCGAGCTCCTGAAGGCGGCGCGGCACGGCCCGCACCCCCGCCGTCACGATCGACGCCATGTCGCCGTAGAGCAGCCTTAGGGGGAACGCCGGAACCGGCAGGACCGCCGGTCTGCCCAGCACGGCGCCCAGCTCCTGGGCCAGCCTTCGATTGGTTACCGGCTCGGGGGCGCACACGTTGATCGGCCCGGACGCGTCGGGGCGGTCGAGGCAGAAGAGGACAGCCCCCGCCACGTCGTCGAGGTCCACCCAGGGCACGTACTGCCGGCCGCCGGCCACCGGTCCCCCCACGCCGAGCTTGAACGGCGGCAGCATCTTCTCGAGCGCCCCGCCGGAGCTGGACAGGACGACGCCGGTGCGGGCCATCGCCACCCGCAGGCCGAGCTCGGCGGCCCGCCTCGCCTCCGCCTCCCACTCCACCACGACGCGGGCGAGGAAGTCGTCGCCCGGCGGGGAGGACTCGTCAACCTCCTCGTCCCCCCGCGCTCCGTAGTAGCCGGACGCGGAGCCCCCGAGGAGCACGCCCGGTCGCGGATCGGCGGCGCGCAGCCCGTCCACGAGCATCCGCGTGCCGAGGACGCGTGAGTCGCGGATCTCCCGACGCGCGCCATCGGTACACCGCTGGGCGACCGACTCGCCGAGCAGGTGGATGGCCGCGTCGCAGCCCGAGAGCGCCTCCGGCGGCGCCGGCTCCTCCTTGGGCGCGCTCCAGCAAACGGCCTCGGCGCCGGCGGGCAGCCTGCGCGCCGCGGCTCCAGGGTCCCGGGTGAGCGCGACGACCTGATCCCCGCGGTCCGCGAGCGCCCGCACGACGGCCAGCCCGATCGTGCCGGTCGCCCCGGTCACGGCGACCTTCATCCGACGTCCCCGAAGGCCCGGCTAGTACGCAACGCGCGCGAGCTGGCGCGGGCCGCGCGCCACGCCGCTGCGGGTCGCCTCGCGGGACACCGCCTCGGCTACGGCGTGGCTCACCTCGCGGTTGAAGACGCTCGGGATGATGTAGTCCTCGGAGAGCTCGTCCTCGCGCACCACGCTCGCGATGCCGTGCGCCGCGGCCACCTTCATCTCCTCGGTGATCTGCGTGGCCCGTACGTCGAATGCGCCGCGGAACACGCCGGGGAAGGCGAGCACGTTGTTGATCTGGTTCGGGTAGTCGGACCGGCCCGTGGCCATCACCCCCGCGTAGCGCTCGGCCGCCTCGGGCGAGATCTCGGGGTTCGGGTTGGCCATCGCGAACACGAACGGGTCGGGGCTCATCCGCCGGAGGTCCTCGCTCTCGATGATCCCGGGACCGGAGAGTCCGATGAAGACGTCCGCGCCCTCCAGGGCGTCGACCGGCGAGCCCTCATCCTGACCGAGGTTGGTGTTCTCCGCAAGCCACGTCTTCGGCACGTTCATCGACCCGTCGAGGTAGTCCTCGCGCGCCGAGTGGATAGCGCCCGACCGGTCGCAGGCGATGATCGAGCCGATCCCCTCGCTCATCAGGATCTTGGCGACGGCCACGCCCGCCGCCCCCGCGCCCACCATCGCCACGCGAAGGTCCTCGATGCTCCGGCCGGTGAGGCGGCAGGCGTTGAGCAGCGCTGCGAGCACGACGATCGCCGTGCCGTGCTGGTCGTCGTGGAAGACGGGGATGTCGAGCTCCTCGATCAGGCGGCTCTCGATCTCGAAGCAGCGCGGCGAGGAGATGTCCTCGAGGTTGATGCCACCGAAGGCCGGCGCTATCTGCCGGACGGTCTGCACGATCTCGTCGGGGTCCTTCGTGTCGAGGCAGATCGGGAAGGCGTCGACATCCGCGAACTCCTTGAAGAGCACCGCCTTGCCCTCCATCACCGGAAGCGCCGCCTCGGGCCCGATGTCGCCGAGGCCGAGGACGGCCGTGCCGTCGGAGACGACGGCCACCGTGTTGCGCTTGATCGTGAAGTCGAACGCCCGGTCGCGCTCGGCGTCGATCGCCTGGCAGACGCGCGCGACGCCCGGGGTGTAGGCCATCGAGAGGTCGTCGCGGGTCCTGATCCCGCTCTTCAGGCCGGTGAAGAGCTTCCCGCCGCGATGGAGCTCGAAGGTGCGGTCGGTGGTCTCGATCAACTCGGCGCCCTCCACGGCCTCGACCGCCGCGACGATCGCCTCTCCGTGCTCGCGGTCGGCCGCGTCCACGGTGATCTCGCGGACGGCCTTCACGTCGCCCAGCTCGACGGTCTCGATCGTTCCGATCGACCCGCCCGCGTCACCGATCGCGGTTGCGAGCGCGCCCAGCATCCCGGGCCGGCGGTCGAGCTCCACCCGGAGGGTCAGCGAGAACTGTGCGCTGGGGGAGGACATGCCACGGATGAGGCTACACGCGCGCAGTCTCCTCGACGAGGTGATCGAGGAGCGCGTCGAGGCCTCCCCGCGCGTGCGCCGCCCGCTGCCGTTCGGCGGCGCCGCCCTCGCGCAGGATGCGCTCGACGCCCTCCAGGCCGTCCTCGCATCCAAGGGATCGCGCCGCGGGGCGAACGCGGCCGAGCGTGTCGCGGGCGACCTCGCGAAGCGGCGTCATGGCGCCGTCGTGGAGGACCGCGGCGTCGAGGCCGTCGCGGGCCGCGCGGAAGCACGACCAGGCGAGCGCCTCGGATGGCGAGGGAACGGCTTGGGAGGGGGCGTCCACGGCGGTGGCGGCCACGGCCTGAATGAGCGCGGCGACGGCCGCCGCGGCGTCGAGCGACGCCTGGGCGTCCATCTCCCGCACCTCGATCGTGCCGAGCCGCGGGTGCGGGCGGATGTCCCACCAAAGCAGCGTGTAGTCGTCCACCTCCGCCGCGGCGATCGCCTGCTCGACGTGTCGTTCGTAGGCCTCGAAATCGTCGAACGCCGGCGGTACGCCGCGGCCGGGATACGCGCGGACGAGCGCGTAGCGCGCGCTCGCCATCCCGGAGTCGCGGCCGAACCACCATGGCGAGCTCGCCGTCAGGCCCTGCAGCAGCGGGAGCTCCTCGCGAAGGGCTTGGAAGGCGCGGATCGCCGCCTCCCGGTCGGGCATGCCCACGTGGACGTGCAGGGCCGACTCCGGAGTCCGGCCGAACAGGCCGCGCATGGCCCGCGCCACGCGGCGGTAGCGCTCCTCGTCGACGATCTCGATCCCGTCCTGAGCGGCGGTCGGGTGGAGGCCGGCGCCCAGGAGAGTCGCGCCGGCCGCGCGGGCTGAGGCGCGAGCCCGCCGCAGCGACGCCGCCGCTTCGGCCGCGGTTCGGGACGGCGGCGAGCGGAGCTCGATCTGTGCCGCGTACGCCTCGTGCGAGGCGGCGCCCGGGTCGGCGCCCATACGGGCGAGCACCTCGGCGGCGACCGGCGTCAGGCGTCGCGTCTCGCGGTCCACGAGCAGCAGCTCCTCCTCGATACCGACCGTCAGCTCGCTGCCGAAGGCGTCCTCCATCACGGATTCGGAATCAGTCATCTCAGGCGTCCTCGAGGGCCGCCGCGGCGGCCACGCGCCCGAGCACCAGGGCGGCCGCCAGCCCGCTCGAGTAGCCGCCCGTCGCGATCCCGCCGGCGTCGGCGCCCGCGGCGTATACGCCGGGCGCCGCCCGCGCGCTCGTGTCCACCCGGAGCCCGCCGAGGGTGGAGGTCACGCCGGCCACCGTCTCGACCGTCACCGAGCCGCCGTGTCGCTCGACGGGCGCCCCGGCCCGCTCGGCGGCTTCGACCATCTCGGCGACGGTGCGATCACGCACCCGCTCGCTGAGCGCTTCCTCGGCGACCGTGAACCACGCTCTCGCGCGTGGTTGGCGCGCGGTCCACTGCACGACGTCGATCTCCGACCACGTGCGCGCCTCGTACGTCTCGCCGTGGACATTCGCCAGCGAGGCGTGGCGTCCGTAGAGCTGGGAGAGTCGCACGTAGTCCGCCGGCTCCACGCGCGCGGGCGGCGCCGGCATGTTGCGGCCATAGATCTGGTCGAGCCCGGCGCTCGCCGCGGCTCCCGCCTGCAGGCCGAGCGTGAGGCCGTCTCCGGCGCTCCACGGCGTGGCGCGTAGCAGGAGGTCGTCGGCCTCCGCCGTCACGTGCCGGCGCAGCAGCTCGCGCCCGGCCGGGAAGCCGCCGGTCGCCAGGACGACCGGGGTGCCGGCGGGCAGCTCCTGCAGCGGCCGGCGCAGGCGAGGCTCGCCCGCCGCCCGCACCAGGGACCTCGTGAGCGACCCGGTGTCGAACCGCACCCCCGCCGTTCGCGGGTTGCCGGTGCCCCTCTCGGTCACCCGGGCGCCGAGCGACTCCAGCCAGGCGATGTCCGACTCGGTGCGCTCGAAGATGAGCGCCTGCAGCTCGCGGTCCCCATCCGGACACTCTTCGCAGAACGCGTCGAGGGTCGCGTGCCGCCAGACCATTCCGCTCGAGAGGAGCATGGACCCGCCCGCCCGGTCGCCCTTCTCGATCAGGTTCACGTCGGCGCCGCGTGAGCGCGCCTCGGCCGCCGCGGCGAGCCCGGCCATGCCCGCGCCGGCGACCACCAGGTCGGCCATCCGGCTGGCTCCTCAGACGAGCGAGAACGTCGGCTTGTGCTCGACGTACTCGAGCTTGATGCCGTCCGGCCCCCAGACGAAGACCGCGAGCGTGTTCTCCGCGTCCACGAACTTGTCGATCTCGAGCCCGCGCCGCTCCGCCTCGTCCCTGACCGCCCCGGCCGAGTCCACGAGCAGCGCGATGTGGTTGAGCAGCGGCCGCTCCTCGCCGCCGCGCTCGCCCACCTCGAGGCGGAGCTCCTTCTCCGCCACCGCGAGGGCGCCGCCGCGCGCCTCGAAGCCGAGCGCCTCCAGCTCGTCATGGGCCCGAGCGGGGTCGGGCACGCGGACGACGACGTGGTTGATGTCGTACTCGACCTGCGGCTGGTCGGCCTCCGTGAGGCCGAGGCCCAATCCCTCCGGGCCGTCGAAGGTCACGAGGCCATCGCGCCGCTCGCGCTGGAGGTCGGCCGGAAGCTGGGACACGGCCGCGCCGAGGTCGCTCACTGACAGCACCACACGCTCGAGCACGCCCGGGTCGCGCGGTCCGTCGGCCGCGAACAGCGTGAGCTTGCCGAGGCGCGCGTCCGCCCCAACCAGCGTGAACGATTCCGTCCGCTCGATCTCGTGCATCCCGAGGTGGTTGATGAGGAACGCCGCGAGGTAATCGCGGTCGGCGACCCACAGGGCGACGTGGTCCAGCGACGTTGGCTCGATGGGCGCGCGCGCGTGATCGGCCATGCGGAGCGGAAAGGTACCCGGCCGGCCCGGCCACGAATCCGGTGGTGTCCGGGCCGCCCCTTAGCGTGGCGCCCGGTCAGCGGATGCTCCGGCGTTTGCGCGCGCACATCACCTACGCCAACGTGGCGTCCACCGCGGCGCTCGTCGCCGCCCTCGGCGGCGGCGCCTACGCGGCGTCGTCCACCGGGATCCCGGACAGGCACGGCGTGTTCCACGGGTGCGTGAGCAGCCCGAGCGGCGGGTCGCTGCGGATCGTGAAGAAGGCCAAGGCGTGTCACAAGGGACCGCAGCCGGAGCTTGCGATCAAGTGGTCCCAGAAGGGGCCGCCCGGCCAGGCGGGCGCCCCGGGCTCCGCGCTCGCGTACGCGCACATCACCGTCGCCGGCGGCGTGTCGACGGTCGATGCAGCGAGCTCGCGGAGCATCGTGCAGTCGAGCGTCGTGCACAGCTCGGGGGATCCGACCAGCGTCGGCACCACCTGCTTCCGGGCGCTCGGGTTCACCCCGCACAGCGTCGTCGCCACGCCCGACCTGAGCGCTACGAACGCCTCGGGCGCGGTCGCCGCGATCGGCGACCTCGGCGGGTCCGGCTGCCCGGCTGGCACCGTGGTCGTAGTGCGGACCGAGAGCGGTCCGAACACGGGGGCGGACGGGAGCTTCTGGGTGCTGTTCGACTAGTCACGCGGCGCCCGAGAGGCGACCGCGTGGCGGGCAGCTCGCCACCTAAGATCAATCCGTGCCCGCCGATGAAGCCCGCGAGCTGTTCCTGATCGACGGAAACAGCCTCGTCTACCGCGCCTTCTTCGCCCTTCCGGAGACGATCGCCACCTCGCGCGGCGTTCCGACCAACGCGATCTTCGGGTTCGCCTCGATGCTCGTGAAGATCCTCACCGAGTACGGGCCACGCACGACCCTGGTCGTGTGGGACGCCGGAATGTCGGGTCGCGAGGAGATCTCCGTCGACTACAAGGCCGGCCGCCGCGAGCGCCCGGACCTTCTGGCCGAGCAGTGGACGCACATGCAGCCGCTCGTCGAGGCCTTCGGGTACCGCAACATCAAGGTCCCGGGCTACGAGGCCGACGACGTCATCGCCACGCTGGCAAGCCGGGCTCACGAGCAGGGAATCGAGGTGATGATCGTCACCGGCGATCGCGACACGTTCCAGCTCGTGGAGGACGGCGTGAGGGTGATGGCCACGAGTCGCGGCATCACCGAGACGAAGGTCTACGACCGCGACGCCGTGGTCGAGCGATACGGGATCCCGCCGGAGCTGATCCCGGATTTCTACGGGCTGAAGGGGGACACCTCGGACAACATCCCGGGCGTCCCGGGGATCGGGGACAAGACCGCCTCGGAGCTGCTCCAGCGCTTCGGCAGCCTCGAGGAGGTGCTGGCGAGCGTCGACCAGATCTCGGGCGCGAAGCGCAAGCAGAACCTCACCGAGCACGCCGACGACGCGCGGACTTCCAAACAGCTCGCGACGGCGGTCCGCGACATCGACGTGGACATCGACCTGAGCGAGTGCCTGGCCGAGCCGCCGGACCGCTCTCGACTGCGCGAGTTCTTCCGCGAGTTCGAGCTCCGGGCGCCGCTCGAGCGGCTGGAGGAGGCGCTCGGCGACGACGGGGCCGTTCCCCGAGAGCGTCACGACGAGGTGATCGGCGCGCGCGCCGTCTCGGCGAATCCGACGGACCTCTCGCGCCTCGAGGGTGAGCTCGCGACGCTCTCGGCCGAGCGGCCGGCCAGGCCGGAGGACGAGCTTCCGGTCGGCCCCGAGCCGCCGCTCGCGTTCGCCGCCTACTCCGGCGGCGACGTGCTCGTCGGCGAGGCGGAGACGCTGGCCGCGGTCGTGCTCTCGTGGGGCGACCGTCCGCTGGTGGCGCACGACTGGAAGGCCCTGGCCGCCTCGGAGGATCCGTGCGACGCTCCGCCGCTCGAGCACGACACGCTCGTCGCCGCCTACCTGCTCGACCCCGCCGGCCGGGCCTACCCGCTGCTCGAGCTCACCGACCGCGAGGGGATCGGGGCCCAGATCGAGGGCGGGAACGGGTTGGCGGAGCGCGCTGTCGTCACCCGCGCGCTGGCCGCCCGCCAGCGCGAGGAGCTCGACCGTGAGGGCCTGACCGCGCTGTTCCGGGAGGTCGAGCTGCCGCTCGTCGAGGTGCTCATCGAGATGGAGAGGCAGGGGGTGGCGCTCGACACC
>JAFAQQ010000195.1 GCA_019246335.1 Actinomycetota bacterium | reverse complement strand
CCTCGAAGCGCTGCTGAAGCCCGTAGTAGCCGCTCTCGTCGCTGCGCCTTGCCGCGGCGTTCTGCTGCGCGAGCAGATCGATCATCGTCCGGGTGTCCGCGCCGTAGGCGGCAAAGTCGGATCGCTCGGAGTCCGGGACCCGCAGCCGGCGAAGCCGCGCGTCGAGCGACGTGCGCGCTGCGGCCTGCTGCTGCGTGTAGCGGACGGCGTCCTGCACCGTCCGCGGCGGCGTCTGAGGAACCGAGCGGTTCGCCTGCGTGCAGAGGGCATCGGCGCGCGCCGCGAAGTCCGCCTTCGAGGGGCTTCCGCCGCCGCAGCCGGCGCCGGCAAGGGCGATCGAGAGCAGGACCGCCGCGGCCCGCACGCGACGGCTAGAGCGCGGCCGCGGCCGACCGGGAGAGTCCGGCGAGCTCCGCCACCCGGTCGCGGTGGGCGCGCGCCGAGCCGAAGAGAGCGCCGTCGGTTCGCGCGCGCTTCAGGAAGAAGTGAAGGTCGTGCTCCCAGGTGAATCCGATGCCGCCGTGGACCTGCAGCGAGGAGGCGGTCACCCGCCAGCCGGCGTCGGCCGCGTAGGCCTTGGCCATCGAGGACGCGAGCGGGAGCGACTCGGGCTCGTGGTCGGCCGCCCAGCTCGCATAGAGGGTCGCCGCGCGCGCGCCCTCGACCTCCAGCAGCATCTGCGCGCAGCGGTGGGACACGGCCTGGTACGCGCCGATCGGCCGGTCGAACTGCTTCCGCTCCTTCGCGTAGTCGACCGCCATCTCCATGGCGCGCTGGGCCACGCCGACGAGCTCGGCCGCAAGCGCGACCTCTATCCGTTGCAGGCCCGCCTCGACGTCGCCGGGCAGCTCGTCCCCGCCGCCGGCCTGCACCCGGAAGAAACGGCGCGTCGAGTCGATGGTGTCGGCTCGCACGACCTGGGCGGCGCTCCGCTCGACCACGGTTGCCGAGCCGTTCTCGAGGAGCACGATCACCTCCGCTGAGTCGGCGTCGGGCACGAGCGGCGCCTCGCCGTTCGCGAGCACGCCGACCGTTGCGCGGGCCTCGCCGGAGGCGATCCCCGGCAGCCACTGCCCACGCTGCTCGTCGCTCCCCGCATGCGCGAGGAGGAGGCCGGCCGCGGCGTTCGAGAAGAACGGGCTGGGTGCGGCCGCGTACCCGAGCTCCTCCATCACGATCGTGAGCTCGACCTGGCCCAGCGCCTGCCCGCCGTGGCCCTCGTCGATGAATATGCCCGGCCAGCCCAGCTCGGCGATCTCGGTCCAGAGCGCGTCGTCGTACTCGCCGGCCTCCGCTAGCTGGCGCACCTTCTCCAGCCTGTAGCGGTTCGCGAGGAAGTCGCGCGCGGTGGACTTGATCGCCCGCTGGTCGTCGGTGTAGTCGAAGTTCATCTGAGTCGCGGAAGCCCGAGCACGCGCTCGGCGACGATGTTCTTGAGGATCTCGGTGGTCCCGCCCTCGATCGAGTTCGCGCGCGCGCGGAGGAACCGATAGGTCCAGTGGTCGTCCACCAGCGGAGCCTCGGGCCCTCGGATGTCCATGGCGAGCTCGGTCAGCCCCTGGTTCGAGTCCGACCACTGCCATTTCACGAGCGAGCCCTCGGGACCGGGGATGCCGGTCTTCATGATCTGCGTCAGCCCGCGGGAGGCGTTAAGGCGCAGGCACTCCGCCTCGATGTAGAGCTGGCCGATGCGCTGGCGGATGACAGGGTCGTCGTCGAGTCCCCGGTCGCGGATCTCGTCCATGAGCTCGCCGAGCGCGATCTTCAGCGCGACCGCCGACCCGAATCCGAGCCCGGCGCGCTCGTGCATCAGCGTCGTGATCGCCACCCCCCAGCCGTTGCCGACCCCACCGACCACGTTCTCGTCGGGGATCCGTGCCTCCTCCATGAAGATCTCGTTGAACTCGGCCTCCCCCGTGACCTGGCGCAGCGGCCGGACCTGGACGGCGTCCTGCTCCATGTCCATCAGGAAGTAGGTGAGCCCCTTGTGCTTGGGCACGTCGGGGTCGGTTCGCGCGACCAGCATGCACCACTTGGCCTGGTGCGCATAGGTCGTCCAGACCTTCTGCCCGGTCACCACCCACTCGCCGTTCGACTTCACGGCCTTCGTCTTGAGCGAGGCGAGATCGGACCCCGACTCGGGCTCCGAGAACCCCTGGCACCAGATCTCCTCGGCGGTGAGGATCGGCTTCAGGTACCGCCCCTTCTGGTCGTCGGTGCCGTGCGCGATCACGACCGGGCCGCCCATCACGAGGCCGAGGACGTTCGCGCTCATCGGGGCCTTCGCCCGGACCATCTCCTCGTTGAAGATCGCCTGCTCGATGAGGGTCGCGCCGCGGCCACCGTATTCCTCCGGCCACGACAGGCCCGCGTAGCTCGCGTCGGCCAGCTTGCGCTGCCAGTCCTTGCGGAACTCGAAAGCCGCCTCGTCGCCCTCCGGCTCCGGCCCGGGGTGGTTCTCCTCGAGCCACGAGCGGAGCTCGTCGCGGAAGGCCTCCTCCTGGGGCGAGAGCGTGAGGTCCACGGCGCCCGGATGCTACCTGCCGGGACGCGGCGGCCGCACGGGCGGCCTGGGCGGAGCGCTCGCGGGCGCCCGGGTCGGGCGGCCTAGGCGGTGGGCTCGAGGGCGCCCGGATCGGCGGCGTCGACGACGTCCAGGAACGCGTCGACCATGCGCGGGTCGAACTGCCGGCCGCGGTGCTCGCGCAGCTCGCGCCGCGCGGCGTCGCGGCGCATGGCGCGGCGATAGGGCCGGTCGCTCGTCATCGCGTCGAAGGCGTCGCAGACGAAGATCACCCGCGCGCCGAACGGGATCTCGTCCGCCCGCAGGTGGTCCGGGTAGCCCGTGCCGTCCCAGCGCTCGTGGCCGTGGCGCACCATCGGCCGGACGCCGGCGAGGAACTCGACCGGCGCGAGGATCTGCTCGCCGATCACGACGTGGCGCTCGACCTGCTCGCGCTCGGCGTCGGTCAGCGGACCGGGCTTGTTCAGGATCGACTCCGGCACCGCGATCTTCCCGATGTCGTGGAACGCGGCGCCGTAGGTGATGTCGCGAAGCTCCTTCCCGTCGAGCCCGAGCGCCCGCCCGAGCGCCTCCGCGTTGTGGACCATGGCCCGCGCGTGGCTCGCCGTGTGCGCGTCCTTGGCCTCGAGCGCAGCGGCCAGCGCCTCGGCGGTTCCGATGTACGCGCGTTCAAGCTGCTCGTAGAGGGTGGCCGACCGGAGCGCGGCGCCGAGCTGGTCAGCAACCGTCTCGATCAGCCGGGCGTCGGCCTCGTCGAAGGCGTCGACCGCCTGCTCCTGGACGTCGAGCGCCCCCCACAGCTCGGAGCCGACCCAGATGGGCGCGACGAGCTCCGACCGGACCCCCTTCGTGCTCTCCCCCGACACGTAGTCGGGATCACGGGCCGCGTCGTTCACGACCAGCGTTCGGCGCTCGCGGAGGGCGCGACCGATGATGCCGGCGCCGCTCGGCTGGTTCCACGGCTCCGCGAGGCGCTCGTACGCCACGCCCCGACCCGAGACCGCCTCGATCCGGTCGCCCGTCTGGCACAGGAC
>JAFAQQ010000226.1 GCA_019246335.1 Actinomycetota bacterium | reverse complement strand
TGCCCGCCATGCAACTCGGCGAGTGCCAGCGCCCGGAATAGGGTCCCTGGGCGCCGCGCAAACCACTTGTGCACGCCGATGACCGGCCGGTAATGCTGCTGCATCTGCTTCTCCCGGGCGGCCAGTGCAGCGGCTGGACTTTCTCGAAAGTGGCGCTCGATTAGCGAAGCGTAATCCGATCGCGGGATGACGTTTTCAAGGGCGGACGCGAGCTACGGCGCCGCTCGAGTGTGAAGCCAGGCATCGATAACGTCCGCGACCTCGCGAAGCCCACGCGTCTCGCACACCTGTACGAGCGCCGCAGCGCCAGCCGCGGGCAGGGCGTGCAACGCGGCGAGCACAAGCTGCGCCTCCTCGAGCGACAGCGCCTGCTCGGTGCAGAGCCGCCCGTGCCATCGGACCGCGGCGCGCTCGTATCGCGGCCGATCGGCATCGATGAACATCGGCGAGACCGAGGGACGGCAGCTCGGCCGCTGCGGTCCATGCGAGGAAGCCGTTGCCGGAGGCTAGGGCCCGGCGAAAACGCGCGTAAGCCGAGCCTTGAGCTGTCACGGGAACACATGTTCCCATGGAACGATGGAGCGATGCGCGATTCTCCGCAGCTCGAACTAGCTAGAAGTCGATGTCGTCGACCGCCCCCTACGATCCGACTCCTAGCCCACCGCCACGCTAGATGTGGGAACCCTTGTCGTGGTCGACAGCGACATTGGCGACTGCGCCGGCTTCGGCCACGTGCCGCGCGGCAGCGGTGCCGGCGTTGTCCTCGGCTACGCAACGCCCGAGCTGAAGCAGA
Organism: Actinomycetota bacterium; assembly: GCA_019246335.1. Classification (GTDB taxonomy): domain Bacteria; phylum Actinomycetota; class Thermoleophilia; order Solirubrobacterales; family Thermoleophilaceae; genus AC-37. The sequence goes on along the minus strand of JAFAQQ010000226.1, from coordinate 20,939 downwards.
ACCAGGTCTGGCCCACGGAGTCCTACTTCGTAAGGCTCGACTTCGACCAGCCCGACTCGCGTCGTGTCATCGACCGGCGACGACTCATCCCCGTCGACGCCTAGATCTTCACCGCTTCGAGGAACTTCACCCCGGGACGGGGCCGCGGAATCAAGGACGGCGCACGGTCAGTCCGGCGCGACTCGGCTCCGAACAATTTCCGAACATGACGGCGTACAACCGAGGCTCACGGGGTCGAACACGTCTTACTCCCGAACGTCCCCATTTCCGCTCTGCAGTCAGGGGTTATCGAGTTCGCACGGAGATCCGCACGGCCCCCTCGGGCAAGACGATCTTCGCCGACAACGTGGTCCCGCACGTGCTGCGGGTGGATGGCGTGCTCGTCTACCACGCCGAGCTCGCGGCGCGAATCGACCGCGGGGAGCTGCTCGAGCCCGGCGGCGAGGAGCGCGAGATACGCGCCTGCGCGGTCCACGCGTGCGAGCTGATCGCAGAGCGGATGTCGGTGCCTCCGAGAGTGCTCGACACGTGGCTCTGGAACCGTGGGCAGGAATCGCGCTACAAGGCGATCCCTCGCCATCGCTGCCGCACGGTCTATTACTGAGGTCAGCCGCTTGCGGGGTCGCTGCCGCGCACGTTGCGCAGCGGCCGCACCTCGGCGGTCGGCTCGGGACGCTTCCCCGTCGCCTCGGCCAGCAGCTTCTCGAGCTCCGCCACACGCCTCGAGAGGGCCCTGATCGCGTCGGCAACCGGGTCGGGCAGGTGGGCCCAGTCGGCGTCCGGACCGCCGGGCTTCTTCCCCTCCACGCGCACCGGGTGGCCGGGGTTTCCCACCACAGTCGAGTTCGCCGGGACGTCGTGGATCACGACCGAGTTGGCTCCGACCTTCGAGGCGCGACCGACCGTGATCGGCCCGAGCAGCTTCGCGCCGGAGCCGATGATCACGTCGTCCTCGACTGTCGGGTGGCGCTTGCCGCGCGCGAACCCCGTCCCGCCGAGCGTCACCCCCTGGTAGAGGGTCACGTGGTCGCCGATCGCGGCGGTCTCCCCGATCACCACCCCGGCGCCGTGGTCGATGAACAGCGCGTCGCCGATCTCGGCGGCCGGGTGGATCTCGATCCCGGTCATCACCCGGCTCGCGTTCGCCACGGCGTGTGGCAGGAACGGGATCCCGCTGTCGTTGAGCGCGTGCGCGACCCGGTGCATCAGCAGGGCCTGCACGCCGCCGTAGGTCAGAAGGATCTCTCCCCGCCCGATGCCGCGCGCCGCCGGATCGCGCTCCTGGGCGGCGGTCAGGTCCTGCCGCAGCTCGCGTGCGACCCTGGTCAGGGTTCCAAGCCCGAGCATCGTCAGCTCGATTGTGACGCAGCCGGCAGCCGGCACGGACGGGAGCGCGCGTCGCGCCGACCCAGCGCCAGCACGACCTGCGCAGGCGCCGCCCTCAAGGCGCGAAGAACGGCGTGCTCACGTACCGCTCGCCCGAGTCGGGTACGACCGCGACGATCGACGCGCCCTCGAACTCGGGCCGGCTGCCCACCTCGACCGCGGCCCACAGCGCCGCCCCTCCCGAGATCCCCGCGAGGATGCCCTCGCGGACAGAGACGCGCCGCGCGGTCGCGAGCGCCGCCTCGTCGTCGACCGGGAGGATCTCGTCCACGACCTCGAGGTTGAGGTGGGCACGGACGAAGCCGCCGCCGATCCCCTGGATCTTGTGCGGGCCGGGACGGCCGCCGGAGAGGACGGCTGAGGAGCCGGGCTCCACCGCCACGACATGAAGATCAGGGTTGCGCTCCTTCAGACGCTCGCCCGCGCCGGTGATCGTGCCGCCCGTGCCCACGCCGGCCACGAGCACGTCAACATCGCCGCCCGTGTCGTGCCAGATCTCCTCCGCCGTGGTCCTGCGGTGGATCTCCGGGTTTGCCGGGTTCGAGAACTGGTCGGGGATGAAGGCGTCGTCCTGCTTCGCCGCCAGCTCGCGGGCCGCTTCCACCGCCTCGTTCATCCCGCCGAGCGACTCCGTCACATGGACCTCTGCGCCGTAGAGGCGAAGTAGGCTCTCGCGCTCGCGGCTCATCCCCTGAGGCATCGCGAGGATCAGGTCGTACCCCTTCGCCGCGCACACGAATGCGAGCGCGATCCCGGTGTTCCCCGAGGTCGCCTCGACAACGGTCGTGCGCCCCGGCTCGATGCGGCCCTCGGACTCCGCGGCGTCGATCATCGCCACCCCGATGCGGTCCTTCACGCTCCCTGCCGGGTTGTAGGCCTCGAGCTTCGCGACGAGCCGTGCGCCGCAGTCGGGCGCAAGGCGGGTGAGGGCGATCATCGGAGTGCCGCCGACGAGGTCGGCGAGGTTCGTCGGGATCGCCGCGGCCCCGACCGCCGCGCCGCCGCCGCGCACACTCCTCATGGCCAGAGGGTATCCCCGCTCCTGGTCACGCAGAGCGCCTCGCCCAGGAGCCCGAGGCAGCGCCCGCGCCGAGGCCCTACTCGCCGGCGGGGTACTTGAACGGCACGCTCTTGGGGAACGAGCCGGGGCTGCCGAATCCCACCACGATGTTGTCGTGCGGCCGGAGCCGGTATGCCGGACCGTTGGGCACGAGCTTCCCGTTGACGTATGTCTGGAGCACCAGGCCTCTGCCGGCGTGGTAGGCGCCGAGCTGCGTCGGCGTGAACTTGACGCCCCAGACCGAGATGAACTGGCCGAGCGTGAACGGGTACTTCTGGACCGCCTCCTGATGGATCACGCCCGTGGTGTCGTGCGTGTGGAGCGAGGTCAGGTACTGGTTGTTGACGTCGATGCCGATCTGCGCCGGGATCTGTACCCGCTTGCCGTCGACGAACATCGCCAGGTGGGAATGGACGTGGTAGATCGCGTCGCTCGGGTCGGGCAGTCCGAGCGCCTTGACGCGCTGCTGCAGATGCGGGTATTCAGGGGCCCACGGGCCCGCGGAGACCTGCAGCCCGCTCGCGTCGGTGAGGCCCGCCTGTGCCGACTTCCCCGCGCTGGACCCGCCGCCGGAGGTGGCGATGACGATCGCGACGATCGCGACGATGACGACGAAGATCCCCGCGCCGCCGAACGTCATCATGCGCTGGCGCCGGTGCCGGGCCGCCTGCTCCTCGCGCTCCCGGCGCTCGCGCTCTTCGCGCCGGCGGCGCTTCTCTTCCTCTCTGCTGGCCATCGACAGGCGAGGGTAGCCAACGGGTCCGACGCGGACGGAGCGGGAGCCCCGGCCGTCGGCGCGCCGACTCAGATGTAGTACATCGTGGCGCCCGCTTCGCGCGCCTCGCGCTCGGCCACCTGCGCGACGGTCGTCCCGCGGAGCTTCTCACGCAGGGCGTTGACCGCCTCCGTCCAGATCGGGTCGTCGGCCACCGAGTCTGTCCCGAGCGTGCCCTCCAGCGTCTCCACGACCTCGAGCACGGTGATCTCCTCCGGCGGGCGGGCGAAGCTGTACCCGCCCTTGACGCCCCGCTGGCTCTGAAGCATGCCGGCGCGCCGGAGCGTGGCGAACATCCCCTCGAGGAACTGCACGGGCACGTCGCGGCGGCGCGCAAGCTCGCCGATCGGCACGGGGCCCGGGCCGCCTATGCGCGCCAGCTCGGCGAGCGCCCGAAGGGCGTACGGCGATTTCGAGCTTATGGCGAGCAAGCGGTCGCGAGTCTAAGTTATCCAGGCGATGGCCCGGCGGCATACGTGATCGCGCGAAGGCTCCCCATCCAGTCCGGCGAGCCCGTGGTGTGGATCGCCGGCGTGCGTCTCCTCTTCGCGGCAGCCGCGCTTGCCGCCGTCCTGAGCTTCGCCGTGCCCCACAGGACCGCGTCCGCGATCGTCATCGGGGCGGTCGGGCTGCCGTGGTCGATCGCCGCGCTCGACGCGACGCGCCGGCGTCCCAACTTCTCGCTGAACCCCCTTGTCGCGGTCGTGGACTTCGCCATCCTGGGCGGGATCCAGGTGGCCGAGCCGCAGGCTTACGCGGGTGTCCGCTTCGTCGCTCTGTTCTTCGTGGCCACGCACGCGTACTTCCTTGGCGAGCTTGGCGGCCTCGTCGTCGGCGTGGCGGCCGCCGTCGCGCTCGTCCCGGCCGCGGCCCTCCTGCGCCAGATCCCGGTCTCGGGCGGGATGCTGGCGTTCTACGAAACCCTGTTCGCCGTCGCGGCGCTGTCGTGCGGGCTCCTGGTCGGACGCCTGCGCACCGCGGAGTCGGCGGCGCGACTGCGCGCCCGCGAGCTGTCGCGCCGGGCCATCGAGGCCGAGGCGGCGGTCCGCCGCCGCCTGGCCGAATCGATCCACGACGGCCCGGTGCAGGAGCTGGTCAGCCTGGACCTGATGCTCGCCTCGGTCGACCAGGCGGCAGCCCGTAACGATGCCGAGGGCGCGCGTGAGCGGCTGGCGGATGCGAGGGTCCTCACCGAACGCAACATCAAGGCTCTCCGCGACGAGATCATCGGCCTCGGGCCATACGCGTTCGAGGAGCTCACGTTCGCGGCTGCGGTCGAGCAGTGCGCGCCGGTATGGCGGCGCCGCTACGGGATGGAAGTCGAGCTCGCCATCGCCCCGCTGGACCTCGACGACGAGATCTGCGGCGCGCTGTTCGGGATCACCCAGGAGGCTGTGGCGAACGCCGGGCGCCACGCGGGAGCGAGCCGGATCGTGGTCGCGCTCCGCCCCGTCGGAGCCGAGGTGGAGCTGGTGGTCTCCGACGATGGCCGCGGGTTCGAGGGGTCCCCGCCGCTCGCCGCGACCGAGCCCGGCCACATCGGGCTGGCCAGCATGAAGGAGCGCGCCGAGCTGATCGGCGGGCGCCTCGACATCGAAACCGGAGACCGCGGCACGGCGGTGACCGTGCGCGTGCTACCTCGACTGGCCGCCGGCGACGGCGCCGGTCCGCGGTAAAGCCAGGCGATCGGGTACGCGCTTAAGGAGAGCCGGCTAGAGCCAGCCGCGCTGCGTCGCCACGAGCACGGCCTGCGCCCGGTCCACCGCGCCGAGCTTCGCGTAGGTGTTGTGCAGGTGCGTGCGGACGGTGCTCGTGGAGAGGTTCAGCTCGAGCGCGATCTGCTTGTAGACCTTGCCCTCGGCGAGGTGCTTCAGGACGTCGAGCTCGCGGGCTGACAGCGGGCACGGGTCGATCTGCCGGCGCTGCTGCCCGCTCGGGTAGGGGAGCTCGTACATCACGGAGCGAAGCTTGCCGGCGTCGAGCCCGAGCTCGCGCGCGACCTTCAGCATCCGCGCCGGCTCGATCTGGTTGCCCTGGCTGTAGTGCGCGAGCATGTCGGCGAGCCGGATGGCCGCCGCCTCGCCGTGCGGCTCCTCGGAGTGATGGCGCTCGATGGCCGTGGCGAGGCGCGCGGGCAGCCCCCACCGTCGCGCCAGCACACCGCCGACGAGCGCGTGGTCGACGCCCAACTCGCGACGCTCACGGTGCAGGCGCTCCTCCGGAGTCCGCGCGTCACCGTGCACCTGCCCCGGATAACCCGGGTACGCGTGCACAAGGACGAGCTTGCCGATGTCGTGCAGCAGCGACGAGACGAGCAGCTCGTCGCGGTCCGCGAGGTCGACCTCGCGCGCGATGCGCTCGGCGGCGCGCTGCGTGGCGACCGCGTGCAGGCGGAAGCGCTCGGGAGCGGCATCCCAGCCGGGGATGCGCTCGAAGAAGTCGAAGACCGCGGTGCGCGCCGCAAGCGCCTCCACGCCGCTCGGCGAGAGCATCTTCACCGCCTCCGGCACCGTGGCGACGCGGGCGCGCTTCGGCGCGGGCGCTCGGTTGGCGATCCGCAGCACGGCGATCACCAGCGAGACGTCCGACTCGATCGCCGCGACGACGTCACCGGCCGCGGTGTGCTCCTCGCGGACAAGCCGCAGGACGCGGTTGCGCGACTCGGCAAGGGCCGGGAAGGCCTCGAGCGCCTCGAAGGCGGCGGTGAGCCTACGCCCGTGGCCCTCGCTCGAGGGCCGCGCAGGGGCTTTTGCGCTGTCGTTGCGGTCCGGGACCGGGTTTAGGGCTCGTTTCACGTTCGTCGATGCCTGTCCGTGGCTTGGGGGTGCGCCTTCCGTGGCTTGCGGGCGGCTGGACACATCATCGGCATCGCCGAGCCCGTGCTGTAGTACCTCAATGCGGCTATAGAGCGAAATCCGGGCGCGCACCTAACCGGTCTGGACGGATGTCCTACCCCATATCGGGCTCAGCTGAGGTGGATATCTCCGCCCGCTCGAGGGCGCGGTCGATCCGAGCCAGCGTCTCGTCCCGCCCGAGGACCGCGACGGACTCGAAGATCCCGGGCGAGACCGTGCGCCCGCTGATCGCCACGCGAACCGGCTGGTAGACGTCGCGGGGCTTGACCCCGAGGTCGTCCACGACCCTGCGGAGGGCCTGTTCCACCGCGTCCGCGTCGAACGGCTCGGCGGATGCGAGCGCCTCCCGGGCCCGGCGCAGGCGCTCGGGAGCCCCAGCGGTCATGACCTTGTCCCACGCCGCCGGGTCGTCCGGCTGCGGCTCGACGAGGAAGGCGGCCAGGCTCCAGAAGTCGTCCAGGGTCTGCATCTTTTCCTGCGCGATCCGGACCGCGGCCTCCGGGACCGGCCGGTCGAGCCGGCGCTCGAGGCGCTGCTGCAGGTCCCCCGCATCCAGCTGGCGCAGGTAGTGGCCGTTCATCCAGCGCAGCTTCTTCTCGTCGAAGACGGCGGGGGACTTCGAGACGCGCTCGAGCGAGAAGCGCTCGACGAGCTCCGGGGTCGTGAAGAACTCGGTGCTCTCGTCGTAGCCCCACCCGAGAAGGGCGATGTAGTTGCGGACCGCCTCCGGCAGGTACCCGGCCTCGCGCAGCTCCTGGACCGACGCCGCGCCGTGGCGCTTCGAGAGCTTCTTTCCATCCGGCCCGTGGAGCAGCGGGAGGTGCGCGTAGACCGGCGGCTCGGCGCCGAGCGCGCGCAGGATCAGGATCTGGCGCGGCGTGTTCGAGAGGTGGTCCGCGCCGCGGACGACGTGGGTGATGCCCATGTCGCGGTCGTCGACCGCGACCGCCAGGTTGTACAGCGGGCTCCCGTCGGAGCGGGCGATCACGAAGTCGTCGATCGCCTCGTGCGGGAAGCTGACCTCTCCGCGGATGACGTCCTCGACGACCGTCTCGCCCGCGTCGGGAACCCGAAGCCTGACCGCGCCCTCGTCAAGGTACGCGTGGCCCTCGCCAAGCAGGCGATCGATCTCCTCGCGGTGGCGGGGCCGCCGCTCCGCCTGTGAGAAAGGGCCCTCGTCCCAGCCAAGCTCGAGCCATCCGAGCGCGTCGACGATCTGGGCGACGTTCTCGGGTGTCGAGCGCTCGCGGTCCGTGTCCTCGACCCGCAGGACCAGGCTGCCGCCCGCGTGCCGCGCCAGGAGCCAGTTGTACAGTGCCGTCCTCGCTCCGCCGATGTGGAGCGCGCCTGTCGGCGAAGGAGCGAACCGGACCCTCATCGTCATGTCGTCCCGATGCTAATCGGCGGCCACGTCTCGCCTGCGGGCGGGCTCGTGAAGGCGTTTCACCGCGGCGTCGAGCGCGACTGCGACGCCATCCAGATCTTCAACCAGTCGCCGCGCGCCTGGCGCCTCCAGCACTACCGGCCGGATGACGTGGAGGAGTTCCGCAGGCTCCTGGCCGGCGGTCCCGTGCGGGCAATCGTCCTCCACGCCATCTACCTGATAAACCCGGCCTCGAAGGACGAGACGGTGAGGCGAAAGTCGCTCGAGGCGCTCGCACACGCGCTGCGGGTCGGCGACCAGGTCGGCGCGCACGGCGTGGTCGTGCACCCGGGCTCGCAGGTCGGCGAGCCGCTCGACGAATCGATCGACCGGGTGGGCGAGGCCATCCGCATCGTGCTCTCCGAGTCCGAGCGCTGCCCGCTGCTGCTGGAGAACACGGCCGGCGCGGGTGGCACGATCGGGAGGTCTTTCGACGAGCTCGCGCGGCTGATCGAGCTTGGTGGCGGCGACCCGCGGTTGGGCATCTGCCTCGACTCCTGCCACATGTTCGCGATGGGGTTCGAGGTATGCACGGCGGACGAGCTGTCCGGGACGATCGAGCGATGCATCGAGGTCGTCGGCGCCGAACGGCTGGGTTGCGTCCACGTGAACGACTCGAAGGCGTCGTTCGGGTCGAACCGGGACCGGCACGCCCCGCTGGGCGAGGGCGAGATGGGGCGCGAGGCGCTGGCGGCCTTCTACTCGGAGCCGCGCTTCGAGGACCTGCCGGTGATCTTCGAGGGGCCCGGGCTCGAGGGCCGCGGGGCCGCGCTCGCCGACATCGAGATCGCCCGCGGGCTGCGTGAGGAGGGGCTCAGGGCACGAGGGCTTGCGCGCTAGAGCCCGTTGCGGAGATCGAAGTCGGCGGCCGCGCTCTCCTCCGCCTCGGGGGCGACGAAGAAGCTCGGGTTGACGCACTCGAAAGCGTCGCCGCCGCCGTAGTAGGCGCGCTCGACCGCGGTGCGGCATCGAGCGATGGGCGTTCCCGAGAGCTTCACGCCGCCGTACCCGTGCCGCGTCCGCTCGGCCTCGCGGAAGAGCTCCACGTCGATCTCGACCTTGAAGACCTTGTTGAGGCACCCCATATATCGCCGGCCGTTCCGCTCATCGTCGTAGAGGTAGAGATACGGGCAGCGGGACTCGATGCATCCCGAGGGGAGCAGCACGCGGTCGCAGAAAGCACAGCACTGCCTGCACTCGGAGGACTGCACGACATCGGCGCTCTGGGGCACTCTGAAATCGTAGCCCCGGCGCGCGAAGGCTGGCGCGGCCGACGCCCCGGTCAGACGAGCTCGACCGAGCCGGTCAGCCCATCGAGGTCCGCGCAGAAGCGCGACGGCGCCACGCGGTAGTCGTCGCCCAGCACGAGCATCCGGTCGCCCACCATCAGCGCGAGCTCGTGGTCGCCGCGATTGTGACGCACGCGGTCCTTCAACTCGTCGAGGAAGGAGGCCGGCACGGCCTCCGAGACCCGCAGGGTGATCCGCGGCCCTGGCCCCGCGGGCGCGGCCGAGGCGCGCGCCCGGTCGACCTCCTCGGGCGTCGGGTCGAACACCTCGATCTCCTGCGCCACGAGCTTCGTCTCCCCCCGCTCCTTGTGGTCGATCCGGCCGCGCACTACGACGACGCGGTCGAGGTCCACCTTCTCGGCGTTCGCGGCGTAGGCCGAGTTGAGCACGAGCATCTCGACCTGCGCCTCGACGTCGTCCAGGGTCGCGAACAGCATCGGCTCGCCCTTCTTTGTCCGGATGCGCTTGGCCTCGGCGATCATTCCGCCAACCGTGACCCACTCGCCGTCGCGCTTTCCGGCAAGCTCGGCGAGCGAGCAGTCGACGCGCGCGCGGAGGGCGGGGCGCACCTCCTTGAGCGGATGCGACGACAGGAAGAGCCCGAGCGTCTCCTTCTCCATCGAGTTCAGGTCCTGGCGCTCGTCCGGGAGGCTTGGGACCGGTGGGTGCTGGCGCATGGTCGCGGCCGAAGCGCCGGCTCCGCCTGCGGCCCCGCCGCCCTCGAGGTCGAAGATCGACGCCTGGCCGAGCTGGGCGTCCTGCTGCGCCTTCGCCCCCGCGGCCTGGGCGTGCGCGAGCACGGCGAGCATGCCGCGTCTGGTCGCCCCGGTCGAGTCGAGCGCGCCGCAGCGCACGAGCGACTCGATCGCCTTCCTGTTCACGCAGCGGCAGTCGACGCGCTCGCAGAAGTCCCAGATCGAGGTGAACGGGCCCCCCTCCTCGCGCGCGGCGACCACCGCGTCCACGGCGGCCGCCCCGACGTTCTTCACGGCGTCCAGCCCGAAGCGGATGTTCCCGCCGGACACCACGAAGTCGTGCCCCGACTCGTTCACGTCGGGCGGGAGCACCTCGATCCCCATATCCTCGCAGCGCGAGACGAAGAACGGGACCTTGTCCTTGGTGGACATGACCGACGAGATGAGGGCGGCCATGTACTCCGCGGGATAGTTCGCCTTGAGCCACGCCGTGCGGTACGAGATGAGCGCGTAGCAGGCGGCGTGCGAACGGTTGAACGAGTAGTCGGCCGCAGCCTCGTTGACGGCCCACAGCTCCTGGATCACGCGCTCCGACGTGCCGGTGCGCCGCGCGCCCTCGAAGAAGCGCTCCCGCATCGAGGCCATCCGTGCGCGGTTCTTCTTGCCGATCGCCTTGCGCAGGTCGTCCGCCTCCGGGCCGCTGAAGCCGGCGATCACCTTGGAGATCTGCATCGACTGCTCCTGGTAGATGACCACCCCGTAGGTGGCCTCGGTGATCGGGCGCAGGCGCTCGTCCACGTAGTTGATCGCAGCCGGGTCGCGCTTGTTGCGCGCGTAGGTGTCGATGTGGCGCATCGCGCCCGGGCGGTAGAGGGCACCGAGCGCCACCACGTCGTCGAACTCAGTCGGCCGGACCTTGCGGAGCGCCTCGCGCATGCCCTCCGACTCGAACTGGAAGACCCCGATCGACTCCCCATGGGCCAGCATCTCGTAGGTCTTCTCGTCGTCGAGGGGCAGCGCCGCCATGTCGGGCCGGGCGCCGGCCGAGCGCCCGATGATGTCGAGCGCCGACTCGATCACGTCGAGGTTCCGCAGGCCGAGGAAGTCCATCTTCAGCAGGCCGATGTCCTCGATCGGGCCCATCGAGTACTGGGTGACGGTCTTGTAGGCCCGCGCGCCGTCCTCGATCAGCTCGCCGCGCTCTTCGGCGAGCTGGAGCGGGACGATGTCGGTCAGCGGCCGGTCGGCGATGACCACGGCGGCGGCGTGGATCGAGGAGTTGCGGACGACGCCCTCGAGGCCGCGTGCGACGTCGACGATGCGTCGCGCCTGGGGATCCTCGTCGTAGGCGCGCCGCAGCTCCTCGCCCGGCTTCAGGCAGTCCTCGAACGAGGGCGGGCGCCCCATGATCGGGTCCGGGATCATCTTCGCCAGCCGATCGCCGGCGCCGTAGTCGAACCCGAGCACCCGCGCCGCGTCGCGCGTCGCGGCGCGGGGGAACATGCGGCCGAAGGTGATGATCTGCGCGACCGACTCCTGGCCGTACTTGGCCGCGACGTAGCGGATCACGCGGTCGCGCCCCTTGACCGAGAAGTCGATGTCGATGTCCGGCATGGAGACGCGCTCGGCGTTCAGGAAGCGCTCGAAGAGAAGGCCGTAGCGCAGTGGGTCGACGTCGGTGATGTTGAGCGAGTAGGCGACGATCGATCCCGCGGCCGAGCCGCGGCCGGGGCCGACTGCGATCCCGTTCTCCTTGGCGAACTTCACGAAGTCCCAGACGATCAGGAAGTACGCGGCGAACCCCATGCGGACGATCACGTCGAGCTCCATCTCGAGGCGCTCGACCGCCTCCGCCGGTGGCGGGTCGCCGTAGCGCCGGCGGAGCCCCTCGGCAGCGAGGCGGCGCAGATACGCCGGCTCGTCCTCGCCGTCGGGCGCCGGATAGCGCGGGATCAGCATCTTGTCGAGCTCGATCGTGGCGTCGCAGCGCTCCGCGATCTCGAGCGTCGACGCGACTGCCTCCGGCGTGCTCGCGAAGGCCCGCTCCATCTCCAGCGAGTCCTTCAGGTAGAACTCGTTGGTGTCGAACGACAGCTTCGGCTGATCGAGCGTCGACTTCGTCTGCACGCACAGCAGCGCGCGGTGGTTGTCGTAGTCCTCACGGCGCAGGTAGTGGACGTCGGCCGTGCCCACGAGCGGCCGGCCGACCTCCGTCGCGATCCGGCGGATTCCCTCGTTGGCCCGCTCCTGCTCGGCAACGCCGTTCTGCTGGATCTCGAAGTACACGTCGTCCGGGCCGAAGATGCGCAGCAGGTCGTCGGCGTGCGCTCGCGCGCCCGCCTCGTCTCCGTCGACGAGGCGCCGGCAGAACCGCGACTGCAGGCAGCCCGTCAGGGCGATGACCCCGGCGGAGTGCCGCTCGAGCAGGGCGAGGTCGACGTTGCACTTGCCACGCCTGTTTCCCTCGAGGAATCCGGCCGAGGTGAGCTTCACCAGGTTCCGCAGCCCCTCGTCGGAAGAGGCAAGGAGGGTCAGGTGGTTGCGCTCGTAACGGACGGCGTCCGAGGCGAGGTCGTCGCAGAGGTACGCCTCGAATCCGAGAATCGGCTTCACGCCGCGTGACGTGCAGGCCTTGTAGAACTCGACGGCCCCGTTCATCACGCCGTGGTCGGTGAGCCCCAGGGCCGGCTGCTCGAAGGCCGCCGCGCGCTCCGCCAGGGCGTCAATCTTGCAGGCCCCGTCGAGCAGCGAGTACTCGGAATGGACGTGCAAGTGGACCGCCGACGGCATCGCGGCCATGGTATGCGCGGGCCCGGATGCCCGAGCCCGCGATCCCTGCTAGATGCGCGAGAACCGGGCGATCGTCCGCGCGCGGTCGGCCGGCGGCCGCCGCCGCTGACCCGGCTAGCGGCCGCCGCCGCCGATGAGGCGGGTGGTGAGGCGCCGACGGCCGTGCGAGGTCGTCATCGTGGCGCCGAGCTTCATCGATTGTCCGGCCACGAGGTAGGCGTTCGGCCGCGTCTTGGTCCGGGTGTAGAGGTTCAGCTCGACGATCCCGACCTTCGCCGGTAGGCCGGTGACGGTCGCGCCCTTCGCGGTGAGCTGGACGCTGGGACCGCCCGCGCTCGCCGCGAGGACGACCTTGCTGCCGTTCGCCTTCGGGAACCTCAGGATGTAGGTCCGCTTGCCGCCGCCGGCGGTCCAGACCCGCAGCCGCCCGATCGTCTGGGTGTCCTTGCTCGCCGGCTGCATGCTGCGCGGGATCTGGAAGCGCATGGCGGTCAGGGCGTTGTTGCTGTCCACCCGCGCCCGGGTGCCCGTGCCGTTCGGGAGCTTCCACTGCCCGACCGTCAGCATGTCGATGCAGGGGGCGGTCCGGAAGCCGAGGCTGAACGCGACCGGCTTGCCTCGGGTGAGGGTCACCGTGACCGTCAGCGTGTGCTGGGGTTGGCGCGCGAGCGCCTTCGGGCTCATGCTCGTCGGGTAGCGGCCGTTGCGACTGCTCTTGATCGACCGGCCGTCGAGCTTGTAGGAGACCGAGCGGATCTTGGCCTTGCCGTTCTGCTGGCGCGTGGTGGCCACGAGCGGCGAGCCCGGCGCCACGTATCCGGTCTGGCGGATCGCGACCCGCAGGATCCCGCTCCGCTTCGATTCGTAGCGCTTGAACCCGAGGCCCGCCAGCACGCGCTGGCAGTTGTCGGGAGCCACGAGGCTGCCGGAGATCGACGAGCCCAGGTCGTCCGTGCCGTCGCTCGCCGCCCCCTTCTGGGCGACGGCCGGCGTGTCCTCGGAGATGGCCTGACCGTGACCGTCGGGCCCGGTCGCGGTGACGTTGACCCGCATCGAATGCCCGACGTCATCGCCGGTCAGCGCGTAGGTCTGCCCGTTCGCGCCCTGGACGTCCTGGCAGTTCTGACCCTGCGAGTCGCAGCGCTCCCACTGGTACGTGTATGTGAACGGCCCGGCGCCGCTCCAGGTCCCGTTCGTGGCGGTGAGCGTCTGGCCGTCCTCGGGCGTGCCCGACACGGCGGGGCGGTCGCCGTTCGCCGGGGGCGCTGCCTGGACTACCGCGGTCGCGCCGCTGTCCGCGGGCGTGGTGCCCGCCGGGCCCGTCGCGGTGACCACCGCGCGCAGCCGCGAGCCGACGTCTCCCGGCGTCAGCTGGTAGGTCTGGCCGGTCGCGCCCGGCACGTCCGTGCAGTTCGCGCCGGAGGAGTCACAGCGCTGCCACTGGTAGGCGAAGGTGAGCGGCCCGCTTCCGGTCCAGTTTCCGGGGTTGGCCGTCAGGGTGGAACCGTCCGTCGCGTTGCCGGAGACGGCCGGAGCGCCGGTGTTCGACGGAGGGTTGCCGACCAGGCCCGTATTCGGCGACGTCGCCGTCGCGCTGCCCACGACGTTCGTGCCGGCCACGTTGACGCGCAGCGTGTGGCCGTCGTCGGCGGGGGTGATCTGGTACGTCGTGCCGGTGGCGCCGGTGATGTCCGCGCAGTTGGCGCCGTTCGAGTCGCACCGGCGCCACTGGTCGGCGTAGGTGATCGTCGGCGTGCCCGTCCATGTGCCGTTCGCGGCCGTGAGCGTCTGCCCGTCCTGGGGGGTGCCCGAGATCGAGGGGAGCACGGTGTTCACCGGCGGCGCGGGCTGCACGGTCGTGCTCGGGGAGCTCGTCGCGCTTGCGCCTCCGCCCGCGTTCGTGCCCGTGACCACGACACGCAGCGTCGAGCCGACGTCAGCCGGCGTGAGCTGGTACGTCGCACCGGTCGCGGCCGCGACGTCGCCGCAGTTCGCGCCGGAGGAGTCACAGCGCTGCCACTGGTAGGTGAAGTTGATCGTCGGAGTGCCCGTCCACGTGCCGTTGGCCACGGTGAGCGTCTTACCGTCCTCGGCGACGCCCAGGATGGTCGGAAGCGATGTGTTGGCGGGAGGCTGGGCGAGCACGAGCGGGCTCGCTGCCGAGCTCGCGGCGGCCGACCCCGCCGTGTTCGTCCCGGTCACGACGATCCGGACCGTGCCGCCGACGTCGGGGGGCGTGAGCTGGTAGGTCGAGCTGGTGGCGCCCGAGATGTCCGAGCAGTTGTTGCCGAGCGAGTCGCAGCGCCGCCACTGGTAGCTGTAGTTGATCGGGGCGGTGCCCGTCCAGGTGCCGTTCGTCGCGCTCAGGGTCTGGCCATCCTCGTACGTGCCGGAGATCGCGGGAGGGACGGTGTTCACCGGCGGGGACGCGGTGACCGACGCGCTCGCGGCCGTGATCACGCTGGCGCTCCCGGCGACGTTGGTCGCGGTCACCATCACGCGCATCGTGGAGCCGATGTCCGCAGGTGTGAGCGTGTAGCTCGCGCTCGTCGCGCCGGCGACGTTCGAGCAGTTCGCGCCGGTCGAGTCGCAGCGGCGCCACTGGTACGCGTAGGTGATCGGGGTGGTGCCGGTCCAGGTGCCGGTGCCGACGGTGATCGTGTGACCGTCGGAGAACGTCCCGGAGATCGTCGGAGCCACGGTGTTGACAGGGGGCGCCGGCGCCACGGACCCTGACTGCGCGCTCGTCGCGTTGCCCGTGCCGGCGCTGTTGGTCGCGGTCACCACGAGCCGGATCGTGGAGCCGACGTCAGCCGAGACGAGCGTGTAGGTGGCCCCGGTCGCCCCGGAGATGCTCGCGCAGTTCGCGCCGTTCTGGTCGCAGCGCTGCCACTGGTACGTGTACGTGATCGTGGGGGTGCCGCTCCAGGTCCCGTTCGACCCGGTGAGCGTCTGGCCGTCCTTTGCCGTGCCGGTGATCGTCGGCGGGGTGTTGTTCACGGGCGGCGCGGCCGCGACCCTGCTCGTCGGAGAGCTCACGGCGCTCGCGTTGCCGGCGGCGTTGGTCGCGGTGACTTGCGAGCGCACCGTCGAGCCGACGTCGCTCGGGGTCAGTGCGTAGGTCGACGCGGTGGCGCCCGAGATGTTCGCGCAGTTCGCGCCGTTCTGGTCGCAGCGCTGCCACTGGTACGTGTACGTGATCGTCGGGGTCCCCGTCCAGGTGCCGTTCGTGGTCGTGAGCGTCTGCCCGTCCTGGGCCGTGCCGCTGACGGCCGGGACGACGGTGTTCACCGGCGGGGTCGGCGCCACGACGCTCGTCTGCGCGCTCGTCCCGTTCGCGCTCCCCGCCGAGTTCGTGCCCGTGACGACGACGCGGATCGTCGACCCGACGTCGCTCGATCCCAGCGTGTAGGTGGAGCTCGTCGCGCCGGAGACGTTCGAGCAGTTCGCGCCGGTCGAGTCGCAGCGCTCCCACTGGTAGGTGTAGGTGATCGGGGCGGTCCCCGTCCAGGTGCCGTTGGCGGCGGTCAGGGTCTGCCCGTCCTTCGGCGTGCCGCTGATCGTCGGGGCCACCGTGTTGACGGGCGGGTTGGCCGCGACCTTCGCGGTCTGCGCGCTCGTCGCCGGCGTGCTTCCGCCCGCGTTCGTCGCGGTCACGACGACGCGCATCGTGGAGCCGACGTCACCCGCGCCCAGCACGTAGGTCGAGCTCGTCGCGCCGGAGACGTTCGAGCAGTTCGCGCCGGTCGAGTCGCACCGCTCCCACTGGTAGGCGTACGTGAAGGGCCCGACGCCGCTCCACGTGCCGTTCGAAGCGGTCAGCGTCTGGCCGTCCCGCGTCGTCCCGGAGATGGTCGGCAGCGCGGTGTTGGTAGGCGCGAGGGGAAGCACGCTTGCGGTCTGGGACGACGTCGCCGACGTGCCGCTCACGACGTTGGTCGCCGTGACCTGCGAGCGGATCGTCGACCCGACGTCGTTGGCCGTGAGCACGTACGTCGAGCTCGTGGCGCCGGCGATGTTCGAGCAGTTCGCGCCGGTCGAGTCGCAACGCTCCCACTGGTACGTGTAGGTGATCGGGGCGGTCCCGGTCCACGTGCCGTTGGAGGTCGTCAGCGTCTGGCCCTGCCGCGCGGTGCCGGTGACCGTCGGCAGGGCGGTGTTGGCGGGCGCCGACGCGGACTGGTCGATCGACAGCGACATCGCGCCGGGGTAGTACTGGTCCTGGGTCGTCGAGAAGGTCGCGTTCGTGGACGTCGCGCCGTTCGGCAGGAAGCCGTCGATCGTCATGATGTTCGCGTCGATCCCGAGCTCGTTGACGTAGTTCGGGTTCTTGGTGGTGACGTAGCTCCCCGCTCGTGAGATGACCGAGTCGAAGTAGTTGTTGGAGGCGTGCAGCGCATCGGTGAGGTTGTTGCCGTTCAGCTGCGACGTCTCCGTCGCGATGCCGAGGTCGCCCTCGTAGGCCACCATCCCGAAGAAGCCCTTGACCGTCCCGCTCGAGGGCGTCTGGAAGCCGCTCAACGAGATGGTGGCGCCGCCGTCGCCGTTCGAGACCGCCCGGAACCCGTCGTAGACGGTGAGGTAGCGGACCGCCTGGCTCGCGTCGTGGTAGGCGATGACGATCGACCATCCGCCGTAGCGGTTCGCGCCCGTCCCCGCCTGCACGTTCGCCACCGTGTAGGTGCCATTGCCGCCGGACGACACCGACGACGTGACGTCGGCGAAACCCTGGTAGCTGGTCGTGTGGACCAGGCTCGTGTCGAGCTGGCTGGCCGTGACCGTCTGGTACGACGACGAGCCGGGCACCTTGAGCTTGACCTGGTTGTCGATCGAGGCGTTCGGAGCGGCGGCGCCGTTCGTCCCCGCGCTCGTGTCAGCCCCCCAGTAGAGCCCCGCGAAGTCCACGGTCGCGCCGGTCGGCAGGCTGAGGTCGGCGCTGCTCGAGTCGAACGTCGTGGAATCGGAGTCGACGTCCACGTACGTCATGTTGAAGTTGTCGTTGACCTGGGTCGGATCGCTCCCGTTGCGCGCGTTCGCGCAGTTCGCCGCGCCGGTCGGGCAGCTCATGATCGTGTTGGCGACCTGGGTCACGTCGCCGCGGTCGATCTGACCGAAGCGCTGGGTGAAGGCGCGGTCCGCCGACGCCGTTGGCGCGAACAGGCTCGCGCCCGCGAGGATGACCACGCAGGTCGCGATCGAGGATGTGACGATTCGCCGCATTTCCGGGTCTTGCCCGGCCCCCAACTGCCGCTTCGAGCCTGGTAGGGCTGGGGGTCAGGTTGGTCGTGTATCGACCCGGCGGCGCAATACTTGACTGCGGCTTAGGCGTTCCTACGACACGGTGCGTCGTCAGAGAGCGGACGTCCAACCGCGTCCGCGCGCTGACAAGCGGGCAGGGTCCTGCTCGACGACCCGCCGTGGCCGCCGGCGGCCTACTCGGGCGCCCGCGCGGGCGCCGGGCTTACTCGGACGATCCGCTGCGGGCGGCGAGAAGCCCGCCGACCACGACCAGCAGGATGGCCGCCGCCGCGCCCAGCTTCGCGCGGTTCTCCGCCAGCTTGCGCCTGGCGATCCGCGACCCAATCTGCCAGACGATCCAGCCGAGGACGGTGTACCCGCGTGTGGTCATGATCCCTCCATACCCCGGCGGCGCACCGCGTACGCCATCCGCGACTGCAGGCTCCACAGCTCGATGAACCCGGGGCTCGCCTGCTGCGAGAACAACCCGCCCGACTCGCCGAAGCCGGCCAGCTCCGGGTCGTAGAGCGCGTTCGGCGAGGAGCGGGACACCGGCTTCGCGCTCCCCTTGTACAGCTTCAGCGTGATCGTCCCCGTGACCTGCGCGTTGACGCGGTCCATGAAGGCGTTCAGGTCGTCGAGGAGCGGCTCGTGCCAGAGACCGGCGTACACGAGGAACGCCCAGTGACGGTCGAGCTCGGGCTTGAACGTGTTCTGATGGATGGTGCCGACGAGCTTCTCAAGCTCCGCGTGGGCGGTGAGGATGAGCTCGGCCGCGGGGACCTCGTAGATGTCGCGGACCTTCAGGCCCACGATGCGGTCCTCGATGTGGTCGACGATCCCCACGCCGTGCCGGGCGCCAATCTGGCCGGCCCTCTCGAGCAGCTCGACCAGCCCGAGCCGCTCGCCGCCGATGGCCACCGGACAGCCGCGCTCGAACTCGATCTCCACGAGCTCCGGCTCGTCCGGCGCGTCTTCGGGCGGCGTGACCAGGTCGAAGACGTCCTCGCGCGGGGGCTCCGACAGGTCCTCGATCGGGCCTCCCTCGGACGAGCGTCCCCAGAGGTTGTCGTCGATCGAGTACGGCGGGACCTCGGTGCCGCCCTTGACGGGGATCCCGTGCGCGCGCGCATATTCGATCTCCTCCTGCCGGCCCATCCGCCAGCCGCGGACCGGCGCGATGATCCTCAGCTCGGGCCCGAGCGCGGCCACGGTCGCCTCGATGCGGACCTGGTCGTTGCCCTTGCCGGTGCAGCCGTGCGCGATGGTGTCGCACCCCGACTCGCGCGCGGTGTCCACGGCGAGCTTCGCGATCAGCGGGCGGCCCAGCGCCGTGAACAGCGGATAGCCACCGCCGTAGCGGGCATTTGCGCGGATCGCCGGGAGGACGTATCCGTGGGCGAACTCCTCTCGTGCGTCGACCACGAGGCAGTCGAGCGCGCCGAGGTCGAGGGCCTTCCCGCGGATCACGTCGAAGTCCTCCCCAGGCTGGCCCAGGTCCACGGTCAGGGCGACGACCTCCGCCTGGTAGTGGTCCTGGATCCACTTGAGCATCACGCTCGTGTCCAGACCGCCGGAATAGAGCAGCAGGACCCGGCCGACCTCGTCAGGGTCGGCCTCGTACGAGGCGGTCTTGGGCAGGCTGGAGCGCTCGTCAGGCACGGCCGGCGACCCTAACAGCCATGCGACCGGCGACCCTAACGGCCGTGCGACCAGCTGAGGGTCCATTTTGAGTCGCTATAGCGACCACAAACTTCCCCTCAGGTGGAGCCGGCGCCGGCGGCGCGCCCGATCCGCGCCACCGCCTCCGCGATCTCGTCCTCGCTCACCGTGAGCGGCGGTTCGAGGCGCACGGTGTCCGGCCCCGTCGCGTTCAGCACCAGCCGCTCGTCGAGCAACGCGCGGCGCACAAGGGCGGGCGCGTCGCGGGCGGTGAAGGCGAGCATCAGGCCCGCGCCGCGAACCGCGAGGCCGAGCCCGGTCAGCGCGATTCGCAGGCGGTCCCCCTTACGGGAGACGTCAGCCAGGAAGTCCCCGTCGTCCACTACGTCGAATACGGCGTTCGCCGCCGCCGTCACCAGCGGCGATCCGGCGAACGTGGAGCCGTGATCGCCGCTCGCGAGCACGTCCGCGCTGTCGGGGCCGGTCACGCAGGCGCCGATCGGCACGCCGCCGCCGAGGCCCTTCGCGAGCGTCATCGCGTCGGGCCTCACCCCCGTGTGCTCCCAGGCCCAGAGCGCGCCCGTCCTCCCCATCCCGCACTGGATCTCGTCGAACACGAGCATCGCGCCGGTCTCGTCGCAGACGGCCCGCGCCGAGCGGAGCACCTCGTCCGGGACCGCGCGGACGCCGCTCTCGCCCTGGATCGGCTCGATCAGGACGGCGGCGGTGCGCTCGTCGACGGCGGCCTCCACCGCGAGGGGATCGGCGGGGACCGCGCGGAAGCCGGGCACGAGGGGGGCGAACGGCTCCTGTTTCGCCTCCTGCGGCGTCGCCGACAGGGCGCCCATCGTCCGGCCGTGGAAGGCGCCGTCCAGCACCACGACCTCTCCCCCCCGCCGGCGCTTGCGCGCCAGCTTGATCGCGCACTCGATGGCCTCCGCGCCGGAGTTGGTGAAGAAGACCTTGCCCCCGAGCGAGCGCTCCGACAACCGCTGGGCGAGCCGCACGGCCGGCTCCGTGTAGAAGAGGTTCGAGACGTGCATGAGCCGGGCGCATTGATCCGTGACAGCCTCGACCAGCGCGGGGTGGCAGTGCCCGATCTGCACGACCGCGACCCCTGCGAGGAAGTCGAGGTACTCGTTTCCATCCGCGTCCCAGAGCCGCGTGCCCTGCCCGCGCACGAACTCGACCGGCGCGCGCGCGTACGTCCCCATCAGGTAATCGCGCTCGAGCGCCTGGAGCTCGGCCAGGCTCACGGGAAGATCTTGGTGCCGATCCCGGCGTCCGTGAAAAGCTCGAGCAGGAGCGTGTGCGCCTCCCGCCCGTCGATGATGTGCGCCGCGGTCACCCCGCGCTCGACCGCCTGGGCGCAGGCGGCGAGCTTCGGCCGCATCCCCCCGGTCACGCCGTCGAGCCGCGCGCGGACCTCGGCGGCGGTCGCCTGGCCGATCCGGGTCGAGGGATCCGACGGGTCCTCGAGCCACGCCGGGACGTCGGTGAGGAAGACGAGCTTGAACGCGCGCAGCGCCTCCGCGACGGCGCCCGCGGCCTCGTCGGCGTTGACGTTGTACGACTGGCCCGTCTCGTCGGCCCCCACCGACGCGATGACCGGGATGTAGTCGGCAGCGATGTGGTTCAGCACGTCCACGTCCACGTGCTCGATCTGACCGACGAACCCGATGTCGCGCTCGCCCGACGCGAGTTGCTTGCTGACCCGGAAGAGCAGCCCGTCGTCGCCCGACAGGCCCACAGCCGGCTGTCCGGCG
>JAFAQQ010000173.1 GCA_019246335.1 Actinomycetota bacterium | reverse complement strand
GACCTGAGAGTCGCCGGCCCCCACGCGCGCTGTGAACGCGCCCTCGCGGCGGGCGATGGTCCGGTCGAGTAGGTGGGCGAGCGCGAACGCCAGGACGACCGTGACCGCCGCCGTGATGAGATCGCGGTGTGCGGACCAGAAGGACGCGAGCGGGGGCGCAGGCATGGGGAGCGGAGGCTAAGCGCAGCTCCCGACGAATCGGAGGACGGTGGGAACGGTGAAGCCGGCGGTCGAAGGCGCGGAATGCTAGGTGTGGCGCTCACGGCGGTCCTCCTCGACTCGCTCGGCACGCTCCTGCGCATGGAGCCGCCGGCGCCGCGGCTGCGGAAGTCGCTGGCCCGCCTCGGCTTCGACGTCCCGCCGGATGCCGCGGAGTCAGCGGTCCGGGCCGAGATCTCCTACTACCTCGAGCACCACATGGAGGGTCGCGACGCGAGCTCGCTCGCGGACCTCCGCAACCGCTGCGCCGCCGTCGTGCTGGATCAGCTCGCGCTGCCGGGCTTGAGCCTGGAGGCGGTGCGCCCGGTGCTGCTCGAGTCGCTGCATTTCGAGGCCTTCCCCGACACCGCGCCATCGCTCGCCCAGCTCCGCGAGCGCGGGCTGCGGCTGGTGGTCGCGAGCAACTGGGACTGCTCGCTCCGCGAGGTCCTGCGTGCAAGGGGAATCGAGCCGCTGGTCGACGAGGTCGTCACCTCAGCGGAGGTCGGCGCGCGCAAGCCCGACGCCGCGCTCTTCCGGGCCGCCCTCGAGGCCGCGGGCACGGACGCGAACGATGCGGTCCACGTCGGCGACTCGCCGGAGAACGACGTCGCGGGCGCGGAGGCGGCCGGCATCCGGCCGGTGCTCGTCGATCGAGCGGGCGGGCGCCGAGACCTCGACGCCGTCCCCGTCATCGCAACGCTGGAAGAGCTGCCGGCTCTCTTAACCTGAGCCTCATGCAGCAGCCCCAGTACGGCCCGCAGTACGGGCACGGATATGCGTTCCCGCACCCACCGCCGCCCGACCCGCCGGAGCTTCCGGAGGGGGCGAGCCCGTATCCGGGCTGGCCCGCCTGGTACGGACCTGCGGCCATGGGGCTCGGCCTCGGGGCCAGCTTCGTCCTGATCGTGATCTTCGGGATCATCGCCGGGATCGTCGGCGGGCACCCGCACACCTCGTCGCCCGCGTTCGTCCAGATCGCGACGCTCGTCCAGGACGCGGTCTTCGTCGGCGCAGCGCTCGTGCTCGCCGCGCGCACGGCCCGGCCGCGCACGTGGCAGTTCGGACTCGGCGGCGCGCGCTTCTGGTCGACGATCGGCTGGATGGCGCTCGCCTACGTCGGCTTCGTGATCTTCGAGATCGTCTACAGCGCCGCGATCAAGCCGAGCGGCAAGCAGAACATCGTGCAGGAGCTCGGCGCCCGGCACAGCACGCTTGCGCTCGTCACCGGCGCCGTCCTGGTGATCGTCATCGCGCCGGTGGCCGAGGAGTTCTTCTTCAGGGGATTCTTCTACCGCTCGCTGCGGACCCGCATGGGCGTCGTGCCCTCGGCGGTGATCGTCGGCGTCGTCTTCGGCGCGATCCACTACGACAGCCCGAAGACCGCGCTGATCCTGCCGGTCCTCGGCGTCCTGGGCTTCATCTTCTGCCTCGTGTACGAGCGAACCGGCACCCTCTTCTCGACGATCGGCCTCCACGCGATCAACAACTCGCTCGCCTACGGGGTGGAGACGCATCGGGGAGGGGTGGCGGCGATCGTGCTCGCGGTCCTCCTCAGCGGGTGCCTCGTGGCGGCGCGGACGCTCCCATCCCGGGTTCCCCGCTCGCGCCGGGCCGCCCTCGCCGCGTGAGCGCCCCGAGCGGCATCGCCGTCGAGGCGCACGGGCTCGTCAAGCGATACGGCGAGCTCGAGGCCGTCCGCGGAGTCGACTTCTCGGTTCGAACGGGGGAGTGCTTCGGCTTCCTCGGGCCGAACGGCGCGGGGAAGACCACCACGATGAAGGCGATCTACGGGCTGGCGGAGATGGACGGCGGGGAGCTCGAGGTGCTGGGGCTCGACGTCCGGCGAAGGCGGCGCGAGGTGAACGCGATGATCGGAGTGGTGCCCCAGGAGGAGAACCTCGACCGGTCGCTGAGCGTGCGCGAGAACCTGAGCACCCACGCGCTGTTCCACGGCGTGCGCGCGGACGGCCGGATCGATGAGCTCCTGCGCTCCGCGCTGCTCGATCAGCGGGCGGAGTCGCGCGCGCAGGAGCTGTCGGGTGGGATGAAGCGCCGGCTGCTAATCGCGAGGGCGCTCGTGAACGACCCGGTCCTGGTCATCCTCGACGAACCCACCACCGGGCTCGACCCCCAGGCGCGGCTCGCGGTATGGCGCGTCCTGGAAGGGCTGAAGCGGCGCGGCGTGACCCTGCTCGTGACGACGCACTACATGGAGGAGGCGGAGCGGATCTGCGACCGCCTC
>JAFAQQ010000081.1 GCA_019246335.1 Actinomycetota bacterium | reverse complement strand
CGACCTCGGATTCTCGCCGTCCACCCTGGCATGGGTGATGAACGCCTACCTGATCGCTTTCGGCGGCCTGCTGCTGCTCGCCGGTCGCTTCGGGGACATCCTGGGGCGGAAGACCGTCTTCATGGCCGGGCTCGCGGTGTTCACCCTCGCCTCGCTGGCCTGCGGCGCCGCGCAGAGCCAGGAGGTCCTCGTGGCGGCACGTTTCGTGCAAGGCATCGGCGGTGCGATGACCTCCGCCGTGATCCTCGGAATGATCGTGACGATGTTCCCGGAGCCCCGCGAGCAGTCGAAGGCGATCGGCGTCTACGGGTTCGTCGCTTCCGCCGGCGGGTCGATCGGCCTCCTCGTCGGTGGAGTGCTGACCCAGGCCGTGAACTGGCACTGGATCTTCTTCGTCAACATCCCGATCGGAATCGTCACCGGCGCGCTCGCATGGCGCCTCTTGAGTCGCGAGCCCGGCATCGGCTTCGGGCAGGGTGCCGACGTGCCGGGCGCGGTGCTCATCACCAGCTCCCTCATGCTCGGCGTGTACACGATCGTGAAGCCCGCGGCTGAGCATGGCTGGGGCTCGGGGCGCACCCTCGCGCTGGGGGGCGCGTCGGTCGCGCTCCTGGCCGCGTTCGTCGTGCGCGAGGCGCGCGCTGCCAATCCGCTCATCCCGCTCGGCATCTTCCGCTCGCGAAACGTCTCGGGCGCGAACGTGATCCAGGCCCTGCTGGTCGCCGGGATGTTCGGCACGTTCTTCCTCGGCTCGCTGTACCTCCAACGCGTCCGCCATTACGACGCGCTCCACATCGGCCTGGCGTTCCTGCCCGCGACGATCGTCATGGGCACGATGTCGCTGCGCTTCTCCGACCGGCTCGTCGGGCGCTTCGGCCCGAAGCGGACGCTCGTCCCCGGCGTCGTCCTGGTCGCTGCGGGACTTGGGCTCTTCACGCGCGTGCCCGTTCACGGGACCTACGTCCTGGACGTGCTGCCCGTGATGATCCTCATCGGCTTCGGGGTGGGGAGCGCGTTCCCGGCCCTCATGACGCTCGCCATGTCCGGCGCGACGCGCGAGAACGCCGGCCTCGCGTCCGGAGTCGTGAACACGACGATGCAGGTCGGCGGGGCGCTCGGGCTCGCGGTCCTCGCCACCCTCTCCGCCACGCACGCACGTGCATCGGCACACGGCGGAAGGGAGACCGCGGCCGCGCTGACGAGCGGGTACCACCTGGCGTTCGTGATCGGCGCGGCGCTCGCGGTGGCGGCGGTTGCCATCGCGGTGCGCGTGCTGCAGGATCAGCGGCCGGTCGAGCCCTCGATGGCGCACGCTCCCGGCGAGCCGGCGTACTCGGAAGCCGGTTAGGCCGGCACGCCGGGGCTCAGCCGGTCGGGACTCACCCGGGGCGGGCCGGCCGTGGACGACGCCCGTTGGTGTTCGCACGGCACGGCAGTGGGGGGCGAAGATCGACCGTCCGCGGCATTAAGCCCGAGTGAAGGCTTCCTTGCGTTCAGGAGGCCTTAAGGCGGAAGCGGGCATCCTCGCCTGCGAGGCCTTGGTTGGGACGGTTGCCCGTCGTCCTCTGCCCCGCGGCCCTCCTCGCCCCTGACCGCGGCTCGTCGAGATCGAGCACCGGTCGGGGCGGGGAGAGCGCCGCGGGGGGGCATACCGAGCGCCGCGGCCATACTCAGGGAGCGGTGAACGAAGATCCCCAGGTCCTGATCCTCGAGGACGACGCCGAGCTCGGCGCGGTGCTCGCGCGGGGCCTCGACGAGGAGGGGTTCTCGCCGGTCCTGGCCTTCACGGGCGCCGACGCCCTGGCGAAGGTCGCGCACCACGAGCCCGACGTGCTCATCATCGACGTAGGCCTTCCCGACTCTGACGGCCGCGACGTCTGCCAGGCGCTGCGCGCCCGCGGGATGGCGGCGCCCGTGCTCTTCCTCACCGCTCGGGACTCCCTGCCCGACGTGCTGTCTGGATTCAGCTCGGGTGGGGACGACTACATGACCAAGCCGTTCGCGGTCGAGGAGCTGCTGGCGCGTCTGCGGGCGCTGGTCCGGCGGGGAGGCCAGGACCGCGAGGTCCCGATGGAGATCGGCCCTTTCAGCCTCGACCCGACGACCTACGAGATCCACTGCGGCGGAGTCAGGCGCGGGGTGACTCCAACCGAGTTCCGCCTGCTTGCGACGCTGGCCAGCCGCTTCGACAGCGTGGTGCCGCGGGCCGACCTCATCGACGCCGCGTGGCCCTCGGGAGCGATTGTCCACGAGAACACCCTTGACGTCTACCTCGCGCGATTGCGGCGGAAGCTCCGCGACGTGCCGGAGGCCCCGCGAATCGTCACGACCCAGCGCGTCGGGTACCGACTCACTTGGCCCGAATCGGACTGAGCCGCCTTCCGCCGGCGCTGCGGGTAGGCGGCCTTCGAACCCGGCTTTCGCTCTCGGTCACGCTGCTCGTCGCTCTGGCGATCGCCGCGATGGCCATCGTGTTCAACGTCGTGCTCGCGAGCCGGCTGTCGTCGGACGCCGACGGCCTGCTCCGATCGCGCGTTGCGGGCGAGCTCGCGGCCCTGGACGTCGTGGGTGGTCGCCTGAGGCTCTCCGAGGCCCCGGACGAGGCGTCGATCGACACGCAGCTGTGGGTCTTCGCCGGGCGATCCGAGCTGGAGAGCCCCGGGTCGGCGCCGGAGAGCGTTCGCCGCGCGGCGCGCGCGCTGGCCGGCGGGCCGACGCGTCGCGTCGAGCTCAGCAACCCTGATGTGCGGGTTCTGGCCGTTCCCGTCGAGCGCGGCGGCCGCCTTTTCGGCACGGTGGTGGCCGCGGTCTCGCTGAAGCCCTACGAGGACACCGAGCGCACCGCGCTGATCTCGTCGATCATCCTGTGCTTGGCGCTCGTCGCCTTCGTATTCGCCACGTCGCGGTGGGCGGTCGCGCGGGCCCTCAACCCCGTGAGCACGATGACGGCGCAGGCCGCGCGGTGGAGCGAGGCGGACCTCGATCGGCGCTTCGACCTCGGCCCTCCCCACGACGAGCTCACGCAGCTGGCCGCGACGCTGGACGGCCTCCTCGAGCGGTTGGCTGGCGCGCTGCGCCACGAGCAGCGGCTTTCGGCCGAGATCTCCCACGAGCTCCGGACGCCCCTAGCAAAGATCCGCGCCGAGGCCGAGATCGCGCTCCGCCGCCGCCGGACCCCCGGCGCGTACCGCGAGGCCCTGGCCACGGTCCTGAGCAGCGCTGAGCGCATGTCCGCGGTCGTCGACACGCTGCTCGTCGCTGCGCGGAAGGACGCCGGCGTCGAGCCGGCGAGGTGCGACGCAGCCGCGGCGGCGGCCGCCGCCGCGGCGATGTGCTCCGAGCTCTCGGAGCGCCGCGGCATCACCGTCCGCGTCGACGGCTCAGACCACGGCGTGCGGGTGGCAGCCGACGCGGAGCTGGTCGAGCGGGTGCTCTTCCCGCTAATCGAGAATGGCTGCCGCTACGCGTCGAACGAGGTCAGCGTCCAGATCGGATCGCGCGGCCGCCAGTGCGTGATCGTCGTACGCGACGACGGGCCGGGCGTCGCCGAGGACGAGCTCGGGAGGATCTTCGACCCGGGCGAGAGGGGTCGGGCCTCCTCGGACGCCACCGGCGCGGGACTCGGACTTGCGCTGGCGCGGCGGCTCGCGCGCCAGGTCGGCGGCGACGTCATCGCCGAACCCGGCGACGGGGGGCGGTTCACCGCCACGCTGCCGCGTTCGGACGGCTGATCAGGACCGACGGCCGCCGCCGCGCATGACGTCGCGCGGATCGGGTAACTCGAACTCGAAGGGCAAAACCGCCGAGAGGAGAGCGATGGAGGCGACGGCACAGGAGTCCGGCCAGGTAACCGGCACGCAGGACAAGGATTACAACGTCATCTGGTTCGTAGAGCAGTGCCTCAGCAACGTGCTGCGGCTGGATAGCTACGTCCAGGACGCCGAGCGGGAGGGCGACTCGGAGCTCGCCGACTTCTTCCGCCGCGCCCAGGAGGCGAGCCGCCGCGGGGCGGAGCAGGGCAAGGAGCACCTGCGCAAGCGTTTGGCCCGGTAGCCGCTAGCTCAAAGCGGGGAGGGGAAGGGGCGCGCGCATGCCGAGGAAGTGCGTATGCGCCCCTTCCTGCTTGCGCCCGCCAGCCGACGCCCCGGCTGGCCGATCCACCTGGCGCTCGCCGGCGCGACGCTCGGTATCGCGGGCGCGGTTGCGGGGAGCGGCGACGCGTCGAGCCCGTTTCCCGTGCTCTACGTGCCGCTGGTGGCCGCGGCGTTCTCCATGCTCCCGAGGGTGGCCGCCGCGATCCACGCGTGCTTCGCGGCTGCCGTGTACGCGGCTGCGGTCTCGCTCTTTCCCGGGACCCACGCCGTCGCCGGGGGCCCGCGGTTCGCGGTGCTGGCGGTCACCCTGTTCGTCGGCGCCGCGCTCCTCAACGGTCTGCGGACCAAGCACCGCGATCTCGCCCGGCGCATCCGCGACCTTCGCGTCACCGAGGCGGGCCCGGCGCTCCTGGACCGGCGCGGGATGGACGACGTCCTCGCGGTCGAGGCCGAGCGGGCACGCCGTAGCGGCGTGCGCTTCGCGCTCGTCGCCGCAGCGGCCGACGGCGAGCCGTTCGACGCCCTGAGCCCCGCCGCAGCCGAGCGGGCGCCGCTCGTCGCGAGGGCCGTCACGGCCTCGATCCTCTGGACCGACTTCGCGGGGCGCATAGGCCCGAACCTCTTCTGCGTGCTCGCGATCTATACGGACGAGCGCGGTGCGGAGGCGCTCGTCGAGCGCATCCGAACCGCGCTCGGCAAGGCCGACGCGACCGAGGGGCATCCTCCGCTGAGCTTCGGCATCGCGATCTACGGACGCAATGGCCAGTCGCCCGCCGCGCTCCTGAACGCCGCGGAATCGGCCCTGGACGCCGCCCGCCGGCTGGGCGGCCAGCGCAGCATCATCGCGCCTCGGACGGCCGAGGCCGGCGGCGATCCGAAGGTGCGCATAGCCGCCGCAGGCTGACTCGGGCGGCGGGGGCCGACTCGCCGCGTTACTTCAGGCGGGAGTAGGTCCGGCACGGCTCGCCGCGCAGGCCGGGGCACGGTGGCAGGCCGGTCGGTACCGCGACACCCGGGACGACCGGCAGGATGAGGCTCGAGCGCATCTTCTTCGAGTGGGCGATCGAGACCGTCGCGTGTCCCTTCTTCGGCTGGGTCTGGCTGAACGACCAGATGGGCTGGTCGCCGTTCGGGGCGGTGATCAGCACCCGGATTCGAGAACCGGCGCGGTAGACGTGACCCTCGTAGTAGAGCGGGATGGTCACCTCCACGTACCGGTGCCTCGGAAGCGGGGAGACGTCGCGGCTGCGGAAGCTCGGGACCGGCTCGAGCAGCGTGCTTCGGTGCCGCATGATCGCGCCGTTGGGATCGAGCTTGCGCTCGTTGCCGCGGATCCAGCCGTTCTGCACGAACGTCTCCTTGCCGTCCGGGCGGACCTCGGTGACGGTGGCCTGCAGGTCGACGTTCGGACGCGAGGACTTGACCCACACGTGCACCGCTCCGGCGCCGACGACCGTGGTGTTCTGCGTGAGCGGAGCGCTCAGGTAGGAGACCGCGTTGCGCTTGCTCGGCGTCTGCCAGTGATACGTCGGCGAATTCGTCCAGAGGTCTCCCGAGCCCGTGTCGCCGCTGAAGTCGTTCAGCCCGCGCGCGAGCGGAGCCCAGTGGAACTTGTTCGCGCCCGCGTGCTTGGACGGCTTGTCAGTGAGCCTGCCGCCGCGAGCCATGTACCAGAAGCGAGCGGTCGTGCCTGGGATCGGGAACCGGGACCAGGAGTGCTCGAACCCGGGATCCGGATAGCCGGGCTTTGATCCCGCTCCGTTGTCGAACAGCACCCGGATCATCGGCTGCTGCTCGAACGCGGCCAGGGCGCCGTCGTACGTCACCTGGTTCTGGACCGGATCCGACGGGAGCGTCTCGCCGGTGATCCCCATCGCGACGTCGTAGATCACCGGCGCCGCACCGCGGACCGTGGCCAGGTTGGGATTGGCGCCGGGCGCCTGGTGCGCGACGTAGAGCTCCAAAAAGTCGTACCAGCGGTTGAACGTCTGCGGGTCGAGCGAGTCGACGTGCGTGCCGTTCGTGAAGGTGAACCACTTCTTCTGCGTGCCCGTGAAGTGCTCCGACAGGGTCGCGCAGTGGCCGCCGGTCTGCTCGTCGGTCCACTGGCACGCCATGTACGTCGGCACGTTGATCTTGTTGACGAAGGTGACCGGCGCCAGCGGATCCACCACCTTGGGGTGGTAGTGCGAGTTCTGCCGGATCTTCTTCATCAGGTTCACCGCCTCGCCGTGGAGGACCTGATTGGCCTGGCAGGTCTGGTCGCCGTTCTGGACGCGCTGGTAGGCCCAGCCTTGGCCGCCCGTCGACGATGCGGGCTTGGCGTCGTGGATGCGCTCCTTGGCCCAGGCCACCGCGAAACCGGTGTTGAGGATGCCGCCCGGGTAGAGCGTCGTCGCCGTGTGGTCGATCACCGACAGCGGCGAGATCGCGGCCAGGCTCGGCGGGCGGGTCTGCGCCGTGAAGAGCTGGCTGATCCCGCCGTAGGAGATGCCCATCATCCCGACCTTGTGCCCCTGGACCCACGGCTGCCGCGCGATCGTCTCGATCACGTCGTAGCCGTCGAGGTTCTGAAGCGGCTCGAAGAAGTCGTAGGCGCCGCCGGAGCAACCCGTCCCGCGCATGTTCACGTCCACGACGGTGAACCCCATGATGTTGGCGATGACCGAGATGCCGTTCTGCGGACCCGCCGGGTCGGCGTATCCGTAGCCCGAGTACTCGATGAGCGTGGGGGTGGGCTGTCCGATCGAGGGGTAGGTGGGCGGGGGGATCCCGGCGGTCGAGTTGAAGGCCTTGGTCCAGTCCTGCGGCGGGTGGACGTAGATGGCGAGCTGGGTCCCGTCGCGAGTGGTCAGGTACTGGTAGCCGCTCGGCTGGATCGTCTGGTTGTAGACGCTCGTGCTGGGCGGCGCCGGACGGGTCGAGATCACGGTCAGCGGCCCCGACTTCGCGCCCTTCGATCCGAGGCGCACCCGGTACCCGGTGCCCGGCTTGACGTCACGGAACACCAGGCCGCCGAGCGGGTCGGCCCGCTTGGTCGCGACCGCCTTTCCGGAGCCGTTGAGGAGGGTCATGCGCGCGCGCGGAGCGAGACCCGTGACGTAGATCTGCTCGACGCTGCCGTGAGCGACGAAGCTGGCCTGGGCTGCGTGCGGCCCCTGGGCCGGGGCGGATGGGGCTGCGAGACCCGGCGCCAGCAGCGCGGCCACGACCGCCGAGACCGCGCCGGCTCGTCTGAGCGTGACGCCTCGAACCCTGCTCATGCCCGTGCACTCAATCACGTCGCGGCGGCGGGCGTCGCACATCGGGCGGGGGCCGGGCGCCCCGTACCGGCCTAGCGAGGAAGCGCGCGCTTCAGCAGGGCGTCGAGCTCGCGGAAGTGGCGCTCTCGGGAGGGTTCGTCGTAGGCCGGGGTGTCCGCCATCGTGTAGCCGTGACGAGCTCCCTCGTAGACGTCCGTGCGGAAGGTCACGCCTGCCTCGTCGAGCGCCCGCTCGAAGGTCGCGATCTGGTCCGCGCTCATGCTCGGATCCTGGTCCGCGAAGCCGAAGTAGAGCTCGGCTTCGAGGTCGCCTGCGATGAGGTGGGGGCTGTCCGGAGCATCGGTCACCAGGCCGCCGGCGTGGAAGCCGGCGAGCGCCGCCACGCGGTCGGGATGGGCCGCGGCGACCCGCAGCCCCACGCGCGCGCCCATGCAATACCCGGTGATCGCGACCGGCCCCGGCGCCCCCCGCTCCTGCAGCGAGTCGAGGTACGCGGCGCCGTCGGACGCGATGCGCGCCGGGGTGAGCTCGTCCAGCAGCGGCCGTAGCGACTGGAAGAAAGCCGCCCGCCGGTCCGCGTCGGTCAGGTCCGGGAGGTCGAGCACCGGGGCCCGGCCGGAGCGGTAGAGCACGTTGGGAGCCAGCACGACGTAGCCGCCGGCGGCGATCCTGCCCACCATCTCCTCGATGGCCGGGCGAAGGCCGTAGGCGTCCATGATGAACAGGACCCCGGGGTACGGCCGCCCGTCATCAGGCCGCGCCAGGTAGGCGTCGGCGACACCGTCCGCCGTGACTATGTCGACCGTCGACGCCCGCACCGTCGACGTCACGCTACCCCGGCGAGGCGAACTCGCTCAGCGCGTGGCCGCGACTCTGAAGTGCCGCTGCCCGCGCAGCTGGTCGGCTGCGTCGGAGTGGTTGTGGAGGAACAGATACCCGCACGCGTAGCGATCGCCCGGGGCTTTCGCGCGATACGCGTTCTTCGTCGCCACGGAGAAGCTGTGGTACGCCGGGACGTCGAACAGGTGCTCCGGGGTTCCGGTCCGGGCCTCGAGCAATGCGCTCTCGGCGCATTCCTTGCCCACCGAGACGAACAGCGCGAGCCGGTTGAAGGCCGCCGCGTATCCGGAGGCGCCGACGTCGTAACGGGTACCCGGCGCGAGCGCCGCCTTCGGCGCCGTGACCTTGAGGGTCGGCGGATCCGTCCTCGCCTCGGCTCCGCCGCTTGCAAGCGCGACCGCGGCGACGAGCGCCGAACCGATGCTGGCTATTCCCATGAGTCTCCCGTTCGTTCGGTAGGTCGCGCGGCTCTCGGTGTTCGCCGGTGGGCGGCGATCTCCTCCAGGCGAGGCACGGATGCGGATCGTCCGGCCTCCGCCGGCGAGGGCCGTTGCTCGCGCTCCGGGTCGGTGCCCCTGGTCGCTCTGCGCGATCATCAGCGAGTGCTGTACGCGATCGTCAGCCGCCTTCTGCTGCCGCTTGCGTGGTGGGGACGCATGCGGGTCGACGGGCTCGGAGTCGTGCCTCGAAGCGGCCCCCTGCTCGTCGTGCCGAATCACGACAGCCAGATGGACCCCGTCGTCCTCGGGATCGCGCTGCGAAGGGTGCGCCCGCTCCGCTATCTCGCGCGCGCCGACCTCTGGAGGATCCCCGGGCTGGCCCCGATCCTGCGCGGACTCCGCCAGATCCCGGTCGAGCGCGGCGCTGGAGACGTGGCGGCCATCCAGGCGGCCGTCGACGCCCTGCGCGCGGGCGAGGCCGTGTGCATCTTCCCGGAGGGACGGCTGTCGCGGGGGGAGCGCCTGCGGGCCCGGAGCGGGGTGGCGCGCCTGCGTGCCGCCTGCCCGGAGGCCCAGGTCGTGCTCGCGCTGATCTCCGGGACGACCGATTACGTTCGCTTCCCGCGCCGGCCGCGGGTCACGGTCGAGCTCGCGGCGCCGCCGGACGCAGCGGGTGAGCCGCAGGCGCTGCTCGATTCGATCCGGGCGCGGGTGCCGGCCGTGCCCGCCGGGCGGAATCCCGGCTGAGGCGTCGATTGGCCCACGCACGGCACACCCTCCAGACGCTGCGGGCCGTCGCGGACCTTCGGCCCCCGCCGCAGCGCTTTCGTTACGGGCGGAGCGGGCAGCAGCTCTGCGAGCTGCACCTACCCGGCGGTGCCGGGCCACACCCGGTCGCGGTCGTGCTCCACGGCGGCTACTGGCGGGCGGCGCGCACTCGGCGCTACATGCGGCCGCTCTGCGCCGACCTCGCCCGCCACGGCTGGGCCGCCTGGAACGTCGAGTACCGGCGGATCGGGCGCCGCCAGGGCGGCGGCTGGCCGGCGACCTTCCTCGACGTGGCGTCCGGCATCGACTACCTCGCCGGACTCGACGCCGGGCTCGACCTCGGGCGCGTGGCGGCGGTCGGCCATTCGGCGGGCGGCCACCTGGCCCTGTGGGCCGCGGCTCGCGACCGGCTGGGGGCCAGCGCGCCCGGCAGCCGCCCCCGTGTGAGGATCCGCGCGGCCGTCGTCGCGATCGCCGCGGTCTCCGACCTCGAGGCGAACCCGCAGCTCTCCATGCCCGGAGAGCCCGTCCACGAGCTCATGGGCTGCGCGCCGGGCGACGCGCCGGACGACCGCTACCGGCTCGCCAACCCGATCCGGCTGCTCCCGCTCGGGGCCCCGATCCTGCTGGTGCACGGGGAGGCGGACGAGACCGTCCCCGTGCGCCGAAGTCGCGACTTCGCGGCGCGCGCAAGGGCGGCAGGCGACAGCGTGACCCTGACGACGCCGCCGGCGCTGACCCATCGGGCGGTCGTCGATCCTCGGCGCGCCGCCTGGCGCGAGGCGGTCCGTTGGCTGACCGCGCGGGGTGACCGGGCCGCCCCGGAGACCGTTCCTCAGGCGCGGCCGTAGACGGGGACCGCCGCGCCGCTGATCGGCGCCGACTCGTCCGAGACCAGGAAGCGCACGACGCGTGCGATCTCGGCCGGCGGCACCCAGCTCGAGTGATCCGCGCCGGGCTGCGCCCGCCGATTCGCGGGGGTGTCGATGACGCTGGGAAGGATCGCGTTGCAGCGGATCCCCCGCTGCCGGTAGTCCGCATCGAGAGCCTGGACGAATGCGAGCACGGCGGCTTTCGCGATCGTGTACGGCGCGCCGCCCGAGAACGGTCGCAGCGCGGGACGCGCCGAGACGCCGACGTAGGCGCCTCCACCCGCCTCGAGGAACCGCGGCATCGCCGCGCGGGCGAGCAGGATCCCCGGGCGCAGGTTCACCGCGAGCATGCGGTCGAACTCGGCGACCTCGGTCTCGTGGGTCAGCGGGCCGGACGTGAAGCCGCCGACGAGGTTCACCACAGCGGCGAGGCTGTCCGCAGCGCCGACCGCCTGTGCCGCTCCATCCTCGGTCGTCAGGTCCGCCTCCACGAACGCGAGCCGCTCGTGGACGCCGATCTCGGCCTCGGAGCGCTCCCGCTCGTCCTCCACGAGCCAGGTGGCGGTCACCCCGTGGCCCGCGGCGAGCAGCTCGCGAACGACCGCCGTGCCGAGCCCTCCGGTTCCGCCGGCGACGAGGACCTGCCCGGCGCGCGTCGCCTCGTTGGGCATGCGCTGACCCTAACGCGCCGGCCCGGGGGGAGCGTCCGGGCCCGGATCTACCTTGATCCTCCATGGACTCGACGTCGACTCAGCCCACGCTCGACGGCGCCCTGCCGCCGCTCGAACCGGCGAGCGCCACCGTCCCGGGGTGCGCCAAGGTCTTCGTGCGCGACCTCGCCGACGGCGCCCGGGTCGAGTCCCCGTTCGTCGTGCGGGACGTCGCGCGCAAGCAGAAGCGCAACGGCGAGGCCTTCCTCAAGCTCCAGCTCGGGGACGTGACGGGCGCCGTCGAGGGCGTCGTTTGGGATGGGGTGGAGGAGGCGGCCGCCGCCGCCCGGCCCGGCGCCGTGGTCGTGGCCAGCGGAAGCTTCGGCGTGGATGCCCGCTACGGCGCCTGTCTGACGGTCCGCTCGCTTCGCACGGCGAAGGACGCTGAGTACGACCCGGCGGACCTCCTGGACGGCCCGTCGGTCGCATTCGAGCAGATGGTCGCGGACCTGCGGGAGCTGATCGCGACGATTCAGGACCCCGACCTTCGCCGGCTGGTGGACGCCCTGATCGGGGAGCACGGCGCCGTGTGGGGATCGTGGCACGAGTCCCCGGCGGCCAAGTACTACCACCAGGCCTACCGGCACGGGCTGCTCGAGCACAGCCTGTCGGTGGCTCAGGGGGTCAGCGCCGTGTCGGCGGCGTTTCCGGGGATCGACCGGGACCTGGCGGTCACCGGTGCGCTCCTCCACGACATCGGGAAGATCGAGGCATACGTCGCGCGGGGGAGCGCCATCGAGCTGAGCGATGCCGGGCGGCTTCAGGGTGAGATTCCGCTCGGCTACTACATCGTCCGTCGCGCGATCGAGGATCTGCCGGGATTCCCTCCCGGCCGTGCAGAGGGCGTCCTGCACATCATCCTCTCCCACCACGGGATGCTCGAGCACGGCAGCCCGGTCGTGCCGTGCACGCGCGAAGCCACGCTCGTCCACATGATCGACAACCTCGGCGGGCGGCTGGGGAGCTTCGACCGCATCGAGAAGAGCCTGCCGGGCGGCGAGCGATGGTCCGCGTTCGACCGCGCGCTCGCAGGGCCCGCGTACTTCGCGACGCGCGGCCTGGGCGAAGCGGCCTGAGCGACCTCGGTCGGAGCTTCCGCCCATGCCGTCCGAATGACGCCTGGGTCGCGGCGTGCTGTATCGCCCATGGAGCGACGCTGGCGACGCTCAACGTCCGGCATTACGCGACGATCGACGACCTGGCGCTCATCGCGGTCCCCACCTGAGATCGCCCCGCTGCTCAGGGCAACTCCGCAAACAGCGTCAAACGGCGTATCGGGCCTGCGGGGGGCGGACACTCGGGCCCCGATCCATTCGTATTCTGATCGCGCGTGGCGAAGGACACCGAGAAGCTCATCCGCCAGCTCTCCTTGATCTCGTTCCTGATGGCGGAGCGGCGTCCGGTGACCGCCCTCGAGATCAAGCAGGAGGTCGAGGGCTACTCGGGTATGAACGACGACGCCTTCGCCCGCCGCTTCTACGCCGACCGCGCGGAGCTCGAGTCGCTCGGCATCGAGTTGAAGGTCGACAAGCCCGCGGAGGGCTACTACGAGGCCGAGAACTACTCGCTCCCGCCGCAGAACTTCTACCTCCCGGCGATCGAGTTCAGCGACTCGGAGCTGGGCGCGCTCCGCACCGCGCTCTCCTTGCTCGACGGGGAGTTCGCCTACGCGGAGCCGATGCGGCTCGCCCTCCAGCAGCTCTCGTGGGGCAAGCCGTCGCCGCTCGCCGCGCCCGAGCACCGCTCGGTCGCGCTGGGCGTCACGGCCGGCGCGGGCGGGCGGGACGTCTCGCAGCGGCTGTCGAAGATCGAGACCGCGATCTTCCGCCGCAAGACGATCGTCTTCGACTACTACACGATGGGGCGCGACGCCCAGGGCCAGCGCAAGGTGGATCCCTACCACCTGCTCTTCCGCGGCGGGCAGTTCTACCTCGTCGGCTACTCGCACGAGCGAGGGGACGTGCGGGTCTTCAGGCTGTCGCGTATCCGCGGAAAGGTGGGTTACGCGACCAAGGCGGAGCACGACTTCCCGCCTCCCGAGGACTTCGACCCGCGCGTGTACGCGACCCGCACGGACTGGCAGCTTGGCGATCCCGTCGGGACGGCGCGCGTCTGGGTCTCCAACCGCGTCGATTGGCTCGTTGAGCGGCACTTCGGGCACGCCGGCCGGACCCTCGCGGCGTCCGACGTCGACGACGCGCCGGATGAAGGGCTCGTCCTCGAGACCGAGTACGGCGACCCTCGCCAGATCGTGTCGTGGGTCCTCGGCCTCGGAGAGCGCGCCCGCATCCTCGGCCCGCCCGAGCTGGTGGAGGAGGCTGCGGAGCGAGTCGCGCTGATCGTCGATCGGCACGAGGAGCCGCTCGAGCCCGCGCCGGCGAAGCGAGCTCGACGCGCGCCGGCTAGACGCGAACCGGACGCGGACGCGAACGGAGCCCACGAGGCGCCGATCCGCCCCGAGCGCTTCGCGCGACTCGTGACGCTCGCGGGCATCCTCATCGACGCC
Source organism: Actinomycetota bacterium (assembly GCA_019246335.1). Classification (GTDB taxonomy): domain Bacteria; phylum Actinomycetota; class Thermoleophilia; order Solirubrobacterales; family Thermoleophilaceae; genus AC-37. Next base: position 273 of record JAFAQQ010000081.1, on the reverse strand, counting down.
GCCCGCGAGGGACGCCGGCTCGATACGGACGAGGTGCGCGAGAGCCTCCAGCTCACCGACGAGGAGCTGCGAGAGGACATCGACCTGCTGAACGTCGTGAACTTCGGCGGCGGCAGCTACGTGGTCTACGCCGAGATCAAGGGCGGCGAGATCGAGGTCGACCCGGAGCCGTACGGGGACAACTTCGCGAAGCCCGCCCGCCTGCTGCCGCTCGAGGCCAAGGCGCTGGTCGCCGCCATCGACCTGCTCGGCGAGCACATCCCCGAGGGCTCG
>JAFAQQ010000018.1 GCA_019246335.1 Actinomycetota bacterium | reverse complement strand
TCACCCGAGCTGATCGCCGCGCTCAGGGGGCGGGCCGACCGCGGCGAGGTGAAGTTCCACCTCCTCGTGCCGGCGACGCCGCACGGGGTGGCGTGGGCCGCGGACATGCATTCCGCCGGCTCGGAGGCGGAGGGCCACGTGCGCGCGGCCGTCGAGCGGTTGCGGGCCGAGGGCCTCGAGGTGGACGACGGGAAGGTGGGCGACCCCGATCCGGTCGCGGCGGTTCAGGACGCCGTGAACTTCCGCGAATTCGACGAGATCATCGTGTCGACGCTCCCGAAGCACGTCTCGAAATGGTTGAAGCTCGACCTTCCGCACCGCGTGGAGCGGGTGACCGGCAAGCCGGTCACCCACGTCACGGCGAGCGAGACCAGGGTCGAGGCCTGACCGGGCCGCGCCCCGCCCGGTCCGCCCTATAGTCGCGCCGTCCATGGACCTCGAGCCCCACAGCGTCGACCCCGTGATCCAACGCACCTGCGCGGAATGCGGCGCCGAGCTGACCGTGCGGGAGATCGAGGCCTCGATGGAGTCCGGTGACGTGTACCTGTGCTCGGTCCACGCGGCCGAGCAGGTGCCGCTCGATCAGGAGCACGAGGTCGAGCAGTAACCGCAGGCGGGGCTTGCTTCGCGGCCCCTGGCGCGGCGGGGATCAGGTCTCTCGTTCGAGCAGCGCCACGCACTCGATGTGCGGCGTCTGCGGGAACATGTCGACCGGCCTGACGGTCTCCAGGCGGTACCCGCCGTCGACGAGCTGTCGCGCATTGGGCGCGAGCGTCGTGGGGTTGCAGGACACGTAGACGATCCGGCGCGCCGCCGTCTCGAGGACCCGCCGCACGACCTTCGCGGAGAGCCCGGCGCGTGGCGGGTCGATCACCACGACGTCCGGAGGCCCCGCCTCCTCGAGAAGCGGGCGCAGCGACCTGCGCACGTCGCCCACCGCGAAGTGCGCGTTGTCGATCGAGTTGGCACGGGCGTTGCGCCGCGCGTCGTCCACCGCCTCGGGCACGAGCTCGACACCCCACACCTCCCCGGCTGCCGTCGCGAACGCCAGGGAGATCGTTCCGATCCCGCAAAAGAGGTCGAACACGCGCTCGCGACCGGTGAGCGCAGCGAGGTCGGCCGCCGCGCCGTACAGCACCTCGGCCATGTCGGTGTTCGTCTGGAAGAAGGCCTCCGCCGAGACCGCGAACCGCAGGCGGGCCCCGAGGACCTGAAGCTCCTCCTCGAGCGCCGCCTCGCCGGAGACCGTCATGGTCTCCCCGTCGCGCGTCGTCTCCGCAACGCCTCCCGTGCGGGTCCACAGGAAGCTGTCGGCGCCCGCCGCCGCGGCCAGCTCCGGGACCCGGAGCTCACCCGCGCTCGTCACGAGCCGGGCCTGGACCCGCCCGGTTCGCCTGCCCTCCCGGACGACCAGGTTCCGAAGCAGGCCGGCGCCTGAGCGGCGGTCCCAGGCCGACAGCCCCTCCGCCCGGCACCACTCGAGCGCGCGCTCCCGGACTGCGTTCACCGCCTCGGACGCAAGGACGTCGTCCGCGACTGGATCGATGCGGTCGAACCGGCCCGGCCGGTGGAAGCCGAGCACGAGCGAGCCGGAGTCCTCGATCCCAAAGGAGTACTCGACCTTGTTGCGGTAACGCCAGCGCTCGAGAGCGGGCACGATCGGCTCGACGGGCGACTGCTCGAAGCCGCCGAGCCGGCTCAGCGCATCCCGGACCTGCGCCTCCTTCTCCGCGAGCTGGCGCTCGTAGGGCAGCACCTGCCAGGGCGCGCCGGGGTGCGGGGCACGCGGCTCGACCCGGTCGCCGGCGGGCTCGACCAGCTCCACGAGCCGCGCCTCCGCGTAGGCACGCTTCGACTTGGCGACCTCCGCGATGACGCGGTCGCCCGGTACCCCGCCGCGGACGAAGACCACGTATCCGTCGCGGCGCGCCACTCCGCTGCCGCCGTGCGCAAGCGACTCGATCGAGAGCTCGAGCCGCTCCCCGCGAACGGGCCGCGGGCGGCGGACGTCCGTCGAGGGCGGCACGAACGACCGAGGATCAGCGCTCGGCCAGCTTCGCCTCCACCACGTCGAGCACCGACTTGCGGTTCGCGTTCCGGCGCTCGTAGTCGCGGACCTTGCGGAGCTCGGCCGGCGTCAGGCCGTCGAGGCGGCCCTGCACCTGCGCCGCCGTGAGGTCGTCGTAGGCGAGGATCGGGAAGCTGGGCCCCACGCCGGCGGTGCGCCGCACGCGATCGGCCTGGGCAAGCGCGATGTCGCCCGCCTCGCGCACCCGCGAGCGGATGCGTGCCGTCGCGTCGTCCGCCTGCTGCCGGGCGCCGCCCGCCGCGCGCGAGCCCCGTCGGCGGGTGTCCGACAGCTCGTCGCGGCCGCGGCCGAGGAGCTGCTCCAGGTCGCTCAGGACGTCATTCGTCTGCTTGCGCCCGCGCTCGACGAGGCTGCGGACGAGCTCCTGCGCGTCGTCCGCGGTCATGCGCCCGCGCGTCACCGCGTCGTCCATCACCTCCTCGATCCGGTCGCGCGTGAGCATCACCAAGTTGAGCGGCGCGATGATCGACCGGGCGACGGTCTCGCGAACGTCCGCGACGGTCCCGCCGGAGCTCCCCGCCGCCGCCGATGCGCGCCGCGCGGGGCGGCTCGCTCCGCCCGTGGCCTTGCGGGCGCGCCGCTGGGCGGTCTGCTGCCGACCGCGTGCCTTGCCCGCCTTGCGAGCCGCGGCCGTACGGGCGCGCGACGAGCTCGACGACGACCCGCGGGACGAGCTCGACGACGAACGGCGGGATGAGCTCGACGAACGGCTCGACCCGCCGCGCGACGAGCTGGACGACGACCGCTTCGAACCCGAGCTTCGCGAGGAGCCGGAGCTCCTGCCTCCGCCGCCGCCCCGCCTCTTGGACCCCCCGGTTGACTCGGCCATTTGCAGCCTCCTTTCGCGGCTCGGCTCCCGCCTCGTATCGGTACCCGCACGCGGACTATTCCACCTCGAAGGACGCGACGACGCACGGGTGGTCCGACAGCCGGATCGCGCGTCCCTCCGGCAGGCGGACCTCGCGGGAGTCCGGCGGGAGCTCGCGTGCGGGCTCCAGCGGGACGAGGCCGCGGGCAAGGATGTGGTCGAGCGCGGCACCCGGGGTCGCGCCGCGAAGCGAGTAGTCGCGCTCGAGGCGGCTGAACACCTCCGGGCTTGCCTCGATCCGCAGATTGAGGTCGCCCCCGAAGACGAGCGGGTCGCGCGCTGTCCAGCGGGTCGCGATCCCGGCCGCGCGGACGACGTCCTCCCCTGCCGCCGGCCCGGTCGAGGCGTGCAGGTTCGCGACCGTCACGGGCCGTCCGTGCTCCGGGGCGGCGCGCGCGAGCAGCATCCGCCGCCGCTCCGGCCGCCTCGTCAGCGTGGCGCGCTCGACCGCCTCGATCCGCCACGGGGGACGGACGAGGATCTGGTTCGACCCGCCCTCGGCCGATGCGATCAGGTCGGGGCTCCAGCGGGCGGCTGCGGCGCGCACCGGCTGCAGCCAGTTGCGGGCGGTGAGCGCCGAGGCGCCGCTCGCACCCGTGGCGGCGGCCAGCGGCCGGAGCCAGCGCGGCGGAGCCTCCTGCAGCATCGCCACGTCCCATTCGATCGCGGCCAGCACCGACGCGAACTCGCGGAGCAGGGGGCGGTTGACCTGAACGTGCGTCGCGTCGCGCTCGGGAACGCGAGTGATCCGCGAACGCCAGGTGCGCAGCGCGGGGTTCGGCGGATGGTCGCGCCCGTGAAAGAGGTTCCAGGTGAGGACTACGATCCGCTGGTGGCGCGTCACTTCCTCACCGGCGAGGAGCTTACGTCCGACGAGCTGGGCCTCCTGATCGAGCGCGCGCTCGAGCTGAAGGAGGACCGCCGCGGGTCGGACGCGCTCGACGGGCACAGCGTCGCGCTCGTCTTCGAGCGCCCGTCGACGCGAACCAGGGTGTCCTTCGAGGTGGGGATCACGGAGATGGGCGGCCACCCGATCGTGATGCGGCCGGACGAGACCCAGCTCTCGCGCGGGGAGTCCCTGCGCGACTTCGCCCTCGTCCTGTCGCGATTCGTTGCGGCGGTCGGCGTGCGGACCGCGGCCCAGTCGGCGCTGGACGAGGTCGCCATGCATTCGCACGTCCCGGTGATCAACATGCTCACCGACGAGCACCACCCCTGCCAGGCGCTCGCGGACCTTCTCACCCTGCGCGAGCGCTTCGGGCGCCTGGCGGGGCTGAAGCTCGCCTACGTGGGCGACGGCAACAACGTGGCCCACTCGCTCATGCTGCTTGGCGCCAAGGCGGGCGTGGAGGTGGCCATAGCGACGCCCGAGGAGCTGCGCCCCGAGGCGATGGTCGCCGAGCTGGCGGGCGGTTCGGCGAGCGACGGCGGCGGGGTCACGCTGACGAGCGATCCCTCGACGGCCGCGGCCGACGCACACGCCCTCTACACCGACGTCTGGGTGAGCATGGGCGACGAGGAGCAGGCCGGGCCACGAAGGGCGACGCTCGAGCCCTACCGGCTCGACGCCTCGCTGCTCGAGCGTGCGCGGCCCGACGCGATCGCCCTCCACTGCCTTCCCGCGCATCCGGGGGAGGAGATCGCGGAGGAGGTCCTGTACGGGGACCGGTCCGCGGTCTGGGACCAGGCCGAGAACCGCCTCCACGCTCAGAAGGCACTGCTCGAGCTGCTCGTGGCGCGACCGCCGCTCAGGCCGGTGGCGTGAGGCTTCGCGCGCGGCTCCCCCGCGGCGGAACCCGGCGGCGAGCCCGTCAGGCCCGCTGCCTCAATCCCCTGAGGCCGAACCCGCGCACGAGCAGGAGCGCCGTCTCGGCCAGGCTCCCGCGCGCGGGAAGCAGCCCGAGCTGCACGGCGACGTCGTAGAGGTCGAAGAACCCGCGCGCCCGGCCCACGCGCCCGTCGGCCAGCTCCAGGTAGTGCAGGCCCTCGACGGCGACGAACCTTCCGCTGGCGGGTAGACCGCCGAGCGCGCCGCGGTGCGTTCCGGCCAGCCGCCACGGGACGCACGCAAACCGCTCCTGCACGACCGGCTGGCCGCTCGGCTCGAGGCGCAGGTCGGGAAAGGCCTCGCGGTAGCGCCCGGCGTGCTCGGCGAGTGCGTCGAGGCCCTCGAGCGGCTCCGTGGTGAGCGGATCCTCGTAATGGACGCGCGCCCCGCAGCACGCGGCAAACGCCTCCCGCTCCGCCGTGGCCCAGGCGCCGCGCCAGAGGCTGGCCAGCTCCTCGTCGATCGAGGAGCCGCTCATGTCAGCTCCGGAAGACCCTCTGTGGGCGTCGACGCCTCGGCGTAACGGCGCCGCGGGATGCGTCCGGACGCGTGCGCGAGGCGCCCGGCCTCGACCGCCAGGCGCATCGCGCGCGCCATTCGGGCCGGGTCGGCGGCCCGCGAGATCGCGCTGGCCAGGAGCACGCCGTCGCAGCCTGCCTCCATCGCGAGCGCCGCATCCGACGCCGTGCCGATCCCCGCATCGAGGATCACGGGCACGCCCGCCTGCTCGACGATCAACCGCAGGTTGTACGGGTTGCGGATCCCCATCCCGCTTCCGATCGGGGAGCCGAGCGGCATCACGGCCGCGCACCCGGCGTCCTCGAGGCGGCGCGCGAGCACCGGGTCGTCGTTCGTGTAGGGCAGGACGGTGAAGCCGTCGGCGACCAGCGCCTCCGCGGCCTCCAGCAGCTCCGTCGGGTCCGGGAGGAGCGTGCGATCGTCGCCGATCACCTCGAGCTTCACCCAGTCGGTCTCGAACGCCTCGCGCGCGAGCCGCGCCGTGGCGATCGCGTCCGTCGCGGTGTAGCAGCCGGCGGTGTTGGGCAGCAGCTCGGCGCCGGCAGCGTCGAGCACGTCGACGATCGATCCCCGCGCGCCGGGGTCAACCCGGCGGAGCGCGAGCGTGGCTAGCTCGGCGCCGCTCTCCCGGAGGGCATCGGCCATCACCTCGAGGCTGCGGAAGCCGCCGGTGCCGAGGATCAGTCGGGACTCGAAGGTCCGGCCGGCTATCTCGAGCGGCACGTGCTCAGCCTCCCTGAACGGCCTGGAGGACCTCGATGCGCTGCTCGGCTTCGACGGCCGTGGCCTCCCATCTCCCGCGCGGGACCACCTCGCCGTCGATCGCCACCGCTACGCCGCGGCCGTCGGGTGCGGCGCCGGCCGCCGCCACCGCGTCGGCGACGGTCGCCCGGTCGGGCAGCTCGCGCGGGTCGCCGTTCACCACGACCCTCACGCCGTGCTCCCAGCGAGGGAGGCGCCTTCGCTCCTGGTGCGGGAGGCGGCGAAGTCCCGGAACGGCGGCGGCGGGCCGGCGCCATGGATGAGCGCCGCGATCGCGTCGGCGGTGATCGGCGCCAGCAGGATCCCGTTGCGGTAGTGGCCCGTGGCCCAGAACAGTCCATCCGATCCGCCGGGACCGACGACCGGGGCGTTGCCGGGCGTCCCCGGCCGCAATCCCGCGCGCGCCTCGACCAGCTCCCGCTCCTCGACGTCGGGCAGCACCTCTCGCGCGTCCTCGAGCAGCTGCCGCACGGCGCCGGCGGTCACCGTCGTGTCGAACCCCCGCTCCTCCACGGTCGCCCCCACCACGACCTCCCCGCTCGGACGCGACACGACGTAGCAGCGGGGGGTCCACACGATCCTCTGCGCAAGCGGCCCCGCCACGCCGCCTCGCAGGCGCAGGACCTGGCCCTTCACGGGGCGGACCGGCGGCGGATCGCACACGTCCAGAGACGCGCTCCACGCCCCGGCGGCCACGACCACCGCTCGCGTTGGGAGGACCTCGCCGCCGGCCAGCCGCACGCCGCGGACGCGGTTCCCCGTCTCGTCGATCCCCTCCACGGCGACGCCGGCGCGAAGCTCGCCGCCCTCCCGCCGGATTGCCTCGCGCAGCGCCCGGACGACGGCCCGGGGATCGACCTGGCCGTCGTCGCGGGTGAGCATTCCCGCCCGGACGCGGGGTGCGAGCGCCGGCTCGAGGCGCCGGCAGTCGCGCCCCGTGAGCCACTCGCTGCCGAGGCCCAGGCCGTGCCGGAGCTCCTGGACGCGGCGCAGCTCCTCGACGTCGTCGGAGTCCACGGCCAGCACGAGCGCACCGCAGCGGCCGTACTCGAGCTCGATGCCGGTCCGCGCCGTCAGCTCCGCCGCAAAGGCCGGCCACGCATCCGCGGCCTCCAGCCTGAGCCGGAGCAGCGCTCCCTCCCCGAAGTCGGCCTCCGCGACCGCCGCGAGCATTCCGGCGGCGACGCCCGACGCGCCGGCGCCCGGCTCGTCCCGCTCGAGCACGAGGACGCGGCGGCCGGTCTGGGCGATTCGCCACGCGCAGGCGAGCCCGACGACTCCGCCGCCGACGACCACCACCTCGTCCGCACCTCTGCCGGCGTCCGAATGCACGACTTCCCTTCTGCGGTGAAGCCGCGCCGATCGTTTGCCTACGCCGGCATTACCCGGATCAGGTCCACGGTCGGCGACGACGCAGCCGCCCTCTCAGCCCGGTCTCTCCGAGCTCCCGTTTGCACCAGCGAATGCTAGTTGACCGGTTCCAAACCCCCGCACCCCTGGGTTTGAATCGGTCGTCTAGTACCTGGGTGGCGGCGGGGGGCGGTCGTCGTAGTAGTCGGTCGTCCTCGCCCGCCGGCCCGACCACGCGAACGTGTAGAGCAAAGAGATGATGAGCCCGATGATCCCCACGATCATCAGGATCGTTCCGACGGTCTGGAGGTCGAGCCCGGAGAGGTGGGCCGTGACCGCGTACTTGAGGATCGCCCCGATCGCGATCAGGACTATCGAGGTGCCAATCGTCATGCCGTGCGGAGCATAGAGAGATGTGGGGATGCCAGGCCGCTCTGTCAGGATCAGCGCGTGCCCGACGACCCCCGGACCAAGCTGCGCGCCGCCCGGCTGTACCTGATCCTCGGGTGTCGCACGGAGGGCGCCGATGCCGTCGAGGTCGTCGCGAGGGCCCTGCGCGGCGGCGTCGGCGCGATGCAGCTGCGGGACAAGGAGGCGAGCGAGTCGGAGATCGTGGAGACCGGTCGCGACCTGCGCGCTCTCTGCAAGGCGGCCGGCGCGCTCTTCGTCGTCAACGACCGCCCCGACCTCGCGCTCGCGTGCGGTGCGGATGGCGTTCACCTCGGACAGCACGACGGGTCCGTCGACGAGGTGCGCGGCGAGGTCGGAGACCGCCTGGTGGTCGGCGTCTCGACGCACTCACGGGACGAGATCGCGGCGGCCGAGCGCTCGTCCGCCGACTACCTCGGCGTCGGGCCCGTGTTCGAGACCCCGACCAAGCCGGGGCGACCGGCCGTCGGACTCGAGCTGGTCACGCACGCCTCCCGGCACGCCGCGAAGCCGTGGTTCGCGATCGGGGGGATCGACGCCGATAACGCGCCCTCCGTCGTCGCCGCGGGAGCGCGGCGGCTCGCGGTCGTGCGGGCGATTCGTGACGCCGCAGACCCCGCCGATGCGGCGCGCCGTCTGCGCGCGGCCGTGGAGCAGGAGGCGCAGGTTGGGGCGCCGGGCTAGGCGTCGCGAGCACGAGGCGGTCGACGCCCCGCCGCGAGCCAGGAAGTCGGGCCGCACCCCGTCGCAGTCTCGCGCCGGCTCGACTCCGCCCACCCCCGGACGCCGGCCATCGCGTTCAGAGATCAAGGACGCCGAGGCCCGCGCCCGGCTCGTGCCGCTCAGGGAGGGTGAACGCCCGCGCGCGGTCACCGTCGCGGCCGTCGTGGCCGCAGCGCTCGCGCTCGCGAACGTGATCGCGTACGCGGTGGGCACCAGGATCGGCGGCAAGCGGCCGGCGATCACCGGGGTCCTCTCCTACTCGATCCTCATGGCGATCGCCGCATGGGGCATGTGGCGCGCGCGCTACTGGGCCGTCCTCGGCATGCAGGCCATCCTCGCGATCCTGATCCTGCTCTTCGGCATCCTCGTCTTCACCGCGTCGAACGTCCTGACGGTGGCGATCGCGTTCGCGGTGATGATCCCTGCGGGCGTCCTCTTCTGGTTCCTGGTCAAGGCCCTGGCCCGCATCCAGATGCCGGAGCGCCGCCCGCGATGAGCGACGGCCGTCGCGACGGCTTCTCGATGGTCCAGCGCGTGCGCTTTGGCGACCTCGACGCGATGCAGCACATGAACAACGTCGAGTTCCTTCGGTACTTCGAGACCGCCCGGATCGCCTGGTTCCGCGAGGTGATTCCGGACCACGTGCCCACCCGCCGCCGATCGTTCGGCTTCATCTTCGCCGAGTGCCACATCGCGTATCGCGCGCCCGCGTTCTTCGACGACGACATACGCACCTGGATCACGCCGGCTGAGATGCGCCGCTCCTCGCTGCGTCTCGACTTCGAGATGCGCGTCGAGTCCGATGATCGTCTGGTCGCGGACGGCTGGGGAGTGCTCGTCGGCTACGACTACGAGGCTGGCCGGGCTCAGCCCCTGCCGGACGCGCTGCGCGAGCGGCTCCAGCCGATGCTCGCCGGGTGAGCGCGAGCCGCCGCGAGACCCGGCGGGCGCGCCGGCGTCAGTAGGTTTCGGGTCCGATGGCGGACCGGAGCTTCGACTGCGTTGTCATCGGCTCGGGCCCCGGGGGATACGTGGCCGCGATCCGGGCAGCCCAGCTCGGGATGAAGACCGCCGTCGTCGAGAAGGATCGCGTCGGCGGGCGCTGCCTCAACTACGCCTGCATCCCGGCCAAGGCGGTGCTGCGCGCGGCCGACGTGAAGACCGAGGCCGAGGGGGGAGAGGCGCTCGGGATCCGGGTCGACGGCGTGTCCGTCGACTTCGCCGGCGTGGCGGGGCACCGCGACAAGGTGATCAAGACGCTCACCGGCGGGGTCGCAGGGCTGTTCAAGAAGAACAAGGTCGAGCTGATCGACGGTCACGGCACCCTCACCGACGACTGCAACGTCCGGATCGGCGCGCAGAAGGACGGCGAGGAGATCGAGGCGGGCAAGGTGGTGATCGCCGTCGGCTCCGTGCCGAAGCCGATCCTCGGCCTGAGGTTCGGAGGCCGCGTCCTCGGGACCGAGACGGCGTGGGGGCTGGGCGAGCTGCCGGGGCGCCTGGCGGTCATCGGCGCCGGCGCGTCCGGGACCGAGGTCGCCTCCGCCTTCGGCCGGCTCGGGACGGAGGTCGTCCTGCTCGAGGCCCTCGACGGGATCCTTCCGCTGGAGGACGAGGAGATCGCGAAGGCCTGCGCCCGTGAGATCCGCAAGCAGAACGTGGAGATCGTGACCGGCGCGAAGATCGACGCGGCGGAGGCCGGAGACGATGCCGTGAAGCTCGCGTGGGGTGGAGAGGAGCGGTCATTCGACTACGTCTGCATCGCGGCGGGCCGCGCGCCGGACCTCGAGTCGCTGGGCCTCGAGGAGGCGGGTGTGAAGACCGGCGACAACGGCCTGATCGAGGTCGACGGCGCGATGCGCACCTCGCGGGACGCCGTCTACGCGATCGGGGACGCGGTCCCCGGCCCCGCGCTCGCGCACAAGGCGTCGGACGAGGGCATCATCGCCGTCGAGGACGCCGCCGGCCAGGAGACCCATCCGATCGACTACCGGTTCGTCCCGGCGGCCACGTTCTGCCACCCGCAGGTCGCGAGCTTCGGGATGACCGAGAGGGAGGCGCGCGATTCGGGACGCGAGGTCGTGGTCGGGAAGATCCCCGTCACCGCCGTGGGCGCGCCAACCGTGTACGGCGACCGCAGCGGGATGATCAAGCTCGTGGGTGACGCCGAGTACGGCGAGCTCCTCGGCGGTCACGTCGTGTGCGCGAAGGCGGCGGACCTGATCCAGGAGCTCGTGAACGCACAGGCCCTCGAGGGCGGCTACCCCGAGGTCGCACGGACCATCCACCCTCACCCGGCCTTCGCGGAGGCGATCATGGAGGCGGCGCGCGCGGCCGACGGGTGGCTGATCCACGGCTGAACCCGGCCGCCTCCCCGTGAGGCCCGCCCGCCCGCACTTCTTCCTCGACCTCGGCTCGCCGTGGTGCTGGATCGCCGCGGAGCAGGTGAACGCCGTCCTCGAGCCCGTGCCGGAGTGGGTCCCCGTGTCCGGCCTGGACGGCGTCGCGGTGGACCGGGCGGCGATCGAGCGGCGCGCCGGGGACGACGGCCTGCCCGCCGTTCGGTGGCCGGAGCCGTTCCCGTTCGAATCGCGGGTGGCCGGGCTCGCCGCGACCTTTGCGAAGCAGTGCGGCAGGGTGGTCGCGTTCTCGCTCGCCGCGATGAGGCAGGCGTTCGCGGCCGGGCGGGACCTTTCGGAGGTCGACAACGTGTTGCTGTCCGCCGCGGCCTGCGAGCTGCATCCGCGGGCGGTGCTCACGGGGATCGAGAGCCGGGCGGTGCGCCAGGCGCTCGACCGCGCCAACGCCGCGGCGGTCGAGCGGGGCGTCTCCATCGTGCCGGCGATCTGCCACGACGCCGAGGTGGTGCAGGGGCTCGATTGCCTCGAGCTCCTCGACCAGCGCGCGAACCGGCCAGACCGCTCGCCGGTCGAGTAGGCGACCGTCCGGCGCGCCAGCGAGCATTTCGCCGTGCGCCCCACGCGCCTGAGCCGGATCCTCTCGGCGCCGTTTCGGCTGCTGGTTCGCGCCCTGATCGCGGCCACGACCTTCCTCCTCGCGCGGGAGAGCCGAGACGTCGGGCGCACCGGGGGCGAAGGAGTAACTTCAACCGCGATGGAGGCGGGCGACAGCGTGAAGGTCGCTGAGGCCGAGGCGAAGGCGGCGGAGGCCCGCGCGCGCGCCGCCGAGGCCCATACCCGGGCCGCCGACGCGCAGGCCCCCGGGGACGGACAGGGCGAGGCCGAGCGCGCGGTCGAGCGCAGGCCCCCCGAGGACGTCGGGGCCGAGCATCCGCTTCCGGAGCCCGAGGCCTGCCGGCGCATCCTCGAGAAGATGGCGCTGATCCGGAACTTCGAGGAGCGCGCCGGCGAGATGTACGCGAAGGCCAAGATCGGCGGCTTCCTGCACCTGAGCATCGGCGAGGAGGCCACGATCGTGGGCACGGTCGACGCCATGCGCGACGGCGACTACCTCCTCTCGACGTATCGCGAGCACGGGCAGGCGCTGGCCCGCGGCACGCACCCGAACGCGGTCATGGCCGAGCTGTTCGGTCGTGAGGACGGCTGCTCGCGCGGCCGGGGCGGGTCGATGCACCTCTTCGACCTCGAGCGCCGGTTCCTCGGCGGCTACGGGATCGTGGGCGGCAACCTGCCGCTCGCCGCCGGCGTCGCGCTGTCCTGCGACTACGAGGAGACCGACGACGCGGTCGTGTGCATGTTCGGAGACGGCGCCAGCAACCAGGGCACCTTCGGCGAGACGATGAACCTGGTCGCGCTGTGGAACCTGCCGATCGTCTTCCTCGTGGTGAACAACCAATTCGGGATGGGGACCGCGCTGGAGCGGCACTCGGCGGTGACCGACCTCTCGCAGAAGTCGGCGGGGTTCGGCGTCCCCGGCCATCGGTGCAACGGAATGGACGTGCTCGACGTGCACGCCGCCGTCACGGACGCCCTCGAGAAGGCCCGCGCCGACCGCCAGCCCCAGCTCGTGGAGGCCGTGACCTACCGCTACCGCGGACATTCCATGGCGGATCCCGAGGAGTACCGGACCAAGGAGGAGGTCGAGGAGTGGCGCCGGCGCGATCCGATCGCGACGTTCAGGAGGCGGCTGGCCGGCGACGGCGTCCTCTCGGACCAGGATGCGGACCGGATCGACGAGGAGGCGGCCAAGGCGGTCGATCAGGCCGTGGAGTTCGCCGACCAGAGCCCGTTCCCGGATCTCGCGTCGCTCTACGACGACATCTACGTGTACGGCGACCAGGTCCGGGGCTGGCACACGGTGGACGAGCGCTCGCCCGACGTCCACCCCGGCGAGCACGAGCGCGAGGCGCCGGAGGTCTCGCACGAGCTGGCAGAGGCCGGCGCGGCTTACGCCAACGTCGGCAACGCCCAAGAGCGCCGGCGCCGCCAGCGCGGCAACGGCGAGCCCGACGAGGATGAGGGCGAGGGGGAGCCGGGCGCCGACGAGCGCGAGGAGGAGGGCGGCGCGGACTGATGCCGTCCGGCGACCGGCCCCCTGTGGAGGCGAGGCGCTGATGCCCGCGATGCGCTACCGCGAGGCGCTCAACCAGGCGCTTCGCGAGGAGATGGAGGCCGACGAGCGCGTCTTCATCATGGGCGAGGACATCGGCGTCTTCCAGGGCGCTTTCAAGGTGACGCAGGGGCTTCTCGAGCGGTTCGGGGAGAAGCGCGTCCGCGACACCCCGATCTCCGAGAACACGATCGTCGGTGCCGGCATCGGAGCCGCGATGGCGGGCCTGCGCCCGATCGTGGAGCTGATGACGATCAACTTCTCGCTGCTCGCGCTCGACCAGATCGTGAACTGCGCCGCCGCGATCCGGTACATGTTCGGCGGCCAGGTGAAGGTGCCGATGGTCGTCCGGATGCCCCAGGGCGCGGGGCATCAGCTCGGGCCCACCCACTCGCACTCGTTCGAGGCGATCTACCTGCACGTGCCGGGCCTTCTCGTCGCGGTGCCGACCACCGCGGCCGACGCTCGGGGCCTGCTGAAGGCCGCGATCCGCGACGACAACCCGGTCATCTTCATCGAGCACGAGTCGCTCTACGGCCAGCGCGGCGAGGTGCCGGAGAACGGCGAGCCGATGCGGTTCGGCGAGGCCGCGGTGCGGCGCGAGGGTGACGACGTGACCATCGTCGGGGTCTCCCGAATGGCGCTGACGGCGGCGAAGGCCGCGGAGGAGCTGGCCGCCGAGCACGAGGTGGAGGCGGAGGTCATCGACCCCAGGACGCTCCGGCCGCTCGACCTCGACACGATCCTGGAGTCGGTTCGCAAGACCAACCGCGCCGTGGTGGTCGAGGAGGGCTGGCCGCACGGGGGCGTGGGCGCGAACCTCGCGGCGCTGATCCAGGAGCAGGCGTTCGACCACCTGGATGCCCCGGTGGCGCGCGTCACCGGGGCGGACGTGCCTATGCCGTACTCGAAGCCGCTCGAGCAGGCGGCGTTCCCGCACCCCGAGCACGTGGTGCAGGCGGCGCTCTCGACCTTCAGGGACCTCTAGCCAGATGAACGACGTCACCATGCCCCGCCTGTCCGACTCGATGGAGGAGGGGACGATCCTCGAATGGCTGGTCGAGGAGGGCTCCGAGGTGAAGCGCGGCGAGCCGCTCGTGGAGATCGAGACGGACAAGGCCAACATGACCTACGAGTCCGACACGGACGGCACGCTCGTCGAGATCGTCGCCGGCGAGGGGGACACCCTCCCGATCGGCGAGGTGATCGCGCGCATCGGGGACGCGGGCGAGAAGCCGAGCGGCAAGGCGAGCGACGAGGGCCAGGCGCAGGAAGAGGCGGGCGGCGACGAGGACGGCGAAGAGACGGCGGACGAGCACGAGGGCGGCGAGGAGCAGGAGGGGGACGAAGGCGGCGGGGAGCAGGAGGAGGCCGAGTCCGACCGCCAAGAGGAGGAGACGATCAGCGAGAGCCGGGAGCGCTCCGAGCCCGCCCGGGCGGGGTCCGGGGACGGCGCCTCCGCCCGCGGCGACGGCGCCGGCGAGCGCGTCAAGGCCTCGCCCGTGGCGCGCAGGATGGCCCGCGACCTGGGCGTGGAGCTCGCCCGGCTGGAGGGCTCCGGCCCGGGCGGCCGGATCGTCAAGGCGGACGTGGAGGCCGCCGCCCGCGACGACGGCAAGACGCGCGAGCGCGGGCCCGCCATCGACGGCGACGGCGCGGCGGCCGAACGCGCGAGAGAGAAGGCCGAGGCGGCGAAGGGGCGGGCCGAGGAGGCGCGGGAAGCGGCACGGCAGGCGTCGCCGAGCGCCGGCGCCGAGCCCGGCGGCAGGGGGCGGGTCGAGGTCCAGGAGCTCACTCGACTGCAGCAGACCGTGTCCCGCCGGATGGCCGAGTCGAAGGCCACGGCGCCGGACTACACGCTGCACATGGAGATCGACATGAGCCTCTGCGTGGAGCTGCGCAAGCGGCTGAAGGAGGTCGAGGATCCCGCGCCGTCGTTCAACGACATGGTGGTGAAGGCATGCGCCAACGCGCTGCGCGAGCACCCGCGCGTGAACGGCGCCTATCGCGACGGCAAGTTCGAGCTCTACTCAGCCGTGAACGTGGGTGTTGCGGTGGCC
>JAFAQQ010000003.1 GCA_019246335.1 Actinomycetota bacterium | reverse complement strand
GACGATCGACTCCCCCGGACGGAGGGAGATCGCGTCGTCGGCCAGCTCAGGGTCCTGCACGATCCCAAGCAGCGTCCCCGGCTCGCCGACCTCCTCCACCGACCCGTCGTGCCGGATGACGAGGGGCAGGGGGTGCCCGCCGCTCGCGAACCGGACCTGCGTCCCGGCCTCCCCGGCGTCGAGGATCGCGTACAGCACGGTGCAGAACCGGCGGTCGCTGCGCTGCCGCAGCATCGCCTCGTTCAGGGTCGCGAGCACGCGGCTCGGCAGCTGCTCCCGCATCGCGGTGGCGCGCAGCGTGTAGCGCGCCAGGGCGGTCACCGCGGCCGCCTCCGGCCCCTTTCCGCACACGTCGCCGATCACGGCGGCCCAGGCGTCGCCACCGGTCGGGAAGACGTCGTAGAAGTCGCCGCCCACCTCGAACGCCTCCCCGGCGGCGCGGAACCGCGCCGCGATCTCGAGCCCTGGCGGCTGCGGCAGCTCGGGGGGCAGCAGGCTCTCCTGAAGGGTGCGCGCGATGTTGGCGCGCTCGCCATACAGGCGCGCGTTGTCGATCGCCAGCGCGCAGCGCGAGGCCAGCGCCTGAGCCAGCGCCAGGTCGCGGTCCCCGAACGAATGACCCGATTCGGCGCTCACGAGCGTTACGGCGCCGAGGCGGCGCCCGCGCGCCTCCATCGGCACGATCATCACCGAGCGCATTCCGAGGGATCGGATCACCTCGAGCTGCTCGGGGTCCTCGATCGACGCCGCCAGCAGGTCGTCGGGGATCTCGGGAAAGATCTCCGGCTCCCCCGTTCGCAGGACGTTCGGGACCCCGGTCGGGTCGGCCGGCTCGACCGGCCAGCGGCGCTGGTAGTCGACCGCGAGCTCGACCTTTCCCGGGTCGGCGTGGGCCACGACGACATGGCGGATCCTGCCGTCCTCGAGCATGTCCACCGCGCACCAGTCGGCGATCCGCGGGACCGCCAGCCGCGCCACGTTGCCGATCGTCGTCTGGTAGTCGAGCGAGGACGCGAGGATCGTCCCGGCCTCCGCGAGGAATCGAGAGGACTCGCTGGCGAGCTGGACCTCCGTCACGTCCTCCATGACGTTGATGGCCAGCACGGGACGGCCCGCGGCGTCGAGCACCGGCGCGGCCTTGATCCGCACCCATCGCTCGCCCGGGTCCCCCTGGCGTCGGGAGCGGACCAGCAGCGGCTCCGGGGCCGGGTCGCCGAGCAGCGCGCGACGGCCCGGCAGGGCCTCGACCGGCACGGGCTGCCCCGACTCGTCGAAGAACTCGAACCGCGTGATCACCTGCGCGACCGGCGTGGTCAGGAGCTCCTCCTGGCTCGAGAAGCCGAGGCTCCGGACCGCGGCGTCGTTCGCGTACAGGAGCTCGCCGTCCGGGCGCTGCGCCGTCACGGCGTCCGCGACCCCGTTGAGGATCGCCCGGAGCTCCTCTTGCGACGCCGCGGTCCGGGGCCCCGCCCCGCTCATGGACCGGTCACGCCCCGGGCTCGAGGTCCTCGACCGTGTCGAGCAGCCGGTCGACTCCGCTCGTGGTGAGGATCCGGCGCGGAACCCCGTTGCCGGAGACGACCGTGAGTCGCCTGCCCGCCGCGCGCGCCCGGCGATCGGCGTTTATGAGCAGCGAGAGGCCGGAGGAGTCGAGGAAGCCGAGCGAGCGCAGGTCGATCACGATGCGCTCGGAAGCGCCGCCATCTTCGAGCTCGAGCAGGCGCGACTCGACCTGCGCCGCGCTCCCGATGTCGAGCTCACCGGACAGCTCTACGCAGAGCGCCCCGTCCCTTCGGATTGTGTCCACGCCCACTGCCAAGCGGGCCTAGCGTACGCCGCGAGGCGGGACCTATGCGCAGTTGGGCCAGGGAGCGGTGCCGCGCTCGTGGTAGAGCTTGAGCGCCTTCTTGTCCTGGTACCACTCGGGCGCCTGGGCGGGGTCGCCCTGGCCGCCGACCGAGTACCAGGTCGGGTAGTCGAACTGGTACTTCCCGCGGTAACGCCCGTCGGGGGAGACGGCGGTCGGGTCGTCCCCGGACTCGCACATCGCGATCTTCTGGAGCTCCGCCGGCAAATTGACGTGGTGGGGCTTCTTGTGCTTCTTGTGCTTCTTCTTGTGCTTCGTCGGCTGCGCCGCGGCGCCGCCACTCGGATGGGAGCCGCCCGTCGAGCCGCCGGTGGTCTGCTGAGAGGCCGAGCTCTGCGTCGGGGCCGCCGCGCCTCCGCTGGCGGCCGCAGTCCCCGGCAGGAGCGCCGTCGCGCCGAGCGCCGCGATCGCCGCGAGGCCGGCCCGCCGTCGCAGTGCGCGCGTGCGTGCAAACGAATCGGTGTGGTGTCGCGGCATAGCCTCTCGTTCTCTCTATGCCTACGGGGTGAGCTGACGGGCTCGCGCGGAAAGAAGTCGCGCTACGCCGCACTCGGGCGGCGACTCGCCCCACGACCGGACCCTCTCGGGCCGACCAGTTGGTTCCCCCGCTCCCCGCCGTCTGGACGGCGGAGACTCGGCTGGCTTTGTCGATTGCGCGCGCAAGGGTAGCGATGCCTCAGGCGGAACGTCGGCCGGCCGAGCCCAGGGCGTGATCCCGGGCAGAGATCTTGCGGGCGGTAGCCTGCACCCCGTGGAGCGCTGGACTCGCGGAATCGTGCGCCACCGCCGGAAGGTCCTGATCGCCTGGATCGTTCTGCTGATCGTCGGCGGAATGGGCGCGGGCGACCTCTCCCACCTCCTGAGCAACCGGTTCAGCGTGCCCGGCTCGGAGGCGGAGCACGGCCGCCAGATCCTCTCCAAGTACATGGGCGAGAAGGGCGACGGCGACTTCACGCTCGTGGTCCAGGC
Organism: Actinomycetota bacterium; assembly: GCA_019246335.1. Taxonomy (GTDB): domain Bacteria; phylum Actinomycetota; class Thermoleophilia; order Solirubrobacterales; family Thermoleophilaceae; genus AC-37. The sequence goes on along the minus strand of JAFAQQ010000003.1, from coordinate 22,447 downwards.
CCGGGGTGGCGCGGCGGCCGCGCGATCGCCAGGCTTCCTCGCGTCCGCGGCCGCGGCGGGGCGGCGGGCCGCGGCCAACGTCAAGGGTGGGCGCACCGGACCGATCCAGCAGGCCGGGCGAGGCGTCGTGTTCCTCCAGATTCCGACCCCCCTCGAGGCCACCGACGCCAGCAACCGGACGGCCGCGATGAGGCGCGCGATCGGCACCGTGCCGGGCGCACGGACCTATCTGACCGGCTTCCCAGCCCTGCTGGACGACACGCGATCCATCAACAACCAGGACCTCGCCCGTGGCGAGTCGATCGCGATCTTCGTCGCGCTCGCGGTGATGGGGTTCATGTTCGGGACGGTTGGGAGCATGGCCGTCCCGATCGCGTTCGCCCTGGCCACGATCCCCACGTCGCTCGGGATCGTCTGGATCTTCGCCCACACGATGACGATGGCGACCTATGTGACCCAGATCGTTGCGCTCATCGGCCTGGCGATCGCGATTGACTACTCGATGCTCGTGGTCTTCCGCTTCCGGGAGGAGCTCGCCAGGCAGGAGGACACCGACGACGCGCTGGTGCGCACGATGGCGACAGCCGGCAGGGCCACCCTCTTCTCCGGCATGACGGTGGCGCTCGGGTTGGCGCTGCTGGTGCTCATGCCCCTGCCGTTCATGCGGTCGATGGGCATGGGCGGCCTGATGATCCCGCTCGTCTCGATTGCGGCCTCCGCCACGCTGCTCCCCGCACTCCTCGCCACGATGGGCCGGCGGGTGAACCGCCTGCGATTCATCCCCCGGTCGGTGATGGACCGCCGGGCGCGCGGCACCGGCGGGTTCTGGCACCGGCTGGCCAACGCGATCATGCGCCGGCCGGTGCCGTTCCTGGTGGGAATAACGGCGGCGCTGGTCGCGCTCGCGCTGATTGCGACCGGGATGCACGTGACCGGCGGCGACAACCGAGGCGTGCCGAAGACGAAGGAGTCCACCAAGGGACTCGCGCTACTCGAGAAGACGATCGGCCCCGGCGCGCTGGCGCCGAACCAGATCGTGATCGACACCCGCCGCGCCGGAGGGGCGTACGCGCCGGCCACCCGCGCCGCCGAGCGACGGCTCGTTGGAAGCCTCCGCACCGACCGCGAGGTGAAGCCCGGCACGATCCTGGCCCCGAGCGTGATCTACCCGGCGCTCGGCGAGCCGCCGGCCCCGGTCAGGCAGCGACTGACGCAGGCGGCGCTCGTTGACCGGAGCGGGCGCGTCCTGCAGGTCCGAGCCGCCGCGTTCCACGACAGCGGCACCAACCAGGCCATCGACCTCGTGAAGCGGATCCGCAACGACTACGTGCCGTCCGCCGGCTTTCGCAGCGCCGCCGTCTACGTCAGCGGCGCGCCCGCCTTCGGCGTGGACGTGACCTCCAAGGCGTGGTCCTCGTTCCCCTGGCTCGTGCTCGGCGTGCTGGTCCTGAGCTACCTCCTGCTCCTGCGGGCCTTCCGCTCGGTCTTCCTGCCGCTCAAGGCGGTCGTCATGAACCTCCTCTCGGTCGGCGCGACATACGGGATCCTCGTGCTGGTCTTCCAGCACGGCGCCGGTAAGGCGATCGGCCTGCAGAGCACCTCCCAGATCGACTTCTGGATCCCGATCTTCCTGTTCGCAATGGTCTTCGGACTCTCGATGGACTACGAGGTCTTCCTGCTGTCGCGCATGCGCGAGGAGTGGGACAACCGGCACCGCAACGAGGAGGCGGTTGCGTTCGGCCTCGAGCACACCGGGCCGATCATCACGGCCTGCGCGATCATCATGGTGGCCGCTTTCGCCGGCTTTCTGGCCAGCAGCTTCGTCGGGCTGCAGGAGTTTGGCGTGGGGCTGGCGGTGGCGATCCTGATCGACGCGACGATCGTCCGGGCCCTGCTCGTGCCGGCGTTCATGAAGATCATGGGCGACTGGAACTGGTACCTGCCGGAGCGCGTCCGCCGAGCGCTCCGGCTGCGGCCGGGGGCAGCCGCCGCCCCGGTCGTCTCGCCCGCCCCGGGCGACGGCGGATCGTGAAAGTGTCAATGCCCCGGAAGCCGCTCGTTTCGAGCGGCGCGAGGCCGGTAACAGGAGCCGCATGAATCCGACTGCACTCATCACCCTCCCGATTCGCCTCGGTCTTGCGGCCGCGCGCCGCACGGTCGAGCTCGCCAGCGCCGCCGGGAGCCTTCTGGGCCTGGGCGGGACCGACTCGGCGGTCGCCGACGAGCAACCGCCGCCTGCGCCCCGCCGCACGCGCGCGCCGGGCGCACGCACCTCCGCGTCCGCGCGCGGAGCCGGGAGGAGGTCGGCCGGGCGGTCATCCCGACCCGGCTCGACCCGGTCGGGCTCGACCCGGTCCGGATCGACCGCGCGCAGGTCGGGAGGCGGATCCGCGCGGTCAAAGCAGTCGGGCGGCGCGGGCCCTCGCAAGGCGGCCGGCGGCTCCCGGCGCTCCACGGGGCGCAGGGCGCAGGGCGGCCCGGCTGCCGCGCGGGCGTCGGCTGCCGGGGCGCCGACCGAGCCTTCGGGCACTGAGCCGGCCCCGATCGAGCCTGCGGGCGGCCCACCCTCCGCCATGGCCGAGCCTCCCGCGGTCGAGCCGGTCGCCACTCACCCGGCTGCCGAGCCTCCCGCCGCCCCCGAGCGGCCGGGGCCGGAGGCGGAGAGGGCCCCAGGCGTGCCCGGCCCGGCGGGACCGGAGCCCGTGGCGCCGGCGCCGGCGAGCGAGGCGCCGGGGTCGCCGCAGACCGCGCCCGGGATGTCGCCGGAGCTCAGCCGGATCGACGCCGAGACGCCGCGCCCGCAGAGCGGCCCCACTGCGCCCGCGAGTGCGCACGACGCCGACGCCGCGGACGGTCCAGGGCAGACCGGCGAAGAGGAGCGGCCGGCCGCCGAGCGCCGCTTCGCGCCGAGCGAGCCCGCGGAGGCCGAGCCGTCGCCCTCTGAGCTCGCCGAACGCGGCGCGGGCCGACCACCGGCCCCGTTGGGCGCCAGCGAGCCCGGTCGCGAGCCCGACGAGGGCGGCAGCCGGCGCTAGACGCGTCCCCGGGCCGCCCGGACGAGGTCGACGCGGGCCCAACGCGCCCCGGCGGGCGTCGCCGGCGCCGCGCGTATCCTCGGCGCCGTGGACCGCGGTGACCCGATCTCTTACATGGTGCTCCGGCAGGGCGTGCCCGTCGAGTCCTCAGACGGCGGAACGGTGGGAGAGGTGAAGCGCGTCCTCCAGGTGCCGGAGAAGGACGTCTTCGACGGGATCATCCTGAGCACACCGAACGGCGACCGCTTCGCGGACGCGGACGACGTCGGCGAGATCTACGAGAACCTCGTCGTGCTGCGCGTCGGCGACGAGGCGGCGGCCCTCCTGCCGCGGCCGGACGAGAACCCCAGCGCGCTAAGCGTGAGCCCGGAGGACGCCTCGGAGTCGGGCCTTCGGCACGCCGCGCGCAAGGCGTGGAACCGGCTCTCGGGCAACTACTGAATCGACGTATCTCGCGGCTACCCGGTCACGTGACCGTGAAGCGGTCCTGCCCGCGGAAGCGGTGGCTCCGCTCGCGGTTGCCCGCGGCGTCGATCCCGCGCACGCGAAGGCGGTAGCGCCCGGGTGGCAGCGGGCTCTTCGGCTCGAACGTCCACGACGCCTTCGAGCCCCCCGCGTGACGACGGAGCTTCGCCCTCAGCCAGATGCGCTTAGAGCAAGTCCGCGGCGCGGTCAGGTCCCCGCCGGCCCTAAGGAACTCGCACTGGGTCCCGGCCTCCCTCCAGATCGAGACCTCGACACGACTCAGATCGCCCGCGCGCGAGCGGTGGAGGGAGTCCCCACGGCAGCCGAGGTCGGTCGTGCGCCCCTTGAAAACGGGGCGGCGGTCGTGGGTGGCGCCGCTGACCGAGCTGCGGCTGATCGTGGTGTGCGGCGCCCTGCGGTCGCGGCAGACCGCCTTCGCGACGGGACTCGAGGTCCGCGAGCAGCCGAGCTTCTCGAAGGCTGTCTTGTCGGCGTAGTACTGCGACACCGGGAAGTAGGCCTTCATCACCTGCGCCTCCTTGCCCTGCTCGGGCACGCGCTGGATCGCGTACGGGAAGGCCGGGTCGGGGAGCATGTTGCGGAAGATCAGGACTCCGCCCGGCTGCGGCCCCCACGGCAGCCACGTGTACCCGCACTCGGGCCGCGCATTGGACGGGCGCTCGTCGGGCGTGCTCACGACGTAGTTGGCGTACCGGCCCGGCGTCAGGGTGGTCTCGTCGTCGGTCGCGCAGGCGATGAAGCGCTGGCTCTGCGACTCGTTCTGGCAGAAGGAGAAGTAGCGGAGCTGGCCACCCGGCATGATCGACGGCGCGGGTCGGGTGTTCGGGAACGTGGGGACCTTCATGCGGGTGACGAGGACCTGGCCGTTGTCCTTCGCGATCGGCGCGTACAGGTACGCGTTGTGGATGTTCGAGAGGAAGCCGCCGCTGCCCCCAAGGTCGTAGAGCGCCGAGGATTCGTAGGCCCGCCTCGCCGGGTCGCCGTACGGGTTGTCCAGCACCGTCTCCGCGAACGAGCGCGGGAGGTTGATGAACTTGCGCCAGTGCGGCGGGCTGGTCCCGGGCGCCGGCGCCGCGACCGGCAGCCCGTTCTGCGCGGCGACCGTCCCGTTGACCCCGTTCACCGACGGCCGCGAGAAGTTGTTGCACACCGAGGCCGGCGGCTTCCCGCCGCTGGCGGTCTCGAGGGTCACGGTCGGCACCCCGGTCCCGCCGAGCTCGTCGAGGCCCTTGTCCGGGATGTAGACGCGGTAGATGAAGGTCCCGTTGAAGTTCGGCGTCCCGCCCTGGCCTGTGCCCGTGTAGAGCGTGTTCCGAGCGCGCGTCGCGGGGAACGGGCCGAAGTCGATGAACGCGGTGTAGTCGCGTTGGGTAGCGCGCCGGTTCGCGCCCTCGATGAAGGGGTTCGTGCCGCCGGGGTTGGGAGCGATCTGCACGTCCGCCAGCGCGTCGAGCGGCCGCTGGGCGTCGTCGTAGACGTTGAACGACATGTAACGGGCGTGCGGGTAGCGACCGTCGATCCGGATGCGCATCCCGGGCGCGGCCTGGTAGGTCCCGCTGTAGTACGTGGCGGCCTGATCCGGATAGGCCACGTTCACCACCGCCGGGTCGAACTTGGTCAGCGACAGCTCACAGGTCTGGTCGACCTGCGCGGCCGCGCCGGAGGCCGTCGCCAGCCCGGCGATCGCCAGGACGCAGAGGATTCCGACCACCCGCGCTCCCACTGGCTTGCAGGGTACGCCCATGCGGCGCCGCGGAACGCCGCACGCTGCGCTACGCGTGGTCGGGCGCTGCGGGCGGCGTCACGCTCCCGCCCCGTTCCTCGAGCGCGTAGTAGACGGCGACCGCGGCGTGCAGGATGAGGCACGCGGCGGCGCTGAGGAATGCGACGCCGATGGCGATGAGGTACAGCGGGAGACCGGCCGTGAATCCAAGCGTTATCCGGCGCAGCTCGGCGTCGCTGAAGCCCGGGACGAGCAGGCGCCTGCCACGGGAGGCGTACAGCCAGATCGCGCTGAACCCGATGGACATCAGCAGGAAGCTCAGGCTGTAGACGGCCGCGGCGACGTGTGAGGGTCCGCCGCCCTCCTGCAGGTAGCGCGCCATCAGCGCCGTGGAGAACGGGATGAGGACGATCGCCATGAGCAGGCCCACGTTGAGCAGCGCGAGCTGCCTGTTCACCCGAGCGATCACCTCGAGCAGCGAGTGGTGGTTCGCCCAGATGATCCCGATCACCAGGAAGCTCACCGCATAGCTCGCGTAGTTGGGCCAGCGGGCCCCGAGCGCGTGCCAGAGGCCGCTCGCCGAGCTCGCCTCGGGCACCTTGATGTCCAGCACGAGCAGCGTGATCGCCACCGCGATCACCCCGTCGCTGAAGGCCTCGAGGCGGCGGGCCGTGACCATGACCGGGGCATTCGGCACGCGCGCCCCGCGACCTCCCTCGATCGGCGCCGCGTGCGGGCGGCGGCGCGCTCAGCCTCCCAGGCCGAGCTCCCGCCCCACGACCGCCAGGTCGCGGGCAAACGCGGCGCGCTCGGCCTGCCGCGCATCGTCGTCCGGTGCGCGCAGGATCGCGGACGGGTGGATCGTGGCGAGCACGAGAGGGGCGAGCTCCGAATCGAGTGGGCGCCCTCGCTCCCTCGTGACCCGGAAGCTCGACCCCAGGATGCCCTTCGCCGCGGTCGCGCCGAGCAGTACGAGCGCCTCCGGCCCGACCAGGCGGATCTCCTCGTCCAGCCACGGGCGGCATGCGTCGATCTCGAAGCGCTTGGGCGTCTTGTGCAGCCGCCTCTTGCCGCGCTCCTCGAACTTGAAGTGCTTCACGACGTTCGTCACGTATGCGTCCCGGCGATCGATCCTCACGTCCTCCAGGGCGCGGTCGAGCTCGCGGCCGGCGGGGCCCACGAAGGGGCGCCCGTCCCTGTCCTCGCGGTCGCCGGGCTGCTCGCCCACGAGCATCACCCGCGCCCGCCGGCGGCCCTCGCCGAACACCGTTTGCGTCGCATGCCGCCAGAGGTGGCACCCCCGGCATGCCACCGCCGCCTCGCGGAGCGCCGCGAGCCCCGAGCCCGACGGCAGGAAGGGGGTCGCGTCGTTGGGCTCGGCGTCGAGCATCTGTCAGGCGCTACCCGAAACCCCGGCGGGCCCAACGCGGTGAGATCCCCGTCGCGGCCTACGGCGCCCGCGACCGTGATCACCGGCTGGCGCATTCCAGAGCCGAACCGTGTCTCCGCGTCCCGTGCCGGGTATCTTCCGAAGCGGTGACGCCGCCCGATCCGCTTGTGGAGCCGCGCCTGCGCCAGCTCGTCGAGGAGGGCGAGGAGCGCGGGTGCATCAACCTCTCCGAGCTCTCGGACGTCGTGAAGGAGCTGGATCTCGGCGACGAGCAGGCCCAGGAGCTGCACGACCGGATCGAGGCGAGCGGCGTGGACGTGAGCGATGACTGCGGCCGGTCCGGCGTGGCGAGCACGCGCTACGTGAACGACGACATGGCCCAGACGACCACCGACGCCCTCCAGCTCTTCCTCAACGAGGTGAGCCGGCACGAGCTCTTGACCGCAGACCAGGAGATCGAGCTGGCGAAGCGGATCGAGCGCGGCGACCTGGCGGCCAAGGAGCGGATGATCAACTCCAACCTGCGCCTCGTGGTGTCGATCGCGAAGAAGTACCAGGGGCACGAGCTCCCCCTGCTCGACCTGATCCAGGAGGGCATCCTCGGCCTGATCCGCGCGACCGAGAAGTTCGACTGGCGTCGCGGCTACAAGTTCTCCACGTACGCGACGTTCTGGATCCGGGAGTCGATCCAGCGCGGGCTCGCGAACCGCGGGCGCACGATTCGGCTGCCGGTCCACATCGGGCAGCGCGAGCGCAAGGTCGCTCGCGTCCAGCGCGAGCTCGCCGCGAAGCTCGGCCGTGACCCCACCGAGGAGGAGGTGGCCGACGCCGGGGACCTCTCGCTCGAGGAGGTGCGGGAGCTCCAGGACGCCGCGCGTACCGTGACGAGCCTCGACCGTCCGGTGGGCGAGGACGACGACGGCGCGTCGCTCGGCGATCTAATGGAGGGCGCCGCACCGCGCCCGGACGAGGAGGTCGAGATCTCCCTGGAGGAGGAGGCGCTCCGGCGCGCGCTCGACAACCTGCCCGACCAGGAACGCGAGGTCGTGAAGCTCCGCTACGGCATGGGCGGCGACGAGCCGACTCCGCTCCGCGAGGCCGGCCGCCGGCTGGGGCTCTCCGCCGAAGGCGTGCGCAAGATCGAGTCGAAGGCGCTGGCCCACCTGGCCACGGCGCGCGAGCTCGAGGGCCTGCGCGAAGCGGCCTGAGCGACGCCCGGCCCGCGCCCCCTGCCGACCGTTCGGCGGCGACGAGCGCCTTCACGGCGGTCGTTTGCACTCGTAACAGGCCCGATCACCTGGGCCGCGCGATCGGCTCGCTGCGGGCGAGCGGCGCCGCGTTCCCGATCGTCGTGGTCGACCAGAGCGACGGGCCCGACCCGCAGCTCGAGCGCGCGGCGGCGGAATCGTCCCGGATCGACGTCGTCCGCGAGGCCGGCCGCGGCCTCTCGCGGGCGCGCAATGCCGGCCTGGAGCGGGCGGCCACCGAATGGGTCGTCTTCGTGGACGACGACTGCGTCGTCGAGGCCGATTGGGCAGATCGGCTGGCCGAGGCGCTGGCCAAGCACCCCGACGTAGACCTCGTCGCCGGCCACGCGTCGGAGGGCGCCGTGCCCGCCCGCGACTACGTCGCGGCGTCCTCGCTGGCGGTCGAGCGGGAGCGGGTCCTGCGGGGACGGTTCACCCACCCCGGGATCGTCGCGTTCGGGACCTCCTTCGCCGTCCGACGCTCAGCCGCTCAGCGCCTGGGCGGGTGGGACGAGCGGCTCGGGCCGGGCATCGCGGATTTCCCCGCGGCCGACGACATGGACTTCAACTACCGGCTGCTGGCGGCCGGTGGCAGGGCCTTCCAGACCCCGTCGGTGCGCGTGCGGCACGAGCAGTGGCGACCGCCGGCCGAGCTGCCGTCGCTCTACCGCGGCTACCTCAAGGCGTGGTCGGGGTTCGCGGCGAAGACGCTGAAGGGAGGCGATGTCCTGGGCGCGGTATGGCTCTGGTCCATCGCCGTCGTCGACGTGCTCGACATGGCGGCAAGCGCGGTCACCATGCGCTCCACCCTGCGCGCGAGCATCGCCGCTGCGAAGGCTCTCGGGCTCGTGGAAGGCACGATCCGCGGCCTGCGACGGCGCTGGTAGGCGGGCGGCCGTACGGCGGCGCCGGGCGGTGGCGGAGCGCCGCTCGGCCGGCTCACCTGCGGACCAGCACGTCGTAGTGGTATAGCCGCACCAGCGGCCGGTAGCGGCGAAGGAGATAGCGGTCGAGCAGGTGCACTCCGCTCGAGTGACCGCTCAAATTGGGCTCCCGGCGCGAGGACAGCGGATCGGTCCAGCGAACGACGACGCGGGGACGCGCGCGCTCGAGCGCTGCGATGGCCTCCCGCTGCTCGCCGGCGCGGCTCAGCAGGCCGAAGTCGCGCCGCGTCGGGTTGTCGCGGTCGACCAGCACGTACACGAGCGCGTCGTTGAAGCGAACGAGGTCGGCCCGTCGCGGAGCGACATAGATCGGCGCCCCCGGTCGCGTCAGCCGGTCGACGATTCGCACCAGCCGGTCGATCGACTGGGCCTCGCGGCGCGGCGCCTGGACGCCGTCGGCCGCGCGGGCGTGGACCGGCGCGAGGTCCGGCCGCTGGAAGGCGGCGACGCCGCGGTTCGCCACGCCGTGTGCGAGAAGAAGCGCGAACACGGCGGTGGCCGCAACCCGCAGCCAGCGCGGCCGCGCGGCCAGAGCGGCCGCCGGGAGCAGGACCGCGAGGACGACGAGAAGCGGCTGGGTGTGGAACTCGTCCGTGCGCGAGCGCAGGTAGAGGACGAACCCGAGCCCGAGCACGAGCAGTCCGGCCCAGGACGGCGGAAGGGCGAGCCGCCGGGTGAGCCTCCGCCCGCTCGCCGGCCACCCCCGAAGCGTCCGGTGCCCGGCGACCGCCAGCGTGACGACCAGGCCGGCGACGAGCAACAGCGGCACGTAGTAGTCGACGACGTGCTTTGCGTCCTTGAGGAAGGCCTGAGGCGGCCAGGCCGACAGCGGCCCGTGGTAGGCGATCGGGAAGGGCAGCGTCCACCAGCCGGCCTCGCGCAAGGACGTGCCGACGAGGGCCTGGTACAGGCTCGGGATCCCGTCGGCCAGCGCGAACGGCAGGTAGAGAAGCGCGGCGAGGAGCGCCGATCCGGCGACGTACGCGCTCGCTGCACGCAGACCGTCGCCCGCCCAGAACGTGAAGGCCCCGGCGGCTGCCGCGTAGATGCCGAAGTCGAGGCGGAACGCGGCGGCCACCGCGGTCAGGAGCGCGGCTGCCGCCGTCCTGCGGCGCGCGGGGCCCTCGCCGCTCGCCACGAGCACCGTTGCCAGTGTGCAGACGAGGGCGAGGGCGAACGGGTTGGCGCTGCGGGGCTGGGCGATCGCCGTGGCCGCGGCCAGCCAGCCGGCGAGCGCGATCCGCGTGCCCGCCTCCCGGCGGAGCAGGACGAAAACGACCAGGGCCACGCCGGCGTCTGCGAGGACGCGCAGGATGCGCCACTGGAGCAGCGACGCCCCGAACAGCTTCGAGAGCCCCGCGAGCAGGTACACCTGGGCCGGCCCGTACGCCCAGAGGAAGTCGCGGTAAGGGACCTGCCCGTGGGCCACCCGGCGCGCGGCTTGCAGGACGAGCCCCTCGTCGAAGGGATCGACGCCGCGCAGGATCGTGAAGCCGGAAATCGCGGCGGCGGCGATGAACAGCACGGCCCCGACCGCGAAGGGGAACGCCCTCGGGTGGCGGTCGCGCCCCGGTTCGACCCGACCCGACCGGGGAACGGCGCCTAGCCGGCGGGGAAGCGCTCGAGCACCCACTCGGGACCGAGCACGGGCCGCCGGTACGAGCGGCCCGACCGGCGAACGTAGTCCCCGGTGCGCGGATCCATGGGGAGCCGCGTCTCCACCGGATACCACTCGTTGTGCTGGCGGATCAGGTCGTTCAGCTCCTCGAACCGCCAGCGCGCGGCCTGGGCGCGCCAGCGGCGCGCGAAGAGCTCCGCATCTCCTGCGCACGCCGCCTGCAGCCGGCGGTAGGCGCGCTCGATCCGGCGCGCGTGGACCGCGATGGCGGCATCGATCTCCCTAAGCCGCTCCATGTAGCGCGGGACGCCCCCGGCCCCGAGGTACGCCTCGACGGTCCGCTTCGTCTGGCGGGCGCGCCGCGAGAGCGGGCGGCCCGCTCCGCCGTCGTCCTCGAAGCTGCGCGCTATGCGCTGCTCGAGCGGCGAGCTCAACTCCTCCGCCGCCCGGGTTCGTGCTTCGTTCGCTGAGGCGCTCACGGCCGAAACGATAGGGCGCGAGGCCGGCATATCCTGCGCCGCGCGCATGGCGGGCAAGCGGCAGATAGCGCTGCTGCGGGCGGTGAACCTCGGGCCGACGAACAAGGTGCCGATGCAGCAGCTCCGCGAGGTTCTGACCGGGCTCGGTTACGGCGATGTGCGGACGCTGGCGACCAGTGGCAACGTCGTGCTTACGAGCCCGATGCAGGGCGCGCGACTCGAGCGGGAGCTCGAGGAGGTGCTCGCCGTCCGGCTCGGCGTCGAGACCCGGGTCCTCGTGCGGACGCGCAGGGAGCTCGCCGAGGTGGTCGACCGCAACCCTCTGGTCGAGCAGGCGGCGCGGGGCAAGGGCCTGCACGTGACCTTCCTGACAGACGCCCTGCGCGCGGAGCTCACGCGCGAGCTGAACGCCGCCGACGTCGAGCCCGAGCGGATCGCTGTCCGCGGTCGTGAGATCTACCTCTGGCTGCCCGAGGGCCAGCAGCGGTCCCAGGCCGTGAGGCTCACGGCCGATCGCAACCTAGAGGTGACCTCGACGAGGCGGACATGGAACGTGGTCACCAAACTCCTTGCGCTGGCCGATGGTTAGCGCCGGCGTCCACAGCCGAAGTGTTAAGCGTGTCACCTCGGCCGCACCACAAGAGGCACCCGAGGGTTAAGACGACCGAAGTCAACCGACTGCAAGGAGGCACCGATGAGGTCGCTTAGCCAACGGGCGCGGATGTGCGCGCTCCTGGTCGCAATGTGCAGTGCTGTTGTGTTCCCGGTCGCAGCCCAGGCGCGCAAGCACCCGAGCCCGAACGGCAAGCACAACGTCTCGATCAACGTGTCGGAGAACCCTGTCGTCGCGGGGGATCCGATTGTGATCTTCGGCCATCTGACCGGGCCGAACAACGGGAATCGCGTGGTGACGCTGTGGTACCGGCTGAACACGCAGTCCCAGTTCACGGCGATTCAGAGCACGAACACGGACTCGCAGGGGTTCTACGTGTTCTTCCGGCAGAAGAACGTCGTGAACACCAACCGTCACTGGTTCGTGAGGTCCGTGGGCGCCCGGAGTCGCACGATCTACGAGCGTGTGTACTCGCAGGTGACCCTCAGCGGACCGGCTGACGGTTCGACGCTCCTCACGGGTTACCACCACAGGGAGACGTTCACGGGCACGGTTTGGCCGTACTCGGCGGGAACTCGGGTCCTTCTCCAGCGGCACGACCCGAACACCGAGAACGACACCTGGAACACCATCCAGAAGTCGCGGGTCCAGCCGGGCGGGACGTTCAAGTTCGTGCACACGTTCCGGGTCCCTGGCGATGCCCAGATCCGCGTGCTCGTGAGGGCCACACGGCGGAACATCGCGAGCCCGTCGAACTCGCTGTCGTACCAGATCCAGCAGGCGCAGAATCCGAACCTGACGCTGACCAGCTCTCAGAACCCGATCGTGTTCGGTCAATCGATCACTCTGAGCGGGACGTTGAAGGACGGCGCCGGCAAGGAGGTCGACCTGCTGGCCAAGACCGCGCAGTCGTCGTGGACGCAGGTCGGGCAGACCACGGCAGGCAATGACGGGAGCTACTCGTTCCTCGAGATGCCGGCCCACAACACGATCTACCAGACGAAGGGCGACGGCCGGTTCTCCGCGACCCTCTTCGAGGGCGTGCGGGACCTGCTGACCGCCAACGTCTCGTCGACCACGGTCGACGCCGGCGATCCCGTGACGTTCAGCGGGACCGTGTCCCCGGACAAGACCGGTCACGTGATCTACCTGCAGCGCCAGAACGCGAGCGGCAGCGGCTTCCACGACGTCGCCGCGTCGGTGGTGCACACGGGCTCGACGTACTCGATCACGCGTCGGCTCTACGCGCCAGGCACCGCGGTCTACCGGGTGTTCATCCCGGGTGGCCCGGGCAACTGGGGCGCCGCCAGTCAGCAGTTCACCATCACGGTGAACCAGGACACGCCGGCACAGGTGAACAACGGCGGATCGTCGTAGCCGCCACGCCGGCCTCGCCGGGCCGGCAGGAGCGACGCAGCAGCGCCAGCGGCCGCCCTCCGGGGCGGCCGCGGCGCGTTCCGGCGCGGCCGTCGAACAAACGTCCAGGCCCGCCGGGCGGCGTTGCCGCTCCTCGGCGCCCGCTCCGACGCAGAATCCATGCGGACGCGTCCGATCGCGGCGGCCCTCGCCTGCCTGCTCCTCGTCAGCGTCGGCTGTCCGGCCCTCGCGGCCGCCGATGGGCGCCCGTCGCCGCTCTCGAAGGCCAGCTCGCACCTCGGCGACCGGGTCCTCGGGATCGGCATGTCGGGCGAGGACGTGCGCAAGCTCCAGGAGCTGCTCACGAAGCGCGGCTTTCCGGTCGCGATCGACGGGCAGTTCGGCCCGCAGACGCTCGGCGCGGTCAAGGCGGCGCAGCGGGCGTACGGCCTCGTCGTGGACGGGTACGTCGGCCCGATAACGCTAGGGGCGCTCAGGCACGGCAAGCCGCCGAGGCGCCACAAGAGCTCGCATCGCTGCTCGAGCACGCCGGGGAGCGGCGACTGGGTCACGCGCTGGCGGCCGGTCGTGAGGTGCGTCCTCGAGATGCTCGGCCAGCGGACGAAGTCAAACGTCGACGCCGTCCTCATCGTCATCCGCTACGAGTCGGGAGGCGACCCGAACGCGATCAACGGGACCGACATCAACGCCCAGAACGGCGACCCCTCGCGCGGTCTTATGCAGACGATCGGGGCGACCTTCGACGCGTACCGGAGCCCGAGGCTCAGCGGCAACATCTACAACCCGGCGGCGAACATCTACGCCGGGGTGAACTACGCGATCTCGCGCTACGGGTCCATCGCGAACATCCCCGGCGTCAGGGCGATCCGCGCGGGCCTCGGCTACGTCCCCTACAAGCTCGTCCCGAAGCGCTGATCAGCGCCCGTGCCGGCCTCGTCCGGCGCGAGGCTACGCGGGACCGCGGCGAGGCGGGAGCGATATATCGCGGTGCACCGACCGGCCATGCCGCCGGGGCGTATCGTCCGCGGCGATGACGCAGCTCGAGCCAGGGCAGCAGCTCGTGGGCCGCGGGCCGGTCGCGGTGACCATGGAGCGGGTCGCCGATGACGTCTGGCTGATGCGCGGCGGCGCGATTCCGCCGCTCGTGCACCGGATCATGAACGTCTACTTCGTGGAGGCCGAGGGCGGCGTCACGGTCTTCGACGCCGGCGTGCGCTCGATGGCGCGACACATCGAGGCGGTCGGGCGAGCGATGGGCGGGATCTCGCGCATCGTGCTCGGTCACGCCCACCCCGACCACCGCGGCGCGGCCGCGCGCATCGACGTCCCGGTTTGGTGCCACGAGGACGAGGCGGGCTACGCCGAGGCCGCCGACGGCCAGCCGTACACGGACTTCTCGAGCATCCCCGCGTGGACGAAGGCGGGCCCCGCGCGCGCCGCCATCTGGACGATGCACCACGCCATCTGGGACGCCGGACCCGTTCGCGTCGAGCGGACGCTCGCCGAGGGCGACGCGGTGGCGGGCTTCGAGGTGGTCCACCTTCCGGGCCACGCCCCCGGCCAGATCGCGCTCTGGCGCGAGGCGGACCGGCTCGCCCTGACCAGCGACTGCTTCTACATGCTCGACGCCGTGACCGGCGAGCCGGCCGAGCCGCAGGTTCCGCTCGACCCTTTCAACCTCGACACGGAGCAGGCTCGCACGAGCGTGGCGAAGCTCGCGTCGCTCGGGGCCGTGACCTGCTGCCCCGGTCACCTCGGGCCGCTCACCGAGGAGGCGGTCGCGAAGCTCGAGCAGGCCGCGGGCAGGATCGCGGCCACCGCGTAGTTGCGCATCCTCGCCTTCAGCGACGTCCACCGGGACGCACGCCAGGCGCAGCGGCTGGCGGAGATGGCGAGTGACGCGGACGTTGTCGTCGCCGCCGGTGACTTCGCCTCCCGGCACCGCGGGCTCGGCGAGGTGATCGACATGCTCGTCGTGGTCGAGACCCCCACGGTGCTGGTCCCTGGAAACAGCGAGACCGAGGACGAGCTCCGCGAGGCGTGCGCCGGGTGGGATGCCGCGCACGTCCTGCACGGGCACGGCGTCGAGATCGGGGGCGTGCGGTTCTTCGGCCTGGGTGGCGGAGTGCCGCCCACGCCGTGGCCCTGGAGCTTCGACCTAACCGAGGACGAGGCGGCGGCGAAGCTCGAGCCCTCTCCGCATGGGGGTGTGCTCGTCGTGCACTCGCCGCCCAAGGGGTACCTCGACCGCGGGTTCGGGCGCCATCTCGGCAGCGAGGCGATTCGCGCGTCGATCGAGGAGAAGCGGCCGCGCCTCGCTGTCTTCGGGCACATCCACAACGCGGCCGGCGAGCAGGCCGAGCTCGGTCCGACGCGGCTCGTGAACGCCGGGCCGCACGGGTTGTTCGTCAAACTCGGGTAGCATCGCGCCGCGGGGTACCGATGCGCCAGCTCACCAGTGTCGACACGCAGTTCCTGGCGCTAGAGACATCGCGGCAGACCGGGCACGTGGGAGGCCTGGCGATGCTCGATCCCTCGACGACGCCCAAGGGCCGGCTCGAAGCGAGCGACATGTGCCGGCTGATGGGAGAGCGCGTGCCGCTGCTGCCGCCGATGCGGTGGCGGCTCGTGGAGGTCCCCTTCGGGCTGGACTACCCCTACTGGGTCGACGACGAGCGCTTCGACCTCGACTTCCATATCCGTGAGCTGGCGCTGCCTCCGCCGGGCAACCGCGCCCAGCTCGGAGAGCAGGTCGCGCGGATCATGGCCCGTCCGCTCGACCGGGGCCGGCCGCTCTGGGAGCTGTACCTGATCCACGGGGTCGAGGACGGCCTCACCGCGATGCTCACGAAGGTGCATCACGCCGTGATCGACGGTCTCTCGGGCGCCGAGATCATGGGAGTCCTGCTGGACCTGGAGCCCGGCGGCCGTGAGCTTCCGCCACCCGAGCCGGCCGTCGGCGCGAACGGCGCGCCGGGCGAGCTCGAGATGCTGGCACGCGGGCTGCTCGGGTTCCCGCGCTACCCGTTGCGCATGCTGCGGGCGCTGCCGTCTGCGCTTCCGAACCTCGACGAGACCGCCTTCAACACGCTGCCGGGCGCCGGGCTGGTCGCCCGCGCCGCGGGCCGGCTGCAACGGATCGGCCGCGCCGACGGCGAGGTCGTCGAGCGAATGAGCCTCCGGCCGCCGAGGACGTCCTTTAACGGGCCGATCACGCCCCACCGGCGCTTCGTCTTCGGGCAGCTCTCCCTCGACGAGGTCAAGGCCGTGAAGAACGAGCATGGCTACACGGTCAACGACGTGGTCGTCGCGGTCTGCACGGGTGCGGTTCGCCGCTGGCTGCTGGAGCACGAGGAGCTTCCGGAGGATCCGCTCGTGGCGCAGATCCCCGTATCCGTCCGCACGGAGGAGGAGGCCGGCACGTTCGGCAACCGCATCGTCCTCATGCACGCGCCCCTCTTCACGAACGTGGCGGACCCGCTCGACCGGCTCCACCGGACGCACGACGCGCTTCGCATGATGAAGGAGCGTCATCGCGCGCTCCCGGCCGACCTGCTTCGCGATGCGAACCACTTCATCCCGCCCGCGGTGTTCTCCCGGGCGGCGCGGGCCACGTTCGCGCTCTCCAGCCGCGACCCGGGGCGACCGAGCTGGAACCTGGTTATCTCGAACGTCCCGGGACCGCAGGTGCCGCTCTACTGCGCCGGGGCGCGGCTCGTGGCCAACCACCCGGTTTCGGTCATCACCGACGGCATGGGGCTGAACATCACGGTGATGAGCTACTGCGGGCGCCTCGACTTCGGGATCGTGGCCGACCGCGATCAGATGCCGGACCTCTGGAAGATGATCGACTGGCTCGGCGAGGCGCTCGAGGAGCTGCGCCCGGTGCCCGCCGCGGCGCCGTCGTAGCACGATCCGCACGAGGCCCTCGGCGCCAGGCTCGATGCTGAGGCCCGTGTCGAGCGGGGGCAGCCGGCCCGCGGATCGCTTGGGCTCGTTCGGTGGGCGGCTCGCGCTGATCGCCGCGCTCGGAGCCGCGGTTCGGGTGGCGTACGCGGTCGCGATCGCTCCGGGCACCGCCGGCTTGTCGGACGGCGCCTGGTACGCCGAGGTCAGCCGGCGGCTGGTGGACGGCCACTGGTTCGAGGAGCGTCTGGGCGCCGGCCTCGTTCCGACCGCGACGCACCCCCCGCTGTACCCGCTGTGGCTCGCCCTGGTCAGGCTCGTCGGCGTCCACGGCGACACGGCGCTTCGGGCGAGCGGGGCCCTGCTGGGGACCGTGACCGTGTGCCTCGTCGGGCTGCTCGGGCGCCGCATCGCAGGCGCCGGGGTGGGGCTGCTGGCAGCCGGCATCGCGGCCGTTCACCCGCTGCTCGTCGCGGCGGACGGCGCCCTTCTGAGCGAGACCCTCTACGCGGCGACGATAGTGGGCGCGATGCTCGCCGCGCTGGCGCTGCTCGACCGGCCGACCGTCCTGCGCGCGGCCGCCCTCGGGGGGTGCGTCGCGCTCGCGGCGCTCACGCGGCCCGAGGCGCTCCTACTCCTTGCGCTGCTCGTCGCGCCGATCGTCTGGCTCTGCCGCGCGGCGTCGCGCTGGCGGCTCGGCGCCGCCGCTCTCGCGTGCAGCCTCCTGCTCGTGGCCCCCTTCGTGGCGCGCAACATCAGCGTGTTCGGGCTTCCCCTCATCTCGTACAACGACGGCAACCTGATCGGCGGCGCGAACCAGATGAGCACCTACTACGGGCGATCGCTCGGCGGGCTCGACTTCTGCATCTCTCGGGGGCAACCGAGCGACGAGGCCGCATTCGCGGAGGCGTGCCGGCGACGCGGGTTCGCCTACGCTGAAAAGCACCTCACGCGAGTGCCGGTGGTGGTCGCTGCGCGCGTCCTCCGTGAGTGGAGCCTGTACGACCCCTACGGTCCGGAGCTGAGGGACCAGGGTCGCCGCCGCCTCGTCCAGGGCATCGGCGTGGGGGTCGATTACGCGCTGTTCGTGCTCGCCGTCGCCGGCGTCGCACAGCTACGTCGCCGGCGGGTGGCGCTGCTCGTTCTGCTCGCTCCGATCGCCATGGTGACGATCGTCGCCGCGGTCACCTACGGGTCAGTGCGCCTCAGGCACGGGGCTGAGCCGTCGGTGATCGTCCTGGCCGCGGCCGGGGCGCTCAGTCTTCGAACTGTCCGTCGTAGATCGCGAACGCCGCCCCGTGCGGGTCCTGAGCCATAGCGATCTTCGCCACTCCGATGTCCGCCGGGCCCATGAGCCGCGTGCCGCCGAGCTCCTCGGCCTTCGACAGGCTGCCATCGATCCCCTCGACCCCGAAGTAGACGAGCCAGTACGGCACGGGCTCGCCCTCGGCCATCTCACGAATCCCGCCGTTGCCGCGCCCCTTGTTCTGGATGACTTGGTAGCCCTGCGCGACCGCCGCCTCGAAGGGCTGCATGGTCCACCCGAACAGCTCGCCGTAGAAGGCGGCAGCTCCGTCCACGTCGGTCGTCGCCAGCTCGTTCCACGCGAGCGCACCGGGGGCGTTCACCACGCGGGCCCCGATGGTCTGCCGGGGCTCCCAGACCATGAAGAACGCGCCCTGCGGATCCTGGATGACCGACATCCGGCCCGCCTCCATGACGTCGAACGGAGGAGCGTGCACCGTCGCTCCGAGCTGTGACGCTCTCTCCGCCGCGACGTCGGCGCTCTCGACGGTGACGTACGAGTTCCACATTGGCGGCGCGCCGGCCTGCCGCTGCTGCTCGGGCTGCGGGGCGACCGCCGCCGCCTCCCTGCCGTCCAGCTGCATCATCGAGTACGTGACGCCCTCACCCGCCGGCATGTCGTTCGCCGTCCAGCCGAAGAGCTCCGAGTAGAAGGTCTTCGCCGCCTCCTGATCGGGCGTCGAGAGGTCGGCCCACGAGAAGGTGCCCGGTTCGTATGAGGTTCTCTCGCCCATAGATGGAACTCTATTCGCCCGATGAGCTGGGCCAGAAGGATCCGCCGCCCGCCCCACTGGGCGCTCCTCGCCGGGATCACCGCACTTGGGGCGGCGCTCCGGCTCCCGTCCCTCGGGAGGCAGAGCTTCACCGTCGACGAGCTGTACACCGCCTGGCTGGTTCACATGCCAACCGGCCGGATGCTTTCGACCATCCCGAAGACGGAGTCGACGCCGTACCTCTACTACCTGGCGGTCCACGCCTGGGCTCACGCCGGCGGCTACTCGGAGGCCTCGCTGCGCCTGATCTCCGCGCTCGCCGGCATCGGCACCGTTCCGGTCGCCGCGGCCGCCGCGCGCGCGCTCGCGTCCCGCAGGGTCGGGCTGGCGGTGGCCGCGCTGGTCGCCGCGAATCCGCTGATGGTGTCCTACTCGCAGCAGGCTCGCGCGTACGCGCTCGCCACCTTCCTCGCCGCCGTGGCGCTGTGGGCCTTCGCCGAGGCGCTGTCGAGCTGGGAGACGCGCTGGCTCGTCATGTGGAGCGCCGCCTCGTGCCTCGCGATCGCCACGCATTACTTCGCCGCGATGCCGTTCGTCGCGCAGGCCGCATGGCTGCTGGTGGCCGCGGGCCGTCGCCGCGGCGCGCGGCCGGTTGCGATCGCGGTCGGCCCCGCCGTGATCACCGGCATCGCCCTCATCCCGCTCGTCTGGACGCAGCGGAGCCACCCCGGCGGGACGGAGGCTGCCTCGCTGGCCGTGCGGGTGGTCCAGCTGCCCGCGAGCTTCGTGGTCGGCTACGCGACGCCGGCCAAGGTGCCGGTGACGATCGCGGGGGCGATCCTCACGCTCGTCGCAATCGTCGGTCTGCCGCGCCTGACCGGGCGACCTCGGTCGGGGGGGGCGGTCGGGGGGGCGATGGCGCTGGCGACGGTCGTTCCTCCGCTCCTGCTCGCCCTCGCCGGCGTCGACCTGGTGGTCGCCGGCAGGTTCCTGCAGGCCACCGTGCCGGTGACGCTCGTCATCGCCGCCGGCGCCCTGGCGACGCGTGCCGGGCGGTGGGCGCTCGGCGGCCTGGTCGCCCTCTCGATCGCCGTCGTCGTGGTCAGCGCGAGCGGGGCCAGGGTGGACAGACAGGACTTCCGCGGGGTCGCGCGGTTCCTCGGCCCGCCGAGGCCATCCCGCGCGATGGTGTTCCAGCCGGACCTCGCGGCTGGACCCTTCGGCGTGTACTTCCCCGGGGCGACTCGCGCCCGACGTGAGGTTCGACTCGTCTCCGAGGTCGACCTAATAGCTCTCGCCGTGGAGGGCCAGTACAGCGCGAGGCAGTTGCGGCCCCCGCCCCCGCCCCGCCGGCCGCCGCGGCTGCGTGGGTTCCGCCTCGTTCGGGAGCGGACCGCGTCGTCGTACACCGCCCTCGTCTACCGCGCGCCCCGGCCCGCGGCCGTTGATCTGGCCCTGCTCGACCTCCTCAGCCTCGACCGGACGCAGTTCGCGGGGGTGTGGACACAGCGCCCGAGGGGGGCGCCTCGGACGGGCCATCTCCCGGCGCGGACGGCAGCCGGACCGTGAATACGGCGCCGCCGCCGCCGGCGTTCGCCGCCGACACCGACCCCCCGTGCGCGGAGACGATCGCCGCGACGATCGACAGGCCAAGGCCCGACCCGCCGGCCCCGCGCGCGCGACCCGGCTCCGCGCGCCAGAATCGCTCGAACAGGGCGTCCGGGTCGCCGTCGGGCAGGCCCCTCCCGTGGTCGCGCACCTGGACGACGGCATCGCCGGCTGCGCGCGCGATCGAAACATCCACCGCGCTGCCGTCCGGCGTGTGCACGAGCGCGTTTCGGACCAGGTTCGCGATCACCTGGCGCAGCTGGCCGGCGTCGCCCCAGACCACGGTCGGGCCCTCGCTCTCGACGGTGATCCGCCGGCCGGGCGCCGCCACGCGTGCGTCCTCGACGGCGTCGATAGCGAGCGCCGCGAGGTCCACGCGCTCGCGCGGGCCCTCCGGAAGCTCGTCGAGCCGGGCCAGCGTGAGCAGGTTCTCCACGAGCTCGCCCATGCGCTCGGCCTCCTCCTCGATGCGGCGGAGGGCGCGCCGGTTCCCTGCCGGATCCCGCATCGCGCCGAGCCGGAACAGCTCCGCGTACCCCCGGATCGACGTGAGCGGGGTGCGCAGCTCGTGCGAGACGTCGGCGAGGAAGCGCCTCAGGCGGCTCTCGCTGGCCTCGCGCTCACGGAAGGCCGTCTCGATCTGCGCCAGCATGGCGTTCAGCGCCAGCCCCAGCCGCCCCACCTCGCTGCGCTCGTTGGCGGGGTCGACCCTTCGCGAGAGGTCGCCCGCCGCGATCGCCCCGGCGGTCCCGGCGATGCGGTCGAGCGGCCGGAGGCCCACCCGCACGAGGAGCCACGCGAGCGCCGCGAGCAGCGCCAGCACGCCGCCGACCACGACGAGCTCGATCACGAGCAGCCGGTGGAGCGTCTGCGCGACCTCGCGCAATGGAATTGCGATCACCGTCGTCCCGGGCTCGTCGTGCGTCGGGACGGCCAGCACGCGGAACTCGGGCCCCCCTCCCCCAACCGCGCTCACCGTTATGAGGCGACCGGCCGCAAGCCTTCGAGGCAGCATCGGGGTCGGCGCACTCGACTGGCCGTAGTCGATCACGACGTTCGGGCGCAGCGGCCGCCCGGACCCGTCGCGGCGCTGACCGAACGTGCCCGGCGGAAGCGTCTCGAGTGGCGGCGGCCCCCCACGGGTCCCGCGTGGACCGGGGCCCGCGTCTGGGGGCGGGAACCCGTCACCGGGAGCGCCGGCGGTCGCGTCGTGCGTTCCGGGCACGTTGGCGCCGGCTCGATCGAGCGCTCCCGAGATGAAGCCCACGCCGGCGCGCGCCTGGCTATCGACTCGGTCGAGGAGGAAGGACTCCTGCTCGCTGTACGTGACCGCCGCCAGCGTCACAAGTCCGGCGGCCGCCAGCGCCAGGAGGCCGATCATGAGACGTGCCCGCAGGGACATGACTACGCGGCCGGGAGACGCAGCGAGTAGCCGACGCCCCGGACGGTGTGGATGAGCGGCGGCCCCTGCGCATCGACCTTCTTGCGCAGGTAGCTGATGTAGGTCTCGAGCACGCGCGCGTCGCCGCCGAAGTCGTAGTTCCAGACGTGGTCGAGCAGCTGCGACCGCGTGAGCACGCGGCGCGGGTTGAGCATCAGGAAGCGCAGGAGGCGGTACTCGGTGGCGGTGAGATCGATCTGGCGGCCGTCGCGCATGACCTCGCGCGTGTCGTCGTCGAGCTCGAGGCCGTCGAAGCTCAGCCGGCTCGACTCGCTCTCGACGCCCGTCCTCCGGAGGATCGCCCGGATGCGGGCGACGAGCTCCTCGAGGCTGAATGGCTTGGTCACGTAGTCGTCGCCGCCCATCGAAAGGCCGCGGACCTTGTCCTCGGTCGTGTCGCGAGCAGTGAGGAACAGGATCGGCAGGCTTGCGCGCTGCGCGCCCAGCCGCTGCGCCACGTCGAACCCCTCCATGTCAGGGAGCATGATGTCGAGGACCATCAGGTGCGGCCGGAAGTCCCTGACCGCGGCCAGGGCCTCTCGGCCGTTCGCCGCGCTCTCGA
>JAFAQQ010000223.1 GCA_019246335.1 Actinomycetota bacterium | reverse complement strand
AGCCGATCGACCAGGTGACGAAGCAGCTCCACAAGCTCGTCAACGTCATCAAGATTCGCGACCTCGAGCCCGGGGAGACCGTGGCCCGGGAGCTCGCGCTGTTCGAGGTGCGCGGCGTGGCCGGCCCCGCGAACGATGCGGGCCTCGCCGCGCCGTATCAGCGTCGCGACCCGGCGGGCCTGGGTCGCGTAGGCGCCGTCGAGCTCTCCCGCCACGGCCAGCACCGGGATCGAGAGCTCCGGAAGGCGATCCCAGATGGGCGGCGTGGCGCCCTGGCCCGCCGATCGTAGGAGGCTCGCGAGGCGGCGCGGGTCGTGCGCCAGCCGGCCCGGACGCTGGGCCGCCACGAGCTCGGGCGTCTGAGACGCGAACACCTGCCGCTGCTCCCAGCGCCGGACGACGTCCGCTATCGACGCGGTCTCCATCCAGGCCGCAAGCTCGTCGTCCGCCTCCCGCCGCCGGACCCGCGCGCGCGGGTCCTCGATTCCCGCGCTCGCGCCGACGACGACCAGGCCGCCGAGCGGGGGCCGAGCCTCGACGGCCAGTCGCAGCGCCACCCGGCCGCCCATCGAATACCCGACGAGCACGTCCCCGGCGCGCACGCACTGCCCGATCTCGCGCATGCGGGCCGCCAGCGAGTCGCCCGTCGGGTCGACGCAGAGCGTCGGGTAGCGTTCGCCGACCCTCTCGGCGACGGGCGACCAGGCGTCGGCGTGCTGCATGAAGCCCGGCACGAAGACCACTGTCCGTCCCGGCATCGGTCGAGAATGATCCCGATCAACCGCACATATGCGCCGGTCCAGGCGTTCGTCGAGGAGCTGGGCCGCTGCGGGATGCGCCACGCAGTCACCTCACCGGGATCGCGGAACGCTCCGCTCGCCCTGGCGCTGGCGGCGGAGCCGCGGATCGAGGCGCACTCGGTCGTCGACGAGCGCTCCGCCGGCTTCGTCGCGCTCGGGCTGGCCAAGCTCACGGGCCGCCCGGTGGCGCTCGCATGCACCTCCGGAACGGCGGCCGCGAACCTGATGCCGGCCGTCGTGGAGGCCCGCGAGGCGCGCGTGCCGCTCGTCGTGATGACGGCCGACCGGCCGCCGGAGCTCCGGGACGTCGGCGCCGGGCAGGCGATCGACCAGATCAGGCTGTACGGGCCGTTCGCGAAGTGGTTCGTCGAGGTCGGCTCGCACGAGCCCGAGCGCTCCACGGCGATCCACTTCCGCGCGCTCGCGTGCCGCGCGTACGACACGGCGAGCGCGTCCCGCCCGGGCCCTGTGCACCTGAACTTCCCGTTGCGCGAGCCGCTCGCCCCGATCCCCGAGGAGCTCGACACGGGCACCTGGGCCGGCCGAGACGACGGCGCTCCGTGGGCGGCGATCGGTCATTCGCAGGCCGGTCCCGACGACTCCACCGTCCGGGAGCTGGCGGATGCCGTGTCAGCCGCGCGGCGTGGCCTGTTGGTCGTTGGGACGACCCGCGCGCCCGAGGAGACCGCGCGCGCGGTTGCGCGGCTCGCCGCGGTCGCGGGCTGGCCCGCGCTCGCGGAGCCGACATCCGGGCTTCGCTGCGGGCCGCAGGCCGCCACCGGGCCCGTCGTCGCCCACTACGACGCGCTCCTCGCCTGCGAGCGGTTCACCGGCTCGGAAGCGCCGGAGCTCGTGGTCCGGATCGGCGACACCCCGACATCGAAGCGCCTCCGCGCGTTGCTCGAGGGCTCGCGCCAGATCGTCGTCGATCCCGACCTCGCGTGGCACGAGCCGACGCGGACGGCCGAGCGGCTCGAGCGCTGCGACCCGGCGCTGCTGTGCGGGCGGCTCGCCGAGAGAGTCGCCGAGCGCAGGCCGCGGCCGGACCACGTCTGGCTTCGCTCGTGGCTGGACGCCGACGGGCTGGTGCCCGGCCTCGTCGCCGGCGCTCCGGAGGGCTTTGAGCCACGCATCTGGAACGCGGTGGCGGCGGAGGCGCCGCACGGGTCGACGTTGTGGGTCGCCTCGTCGATGCCGATCCGGGACATCGAGACCTACCTGCCCCGCGCGGACAAGCCCCTGCACGTCCTCGCCAACCGCGGCGCCAACGGGATCGACGGGACCATCTCCTCCGCCGCCGGCGCCGCTCTGGGGTCCGAGCGGCGCGTCTTCGCGCTGGTCGGCGACCTGGCGCTCGTGCACGACCTGGGCGGCCTGCTCTCGGCGCGCCAGCTCGGCGTCGAGCTCACCGTTGTCTGCGTCAACAACGGCGGCGGCGGGATCTTCGACTTCCTGCCGGTGGCGGCGGCGGCTGACCGGGAGGAGTACGAGCGCTATATCGCGACGCCCGTCGAGGTGGACCTCGAGGCCGCGGCCGCGATGGCGGGAATGCCGTACCGCAGGGTGGAGAAGGAGGCCGAGGTCCGGGCCGCCGTGGGCAGCCCCGGGCTGGTCGAGGTGCGCACGGATCGCGGCACCAACGTCGAGATGCACCGGAGCCTGATCGACCGACTCCGCGCCGCGATCTCCCCCGGGTAGTCAGGTGAGCAGGGGCAGGAGCGCCTGCAGCTTCGCCTCGTTGGCCTCGAGCTCCTCGGATGGGACCGAGTCGTGCACGATCCCCTCGCCCGCGTACAGGTGGGCCACTCCGCCGCTGATCAGGGCGCAGCGCAGCGCGACGCAGAACTCGCCGTCCTCGGCCAGATCGGTCCAGCCCAGCGGTCCGGCGTACCAGCCGCGGTCGAGGCCCTCGAGGGCCGGGATCAGCGGCAGCGCGCGGTCCGCGGGCTCGCCGCCGACGGCGGGAGTCGGGTGCAGCATTCCCACCAGCTCGAGGCAAGGCACCGGCTCGGCGAGCTGCGCGCGGATCGGGGTGGCCAGGTGCTGCACGTTCTGCACCTTCACCACCGCCGGCTCGTCCGCCGCGGCGACCCAGACGCTCGCGGGCCGCAGCGCCCGCTCGATCCGCTGCGCCACGATCCCCTGCTCCGCGCGGTCCTTCGCCGACTGCAGGAGCTGCTCGGCGAGGTGACGATCGACGGCCGGGTCCGCGCTGCGGCGCCGCGTGCCGGCCAGGGCGACCGTCTGGGCGCGCTGCCCGTCGCGCCGCACGAGGAGCTCCGGCGAGGCGCCGACGAAGTGCGCGTCGGGGCTGCCGGCGAGGTAGCAGAAGCACGCGGGGAACGCGGTGCGCAGGCCGTCGTAGACCGCCGCCGCGTCGATCGGGCCCGGCGCGTGCACGCGCACCTCGCGCGCCAGCACCACCTTCTGGATCTCGCCGGCGTCGATCCTCTCGACGGCCCGCGTGATCGCCGACGCGAAGTGCTCGGGTGGCGCCGCGCTGCCCACCCGGGCGGGCACGGCCGGATCCGGGTCGAGCAGTGGCATGCGCGCGGGACGAAGCGAGCGCACGCGGCGTTCGACGGCATCCACCAGCCCCTCGACGCCGTCCCGCCCGGGGCTCGCCGGCTGGGCCCGATCGAGTAACGCCGGCCCGGGGTCGTCGTGTCCGAGGCGAGGATGGCCCGAGAGGCCCCCCGTCCCGCCGTCCACCATCACGTTCACGGTCATGCGCGCCTCGGCGCCGTGACGCGAAAGCGAGACCTCGGGGAGGCTGAGGCGGCCGGCGCCGAACGACGCCCACTCCGGCGTGGCGCCGCCGTCGGGAGCGAAGGCGAAGCCGCCGACCAGGAGCGGCCCAGTGGCCGGCGGCGCGATCGGATCCAGCGCCGGATCGTCGACCAGTCCGCCCTCCACGAGTGTGCGCCATTCGTGGGATGCGCTCGCGAACCGCGCACGCCCGCGCGGATCGCCCGCCCTGGCCTGCTCGGCCGGCCGAGCGCCCACCGCAGCCGCCTCGCCGAGCGCAGCCAGCGCAAAGCTCTCGCGGTCGGGATGCTCGAAGCAGAAACAACGATCGCCGGCGGAGCGGGACGCGAGCACCGCCGCCGACACGTCCATCGCCGGATCCACCGGCTGCGTGACGCTCACGAGCACGGGCGTGCCGCGCCGCCGGGCCAGCTCGCGGGCACGCTCCAACCGCTCTGCGAGGCGCGCGCGGACCGGTGGCTCGAGCTCGAGCCCAGCCCCTCCGCCCGCCGCGACGTCGGACCGCGTGGCCGTCAAGGGGCCGCCTACCGGGTCAGGTCGCCGCGCGTCCGCGCGAGATTGCGATCTCGCCGGTGCGCACCATCTCGATCAGCCCGAATGGGCGCACCATCCGCTCGAACGCCTCGATCTTGTCGTCCGTGCCGGTGATCTCGATCGTGACCGACCGCTTCGAGACGTCGATCACCTTCCCCCTGAAGATGTCGGTGAACTGCATGATCTGGGACCGCGACTCGCCGTCGGCCGACACCTTGAACAGCGCGAGCTCCCGGGCCACGGTCTCCCCGGGCTCGAGGTCGCGAATCTTGATGACGTTGACGAGCTTGTGGAGCTGCTTCGTCACCTGGTCGATCGGCTGGAGCGCACCGTCGACCGTGAGCGTCATTCGCGACAGCGTCGGGTCATCCGTGGGGCCGACCGCGAGCGTCTGGATGTTGAAGCCGCGCCGGGAGAAGAGCCCCGCGATCCGCGCCAGCACGCCCGGCTTGTTCTCGACCAGCAGCGAGATGATGTGCTTGCGACCGGTGTGGATCCCGCCGGCGGCCTCGAGGTCCGCCAGGTTGAGGATGTCTTTTGTTCCGGGTTCACCCATGACACGCGGAGTTGGCCAGGTTGAGGCGCGAACGCCGAGCGATCCAAGGACGCAGGGTCGAAGGCTTGGTGGGCCAAGCCGAGACCCGAGGACGCCGGAGCGCGACGGCTTGCTGCGCCATCAACCCACCATGTCGCGCGCGGCTTGGCCTGCCGGGATCATCGGGTAGCAGTTCTCCTCCTTGGTGACCTGGACGTCGAGCACCACGGGGCCGTCGGCGGCGATCGCGTCCCGCATGGCCTCGACGAGCGTGGACTTGTCGGTGGCCCGCATGCCGATCGCTCCGTACGCGTCCGCGAGCTTCACCCAGTCCGGCGTGGACCCCATCTCGACAGCGGAGTAGCGGCGGTCCCAGAACAGCTCCTGCCACTGCCGGACCATGCCGAGGTACCCGTTGTTCATGATGAAGACCTTCACGGGGATACCCTCGGCGACCGCGGTGGCGAGCTCCTGGGAGGTCATCTGCAGCGAGCCGTCGCCCGCGAGGCACAGGACGGTGTCGTCCGGGCAGGCGACCTTCGCGCCGATCGCAGACGGCAGCCCGAAGCCCATCGTCCCGAGACCGCCCGAGTTGATCCAGCGCCGCGGCCTCGAGAAGTGGAAGTACTGCGCACACCACATCTGGTGCTGACCCACGTCCGAGGTGACGATCGCGTCGCCGCCCGTCGCCTCGTACATCGCCTGGACCATGTACTGCGGCTTGATCTCCGAGTCCTCCGAGTCGTCGTACCCGAGCGGATAGCGCTCCTGCCATCCCCGGATCCGCTCCCACCAGCCGTCGAGCCGCGCGGAGTCCGCCTCGAGCGCGCGGTACTCACGCGTCAGCTTCGGGAGGACGCGCTTGGCGTCGCCGACGATCGGGATGTGCGCGGGGACGTTCTTGGAGATCTCCGCCGGGTCGATGTCGAGGTGGATGAACTTCGCGCGCGGCGCGAACTCGGAGAGCTTTCCGGTGATCCGGTCGTCGAATCGCGCGCCCACCGCGCAGATCAGGTCGGCCTCGTCCATCGCGTAGTTCGCCGTCCGCGTGCCGTGCATGCCGAGCATCCCGAGCCACTGGTCGTGGGGGGCGGGGAAGGCGCCGAGGCCCATCACCGTGCAGGTCACGGGAAAGCGGTCGGAGGTGCAGAGCTCGACGAGCTCGTGCGCGGCGTCGGCGTTTACGACGCCGCCGCCGGCGTAGATCACCGGCCGCCGGGCGTTCGCGAGCGCCTTCGCCGCGAGCTTGATCTGCTTGGCATTGCCCTCGGTGGTCGGCTGGTAGCCGGGTAGGTGCACGCGGTCGACCGGCTCGTACCTGATGTCCGCGCGGGACAGGTCCTGCGGTACGTCGACCAGCACAGGGCCGGGCCGGCCGGTGCGGGCGATGTGGAACGCCTCGTGGATCGCCGCCGGGATCTCGCGCGGATCCTGGATCATCAGCGAGTGCTTGACGATCGGCATCGTGATGCCGGTCGTGTCGGCCTCCTGGAAGCCGTCGGTGCCGATCAGCTCGGTGCGGACCTGTCCGGTGATGAAGACGGTGGGCACCGAGTCCATGACCGCGTCGGCGATCGGCGTCACGAGGTTCGTGGCCCCCGGGCCCGAGGTCGCGAGCGCCACGCCGACCTTGCCCGAGGCCTTCGCGTAGCCCTCGGCGGCGTGGCCCGCGCCCTGCTCGTGGCGACACAGGACGTGGCGGATTCCGCCGTCGTAGAGCGCGTCGTAGGTGGGGAGGTTCGCGCCGCCGGGGATCCCAAAGACGGTGTCGACGCCCTCCGCCTTCAGGCACTCCATGATCGCGTCGACCGCTCGCATCGGTGCGAGGAAATCTAGCGGGCGCCGGCTCGCGGAGCGAGTGCCTCGGCGGGCCAGTCGAGGTCCCGGCCGCAGCGCATGCAGACCTGGTCGTGGAGCGCGACCACCTTGCCGCACTCCTCACAGCGGCGGCGCAGCTCGTGGCTCTCCCAGCGCGAGAGGATCGCGCCGAGCAGGCCGATTCCGGGAAGCACGGTCCCGATCACGAACCAGATCCAGAAGCCGGCCCCCTTGATCTTGGCGACCACGCCCGCGGCGAGCCCGAAGAAACCCGCGATGACGACGTACTCGATCCCGCCCATGGGGATGGTCAGAGCAGCCGGTTGAGAGCCCAGATGACCGCGACCACGGCGAGGACAGCGACGACGATCCAGGCCACCGCCGTGACGACTCCGATCACGATCTTGAGCAGGATCCAGCCGGCGACCAGCAGGATGACGATGGCCAGGAGCTTGCCGCCGATGTCCCTGAGTGCTTCGCTCATGAATCCATTGTGGCAGAGCCCGAAGCGTGCTCAGAGCACGTGCGGGGGGCGGGTCGGCGCGTATCGGTCGAGCCCGGGAAGGGGGACCGAGCACATGACCCAGCTCGGCCAGAAGACGCGGAACCCAAGGCGCCGAAGCCGCCGGATTAGCCACCAGGACAGGGTCGTCGCGTAAACGCTCAGGCTCTCGAGGTCGCGACCCACCGCGACCCGGTCGAGCGCGGCCAGCACGACCGGAACGAGGTCACCGGCGGTCCGGCCGATCGCCGGCCCGATCTCGCCGCTCGCGCTCACCCAGCACAGGGAATCGCTGCGCCGATCTCCATCGCGCGTGTACGCGAGGCACGACCGGTCGCGCGCGAAGAACTCGTGGAGCTCCGGGCGCTCGTGGCCGATCGCGTCGGGCTCGAGCGTCGTCCACTCCTCGACGGCCCGCTCCGCGGTGAGCACGTGCACCTGGGGCAGCGGTGCGTCCGTCTCCTGTGAGCGGCGGAGGCGATACTCGTCGGTGCTGGCCCGCATGTGCCAGTGACCGCCGATCGGCATCACGCCGAACTCCGTGTAGAGCGTGAGGTCGCTCGGCGCGCCCGCCGCCACCACGATGCGGCCGAGCTCGGGGGTCGGGTCGCCCGGCCAGCAGCGCTCGAGCAGTGACCTTCCCACGCCGGCCCCCTGGTGGTCCGGATCGACCATCAGCTCGGTGAGCTCCTCCATGGCCCCGAAGCGCACCATGCGCGCGTACCCCACGAGCTGGCCGCCGCCGTTCTCGCAGATCAGGTGTCGACTCTCCCGCTGCGCGTCGATGAACTCGATCAGGGGGCGCTGGCGAGCCCAATCGGCGCGAATGCGGTCCTCGGTCGGCGGGACGTCGCGTGGCACCGCGCCGTGCCTCGCCGCCGAGTCGTGCATGGCGCGCTCGGACAGCGCGAAGGTCTCCAGGAGGTCCGCGGTTGTTCCCTCCCGGAATGACAGCTCTGGCACCGGCGCGGAGTCTACGTCGGGCCGCGCGCGCGGAGCCTTGGTCAGCGGGCGGCGCCCGGCGTGGCCCCGAGGTCCGAGCCGTCGCCGTCGTCGGCGCCGATCGGAGCGGGAGCCTCCGCGAGCCTCGCGACCCGCAAGGAGGTGACACCCGCGGCCGTGTCCGCAAACGCGACGTATGGAGCACCGCAGACGCCGGTCAGGACCGGCATTCCCGTTGGGGCGTCGCTGTTGATCGCGCCCGCAACCGACTGCCAGCTCGCTCCGTCGTCCGAGAGGCGCGAGACGTGGGCGCCGCCGTCGACGAGCGCCGCGTACAGGCGCCCGCCGATCACCCGCAGGCTCGAGCCCTGCCCCGAGCCGACCGGTCCTCCGCCGACGAGGCGCCAGGCTCCGCCGCTGAACCGTGACACGTACACCTGGCTCGGGCTCGGCGATTCGCTGCGCCACAGCACGTAGGGCTCGCCGTGGAGGCTCGCGAGCGCGCCGATGGCGCCCTCCGGGGTGCCCGGCGCCGAGGTGTTCGCAATGCCTCCGAGGGGATGCCAAGCCCGGTTGGAGCGGCTCGCCACCACGACCGCGTCGGAGTCCTCGGTCACGCCCACGAGCAGCTGGTTCGAGAAGACGAGCGCGCGCGGTGTGCTGGGGATGTCCTCGCCGGATACTCCGCGTGAGACGCGCTCCCATCCGCGGCCCTTCGCCGTGAGCCGCACCACGTCGACCTCGTACTCGGCGGGGTTGTCCTGCAGGAAGGTGATGTATGGAACGCGTCCGAAGAACGTGAGCTGCGGCGAGTCCGCGTACCAGATCGAACGATCGCGGCCGTAGGGCTGGCTCGCCCCGGGCCGGTAGTTGATCGAGAAGTCGCGCGCGTCGGGTTCGACCCACCGCTTCCCGTCGGAGCTGAGGTGCGCGGCCCGAATCTGCTTGACGCCGCGGCGGTCGACCTCGACCCAGGCGACCCACGGCGTCCCTCTCGGGCCGGCCGCCAGCGAGGGCGTGTCGGCGTCCTTCGACCCGTCGCGGTTGACGACGGGCCCGACCCGGACCCACCTTCCCGAAACTGCATCGAGGCGCGCGACCCTGATGACGTAGTTGCGGCCGTCGGAAGCGCTCCAGGCCACGTACGGGACGCCGCCGACGCGCTTTAGGTCGTACCCGCGGATCTCGCCGCGGCTCCGCGCGACCGGCTTTCCGGCAGGGCGCCAGTTCGCGACCGCCTGGCCCGGGACCGCAAGCGCGACCGCCGCGCAAAGCGCCGCGGCGAACGCGCCTCCCCTCGATGTGAGTCCTCTGGTCTCCATGCGATCCTCGCCGGCGCCCTGCCGGATAACCAACGTAACCCGCTGGCTCGGGCGAGGCCAGCGAAATTCACGACCGGTGCCCCTTTCTGGACGGAAGTACTACTCCGAGGCCGCGGCCTCGCCCCCGCCGCTCCCATCGCCAAGCCGCGCCGGAGTCCCCAGCTGGCCGAGCTCGGCCGATGCGCGCCCGAAGAAGAGGCCAACGGTCCAATCGGTGACCAGACGCAGCCGCCGCGCGGTCCCGGGCATCATCGCGAGGTGGTACGTCCGCGCGATCCACCAGGCGAGGAAGCCGCTGAGCTTGATCCCGACCACCTCCGCGACCGCCTTGTGGCGGCCCATGTCCACGAAGACGCCCTTGGTCCGGTAGCGGAACCTGCGGGGTCGGCCTCGACCCATCGCCGCGGCGACGTTGTCGGCCACCCGGCGCCCCTGGCGGAGCGCGTGCTGGGCGGTCGGCGGCGAGGGCGCCCTTCCCCCCTTCGCCGGGTCCGGCACCGCCGCGCAGTCGCCGACCGCCCAGACGCCCGGATGGCCATCGACCTGCATCGTGCGGTCGACGACGATCCGCCCGTCCGCGTCGACCGGCAGGCCCAGCTCGCGCGTCAGCGCCGGTGGCCGCACGCCGGCCGTCCAGCACACTGTGCGCGTCGGGATCGATTCGCCGTCCGAGAGCTCCGCGCGGTCGCCCTCGATCGACGCGAGGCCAGTCCCGGTGCGAACCTCGATGCCGCGCGCGCGCAGCTCGCGCTCCGCGAAGGCCGCGAGGGAGGGCGTGATCTCGGGCATGATGCGCTCCCGCAGCTCCGCCAGGATCCACCGTGTCCCGTCCAGCCGCGAGCGCGGGTAGCGCGTGATCACGTCCGCCACGTAGTCCTGCAGCTCGGCGATCCCCTCGACCCCCGCGTAGCCGGCGCCAACGAAGAGGAAGGTGAGGTGCGGCCGCCGCGCGTCGGGGTCGTCCAGTGACTCCGCGACCTCGAGGTTCAGCAGCGTGCGGTTCCGCAGGGCGACGGCCTCCGGCAGCGAGTTGAAGCCGAGCGCGTGCTCGCGCAGGCCGGGGATCGGCGCGGTGCGCGGCACCGAGCCCAGCGCCAGCACCAACTGGTCGTACTCGATGCGCTCTTCGCGACCGTCGGCGCTCGTCACCGCGATCGTCCGCTGGGCGGGATCCGCGCCCGTCAGCCGCCCGAGCATGACCGCGGTGCGCGACAGCTCCTCGCGGAGAGGGATCACGACGTGCCGGGGCTCGAGCGTGCCCGCCGCCGCACCGGGCAGGAGCGGCGTGTAGAGCAGGTAGTTGACGTCGGTGACGAGCGTGACGCGCGCGCTCTCGTGCGGGAGGATGCGCTCGAGGCGACGCGCGGCATAGAAGCCGCCGAACCCTCCGCCGACGATCGCGACGCGCCAGGCCACGTGCGGGACGCTACGCCGCGCTGGCCAACCGGCGTGCCGCCCGAAGGGCGAGCCGCGCGTCCGGCCCGAGGCGCCGGGCGAGCCGCCACGGCGCGCCCGAGAAAGCGTGGTTGGCGACGGTGGCGAAGCCGCGCTCGTCCGTGCGCAGGGCGAGCAGCAGGTGCGCGATCCGGTCCGAGCGCGGCAGGTCCCTGTCCGTGGTGGCGACGCAGAAGCAGTGGACCCTGCGCCCGCCAGCCGTGAAGAGCACCGCGCCCGCCTCGCCGACCACCCAGACGCCCAGCGCGCCACGCTCGAGCGCAAGTCCCGTCCGTCGCTGGAGGTCGCGCTCGGGGTGGCCGAGCAGGTCGCCGAGGAACCCCTGCGCGACGGGCTCCGCCCGCGCCGGCGCCTCTCGCCTGAGCCGGATCGTGCTGGCGCCGCGGTGCGCGTAGAGCTCCGGAATGATCCATGCATGCGCCAGCGCCGCGAGGGCGACCGGCGCCGTCAGCGGCTGGAGCAGCACGAGCACTACCGCGACGGCGAGGAACGGCGCGACGTGCAGCGTCGTGAGGACGGTCCACACGGCTCCCCGGCGGCGCAGGGACTCGGCGCTCGCGCGCGGCCGCCAGGGAACCGCCGCGAGCTCGGGGAGCGCGCCGGCGCCGGACGACATCCCGGCGGCCTCCACGCCCGCGCTATCCGCCCGCGATGGGACGACGCATGACCACCAGGTCTGCGTCGAGCGGCAGCTCGCGCACGTGCGTCGCCCGCCCCGGCCCGACGCTCACGGTGCCGATGTAGCCGTTGTCGAGCTCCCGGGTGAAGGCCTCGACAGCCTCGCGGTATCCGGTCTCATCGCCCGCCTTCCATTCCGCGAGCGTCGAATGCCCGGTCTGGTCCATGCGGATGAGTCGCGACATCGGAAGACCTCCTCGAGACGGTGGCAGCCGATGATACGCCCAGCCCGAGACCACCCGGACGGGCGCCCGCGGCGGTCGCCTTCGTCGCCGGCGGTCCGCGGCACGCCCGCTCGGCGGCCGGTCAGGCTTCGATCCGCTCGCGGATCAGGCGCTGCACCTCGCCCCCGTCCGCGCGGCCCTTCGTCTCGCGCATGACCGCGCCAACGATCGCGCCGATCGCCTTCTGGTTGCCGGCGCGGACCTGCTCGACCGCGTCGGCGTTCTGCTCCAGCGCGCGCTCCACGACCTGCGCGATCTCGTCGCCGCCCGCCATCTCGAGCGAGCGCTCGGACGCGATCGCCTCCGGGTCCCCGCCCTCGGCGGCGAGCACGTCGAGCACCTCCTTCGCGGCCGACTGGGAGATCCGGCGCTCGCCGACCATCGCGACAAGCCTGGCAAGCGCAGCGGGCTCCACGGAGGAGCGCGCCGGATCCTCGCCGTCCCCGAGCCTGGCCTGGAGGTCGTTCGTCACCCAGCTGGCGAGGGCGCGGGGGTCGACGTCGCCATCAGCCGCGAGCGCGGCCTCGTAGTAGTCGCCGAGCTCCGCCCGGAACGCGAGCAGCCGCGCCGTCTCGGGCGGCAGGCCGCGGTCGGCCTCCAGCCGGCCTGCGCGCGCCGCGGGAAGCTCCGGCAGGGCGCCCCGCGCGCGTGAGACCATTTCCTCGGTCGGGGCCACCGGGACCAGGTCGGGCTCCGGGAAGTAGCGGTAGTCGTGCGCGTACTCCTTCGAGCGCAGCGGCGTGAGCGCGCCCGTCTGAGGGTCGAAGTGGAGCGTCTCCTGCTCGACCTCGGCGCCGTCGCGCACGATCGCCTCCTGCCGAGCGAGCTCCGCCTCGATCCCGCGCTCGAGGAACCTGAACGAGTTCATGTTCTTGAGCTCGGCCTTGGTCCCGTACGTCGACTCGCCGGCCGGGCGGATCGACACGTTTGCGTCGACGCGGAGGGACCCCTCCTCCATGTTCACGTCGGACACGCCCGTCGCGCGCAGCGTGGCCCGCAGGAGCCTCCCCCACTCGGCGGCCTCCGCCGCCGACCGGATGTCGGGCTCGGTGACGATCTCGACGAGCGGCGTGCCGCCGCGGTTGAAGTCGACGACGCTCGCCTCGGCGCCGTGCAGGCGCCCCGAGCTCCCCGCGTGCACGAGCTTCGCGGCGTCCTCCTCGAGGTGGACGCGATGGATCCGAACGTCGCCGAGGACACCGTTGCGCGCGAGGGGGACGTCGTACTGCGAGATCTGGTAGCCCTTCGGCAGGTCGGGATAGAAGTAGTTCTTGCGGTGAAAGACCGACCGCTCGGCCAGGTCGCACTCGAGCGCCAGGGCGATCATCAGCCCGAAGTGCACCGCCTCCGCGTTGACCGCCGGGAGCGTGCCGGGGTGACCCAGGCAGATCGGGCACGTGCGCGTGTTGGGCTCCTCGCCGAACGACAGCGCGCACCCGCAGAACATCTTCGTGCGGGTCCGCAGCTGTACGTGGATCTCGAGGCCGATGACGGGCTCGTAGCGGCGCTCGGCGGCCGGCCCCTCAGGGGTCATCGAACGGCCTCCCCTCGAAGCCGATCGCCTGCTCGAGCGCGTACGCGGCGGCGAGGATGCGGTTCTCGCTGAACGCCGGGCCCGCGAGCTGGATCCCGACCGGCAGGCCCTCGCTCAGGCCGCCGGGGAGCGAGATCGCGGG
>JAFAQQ010000116.1 GCA_019246335.1 Actinomycetota bacterium | reverse complement strand
ACGCCCGACCCCGCCCGCAACCGCGAGTCCGCCCGGCGGCTCGCCGGCCTCGAGCCGGAGCTCGTCTGCTTCGGGCACGGGCCGCCGCTGCGCGACCGGCGAGCGCTCGCCGAGTTCGTGGGCGCGCTCCCGTCCGAGTAACCCGCTGGTCCCGCGCATACACTCGCCCGCGTGAACCCGCGCGAAGCCGAGGCCTACCTGCTCGAACTCGAGCTGTTCGGCATGCGCTTTGGCCTCGACCGCATGCACAAGCTCATGACGGCGCTCGGCATGCCCCAGCGGCGCTTCGCGAGCATCCACGTCGTGGGGTCGAACGGCAAGTCGTCGACGACCCGCATGACCGCGGCGATCCTGGAGCGCCACGGGCTTCGGACCGGGACCTACACCTCGCCGCACCTGCGCTCGTTCGCGGAGCGGATCGAGATCGGCGAGCGACCGCTCGACGCCGGCACGTTCGCGGCGGCGGTGGAGCGCGCGGGGCACGCGGCGCGGCTCGTCGACCGGACGGCGGCGGGCGACGACGACCGAGTGACGCAGTTCGAAGCGCTGACCGCCGCGGCGTACAGCGAGCTGGCCAGGCGCGGCGTGGAGGTGGCGGTGATCGAGGCCGGCCTCGGCGGCCGCTTCGACGCGACCAACGTGATCCCCTCCAGGGTGCAGGTGCTCAGCTCGGTCGGACTGGAGCACACGAGGTGGCTCGGTCCCACGATCAGCGACATCGCCGAGGAGAAGCTCGCGGTCGTGCGCGATCACGCGACGCTCGTCGTCGGGGAGCTCGACGACGAGGCTGACGTCGTGGCGCGGCGCGTGGCGGGGGAGCGGCACGCCAGGCTGGTCCGCGTCGCGGCGGACGCGGAGACTCCACGCCGCGCCCGCGGACCCTTCCAGCGGCGCAACTTCGCCCTGGCCCGCGCGGCCGCCGAGGCGTTCCTGGGCGGGCTCGACGCGGGCGCGGTCCGGCGAGCCGCAGACGAGGTCGTGATCCCGGGTCGCATGGAGGTCGTGAGCGAGGATCCGCTCACCATCTACGACGGTGCGCACAACCCGGCCGGCGCCGCCGCGCTCCGCGAGGCGCTTCCCGAGGTCGTCGGCGCGCGGCGTCCCCTCGCCGGAGTCGTCGCAATCCTCGACGACAAGGATGCCGCCGGGATGCTGCGTGAGCTGGCGCCGCAGCTCGATCACCTCGTCTTCACGCGCAGCTCCAATCCTCGATCCCTGCCGCCCGCGACGCTGCTCACGCTGTGTGCGCAGATCGGGGGGCCACCGGCCGAGGTGGCGCCGTCGCCGGAGGCGGCGATCGACCGCGCCCGCTCGGTCGCGGGGGGGTCGGGAGCGGTCGTCGCCGCCGGCTCCATCTATCTGATCGGCGAGCTCGTCCGCGCGGAGGACGCGCTTCGGGTTTCCGGAGAGCGACGATGAGGCAAGCTGATTGAGATGGAGGAGGAGGGCCCCGGCATCCTCACGATGGTCGGCGTGGTGGCCGTGGTCGTCGCCGCGGTGATCCTGCTGTTCTTCGCGGTCGGGTTCGCGCTGGGGAAGGCGCTCCTGTAGCGGCAACGCGCTGCGCGCGGTCCGACGGGACCGTTCTGGACGGGCTGCGGAACGTTCCGCTCGAGCGGGCTAGTGGGCGGTTCGGCCGCCTGCAACCCGGCTAGACTCCGCTTGCTCATGGGCGCCCTCGCCGTCTTCGGCATCTCGAACGACGGGCTCAACCTGGCGGTCAAGCTGCTGCTGCTGATCCTGATCGCGATCTGGCTCGCGCTCGTGTTCTGGACCTACGCCGACGCGCGCCGCCGCGTCGCCGACCAGATGCTCGTCACCTGCGCCGCCGCGGGGTCGTTCTTCTTCCCGTTCGTGGGCGCGGTCGTCTACATGATCGTGCGGCCGCCCGAGTACCTCGACGACGTGCGCGAGCGCGAGCTCGAGATCGCCGCGGCGGAGGCGAGGCTCTCGCAGGTCGAGCACCAGGCCTGCCCGAAGTGCGGAACCGAGATCGAGAAGTCCTACCTCCGGTGCCCGAACTGCGCGCGCAAGCTAAAGGAGCCGTGCGTCTCGTGCGGCCGCCCGCTCGACCCCCGCTGGCGGCTGTGCCCCTACTGCGAGGCGGAGACCCCGCGCCGGGCGACCGCGGAAGAGGAGCCACGCAGGCGCCCGACCCGGCGTGCGACGCGGCCGGCGACCCAGCCGGCACAGGAGCGATCCGCACCGCGTGCCTCGCGCGAGACGCGAGAGGCGGCGGCCGGGCCTCGAGCGGGCAATGCCGACCGACCGCGCGCCGCGCCTTCCGAGCGTTCTCGCGCGGCGCAGGCGGAGCGTACGCGATCCTCACAGGCAGAGCGGTCGCGGTCCACGCAGGGCGAGCGCTCCCGGCCCGCCTCGCCCGAGCAGCGCCAGAACGCGGGCGCCGCAGACCGCCAGCCTGACGAGCAAAGGACCGTGACCCGCACGCGATCGCGCAGCTCCGATGGCAGGGACGGCTCGGACGCCGCGTAGGCCGAAGCCGACCCGCACATGAACCGCACCCTGATCCTGGTGAAGCCGGACGCCTTCGCGCGAAGGCTCACCGGCGAGGTCATCCGCCGATTCGAGGCCAAGGGCCTCGCGATCGTCGCCCTGAAGCACATGGTCGTCGAGCGCGACCTGGCCGAGCGCCACTACTCAGAGCATCGCGAGAAGCCGTTCTTCGCCGAGCTCGTCGACTTCATCACGGGCGGCCCGCTGGTCGCGATGGTCCTCGAGGGCCACGAGGCGGTGACCGCCGCACGGCAGGTCATCGGCGCGACCAACCCACTCGAGGCCGCGCCCGGCTCCATCCGTGGCGACTTCGGCCTGGAGGTGCAGACGAACCTCGTCCACGGGTCGGACTCGGGCGACTCAGCGCGGCGCGAGATCGAGCTGTTCTTCCCCGATCTCCCCTGACCGGGTGGCGGCGCCGCTCGTGCTCGCCTCGCGCTCGCCGCAACGGCGGGCCATCCTCGACCAGCTCGATATCGAGTTCACGGTGTCGGAGCCGGAGGTCGAGGAGGAGCATCGCGGGGAGCCGCGACAGGTGGTGGTCGAGAACGCGCTCCGGAAGGCGCGTGCCGCGGCCGGCGCACAAGGGGAGGGTCGCATCCTCGCCGTCGATACCGAGGTGGTCCTCGACGGCCGGGTGTTCGGCAAGGCGGAGGACGCCTCCGCCGCGGAGCTCATGCTCCGCCGCCTATCGGGCAGGACCCACGAGGTCTGGAGCGGGATCGCGCTGCTCTCGGGCGCCGGCGAGGAGCGCACCTCGAGCGCCCTGACCCGGGTGCGGTTCCGGCGGCTCGAGGAGCCCGACCTGGCCTGGTACGTGGCAAGCGGCGAGTGGCGCGAGCGCGCGGGCGCCTACGCGATCCAGGGGCGCGGCGCCGCGTTGGTGGAGGCGATCGAGGGCGACTTCTGGAACGTCGTGGGGCTGCCGGTGGCCGAGCTCACGCGGCTCGCCCCCGACCTGCTTCGCCAGCCCGGCCGCGACCCCGCCCCGTGACCGCTGCAACGCCGTTCTCGCCCCGCAATTTTCGCAAAAATCCGTTCGTTAGACTCTCCGCTCCCAGCCGGCTTGGCTCGCGGTGGCGGGGCGCAAAGACCGGTCTGGACGAGGGGTGCCGCCTGGAAGGCTCAGTGTCTCCGATTCTCCATCTGTGGGCTTTTTCTCGTACGTAACCGGCTTCGGCGGCCGCGACATGGCGGTCGACCTCGGGACCGCCAACACGCTCGTCTACGTGCGCGGCCGCGGAATCGTCCTCTCCGAGCCGTCCGTGGTGGCCATCGACTCGCGAACGGGCGAGGTCCACGCGGTCGGGATCGAGGCCAAGCGGATGCTCGGCCGCACCCCCGGCACGATCCAGGCCATCCGGCCGCTCAAGGACGGCGTGATCGCCGACTTCGACGTCACCGAGCAGATGCTGCGTCACTTCATCCAGAAGGTCCATCAGAACCGGTGGGCGCACCCGCGCGTCGTGGTCTGCGTCCCGTCCGGCGTCACGGGCGTCGAGAAGCGGGCGGTGGAGGAGGCGTGCCTCTCGGCGGGCGCGCGCCAGGCCTACCTGATCGAGGAGCCGATGGCCGCCGCGATCGGGGCCGGCCTGCCCGTGGGCGAGCCGACGGGCAACATGGTGGTCGACATCGGAGGCGGCACCAGCGAGGTGGCGGTGATCTCGCTGGGGGGGATAGTCGTCTCGCAGTCGATCCGCATCGGCGGCGACGAGCTCGATGAGGCGATAATCAGCTACGTCAAGCGGGAGTACAAGCTGATGATCGGTCAACAGACCGCGGAGGAGGTAAAGCTGGAGATCGGCTCGGCGTTCCCGCTTGGCGAGGAGGTGCAGGCCGAGATCCGCGGCCGGGATCTCGTCTCCGGGCTGCCGAAGACCGTGGTCCTCACGAGCGAGGAGGTCAGGCACGCGCTCGACGAGCCGCTCCAGGCGATCGTCGACGCCGTCAAGGAGACCCTCGACCGCACCCCGCCCGAGCTGGCGGCCGACATCATGGACCGCGGGATCATGATGGCCGGCGGCGGCTCGCTCCTGCAGGGGCTGGACGAGCGCCTGCGCGACGAGACGCAGATGCCGGCCCACCTAGCGGAGTCGCCCCTGACGTGCGTTGCGGTGGGGTCCGGCCGGTCGCTCGAGGAGTTCGAGGCGATCCACCGATCGAACCGCAACAACTCGCGCGGACGCCGGCGGTACTGACATGTCCGAATCGCGCTTAACCATTAGCGCGAGGGGGGACGCCGGAAACGTGTACGACAAGAAGGTCATCCGCAGAAGGCGGGCCGCCCTGGCGGTCCTGCTGTGCCTTTCGCTGATCCTCCTGACGGCCTACTTCGGGGAGTCGCCATCGGGCCTGCTCCACGGCGTCCAGCGCGGGGCCCAGCAGGTGCTGTCGCCGATCGAAGCGGGGGCCAGCACGGCGCTGAAGCCGTTCCGCGACCTCTTCAACTGGGTGGGGGACGCCTTCAACGCGAAGGGCGAGAACAAGAAGCTCAAGCAGCAGCTCGCGGCCACGCGCGCCCGGCTCGCGGCCGCCGAGACCGCGCTGCGCGAGAACCAGCAGCTACGCGCGATGGTGGGGCTGCCGCGCCAGCCGGGCTTCCCGCAAGGAACTAACCCCGTCACAGCGCGCGTGATCGCCCGCTCGCCGACCGATTGGTACTCCTCGATCGCGATCGACAAGGGATCCGACGACGGGATCCGCACCGACCAGCCTGTGGTGACGGGCGACGGCCTCGTCGGAAAGGTCGCTTCCACGACGTCGAGCACGGCTCAGGTCACGCTGATCACCGACGCGTCGAGCGCGGTCTCGGCGCAGATCATGCCCGACGGCTCGAGCGGGATACTGCGGCCGGCGGTCGGCGACCCGAACGACCTGCAGCTCGACTACATCCAGAAGGGGCGCCAGATCAAGGCCGGCCAGGTCGTGATCACCTCGGGGTTCAGCTCCGGCAGCCTGCAGTCGATCTTCCCGCGCGGGATCCCGATCGGGCGGGTCCGCTCGGCCAGCCCGAACGAGATCGAGACATACCAGCGGGTGCACGTGCAGGCGTTCGCCGACTTCCGGCGGATGGACTACGTCCAGGTCCTGACCGCGCGCCAGCCCGGCGTCCAGGCGGCGAGCGTGGGGGTCGGGCCATGACGCTGACGGGCGGGACGCTGCTGCGGACCGGGCTGCTCGTCCTGCTCGGCGTCGTCCTTCAGGTCTCGGGCCTCTCCCAGCTCCAGATCCTGGGCTCCGCACCCGACCTCACGCCCCTGATCGTGGGCGCGGTGGCGCTCTGGGCGGGCAGCATCCCCGGGGCGGTCACCGGCTTCTCCGTCGGGCTCCTCCTCGACCTCGCGCTCGGCCAGAACGTCGGCTCCTCCTCGCTCGTCCTCTCGGCGGTCGGCTATGGCGTCGGCCGCTACGGCGAGCTCCGCGATCCAGCGCACGGCCTGATCGCGATCCCGGTGGGCGCGGCGGCGACCCTCGGATA
The DNA here is from genome assembly GCA_019246335.1 of Actinomycetota bacterium. Classification (GTDB taxonomy): domain Bacteria; phylum Actinomycetota; class Thermoleophilia; order Solirubrobacterales; family Thermoleophilaceae; genus AC-37. The sequence goes on along the minus strand of JAFAQQ010000116.1, from coordinate 606 downwards.
CCTCGTGGCCTTCGCGGCCGTGAGCTTCATGCTCGAGACCGCCCCGTCGATCAGCGGGCTCGTCGTACGTGACGCGATCGTCACGACGCTGCTGAACGCGATCATCGCGGTGCCGGTCTTCGGGCTCATCCGCCGCGTGCTCCGGCCCGTTCTCCTGGCGCATCCCGCGGGCCGGCGGCGCCGCGCCGAGACGCGCGAGACCGGGCCGATCGGCCTGCGTGGGCTGGAGGTCTGATGGTTCGGAATCCACCATCTAGCATGCGCCGAACCGCGCCCAGAGGGGATCGCTAGCCCGTGTACCTCGACCGCGAGACTCGCCCCCCCATCACACCGCAGCTCGCCCTGCGCGTGGCGATCATCGGCGGGGTCGCGCTCGTGATGTTCGGCGTCGTGTTCTTCCGGCTCTGGTACCTCCAGGTGCTCTCGGGCGACCGCTACCGGACCGAGGCGAACAACAACCGGGTCCGCGAGATCAACGTCCAGGCGCCGCGCGGCCGGATCGTCGACCGCAACGGCAAGGTCCTCGTCGACAACCGCTCGGGTTACGCGGTTGTCGTGTCGCCGGACAAGCTCCCGAAGGGGAAGCGCAAGCGCAAGGAGCTGTTC
>JAFAQQ010000024.1 GCA_019246335.1 Actinomycetota bacterium | reverse complement strand
CCAGACGTTCGGCATGGACCTCGAGTTCACCGAGGGCATGCAGTTCGACAAGGGCTACATCTCGCCGTACATGGTCACCGACCAGGACCGGATGGAGGCGACCCTCGAGGATCCCTACATCCTGATCGCCAACCAGAAGATCGGCTCCGTGCGCGATCTACTGCCCATGCTCGAGCAGACGATCCAGTCCGGCAAGCCGATCCTGATCATCGCCGAGGACGTGGAGGGCGAGTCGCTCGCCACGCTCGTGGTGAACAAGCTCCGCGGCACCTTCACCGGCGTCGCGGTGAAGGCGCCGGGGTTCGGTGACCGCCGCAAGCGCATGCTCGAGGACATCGCGATCCTCTCGGGCGGCGAGGTGATCACCGAGGAGATGGGCCTCAAGCTGGAGAACACGCAGCTCTCCCAGCTCGGCCGTGCACGCCGCGTCGTCGTGGCGAAGGACACCACCACGATCATCGACGGGGCGGGCGACAGCGACGCGATCAAGGGCCGCATCAACCAGATCAAGAACGAGATCGACAACACCGACTCGGACTTCGACCGCGAGAAGCTCCAGGAGCGGCTGGCGAAGCTCGCGGGCGGCGTGGCGGTCGTGAAGGTGGGCGCGGCGACCGAGACCGAGATGAAGGAGAAGAAGCACCGCGTGGAGGACGCGCTTCAAGCCACCCGGGCGGCGCTCGAGGAGGGCATCGTGCCGGGCGGCGGCGTCGCGCTGCTCCGCGCGGCGGACTCGATCAAGATCGACGCTCTCGAGGGCGACGAGCAGACCGGCGGCCGGATCATCCTCCGGGCCCTGGAGGAGCCCGTCCGTCAGCTCGCGGACAACGCGGGTCTCGAGGGGTCGGTCGTCGTGAACGACGTTCGCAAGGCGAAGGCGGGCCACGGGCTCAACGCGGAGAGCGGTGAGATCGTCGATCTGGTCTCCGAGGGCGTGATCGACCCGGCGATGGTCACGCGGTCCGCGCTCCAGAATGCGGCATCGATCGCGAAGAACATCCTCACCACCGAGGCGATCGTCGCGGAGATGCCCGAGAAGGACGCGGCGCCGGCCGGAATGCCCGGGGGCATGGACGGAATGATGTAGGGAGCCGGCCCACCTCGGCAGTTTCCGAAGGGCCCGGCCTTGGCGCCGGGCCCTTCACCTTTATGGAGGCGACGAAGGCGGTCGTCCAGCCAGATCAAGTGGGCCTTCCTGCCCTGGGGGCACGTATTGCCCCTAAGTCAGCAGGGTCCGGAGCGATCAGGCGCCGAGGACGGCGCGCATCGGGCGCGGGCTCACCCCGAGCGCCTCCGCGTCGGCTGTCCCGCGCGGAGTGGTCATCGGGATCTCCATCAGCTCCGCCTCCTCCCAGGTGGCGAACGCGCTGCCTCCCACGATCCGCTCCAGGCTCCCGAGGCCCGCCCGCACGACAGGTAGCGGCACGTGCAGAAGCCGCCGGCGGCGGTGGATCGCCTGGAGCGCGACCCGGGCGATGTCGTCGTAGGAGAGCGTGTCCGGGCCAGCCAGCTCGATCCGGTCCCGGACCTCGCCGCGGCCAGCGAGCACGGCCGTCACGCAGGCCGCGGCGTCCTCCGCCCAGATCGGCTGGTAGAGCGCCTTACCGGATCCGGAGATCGGCATGGCGGGCATCAGCGAAAGTGCCTCGAGCAGCCGGATCCAGGGGTCGCGCGGCGAGTAGACGATCGACGGCGCGAAGACCGTCGTCTCGAGCGGCGAGCGGTCGACCGAGCGCTCCGCCAGCGCCTTCGCCCGGAAGAACCGTGCGCGGCTGTTGAGCGACGCCCCGAGCGCAGAGAAGAACAGGAATCGCTCCACCCCCGTCCGCTCCGCGGCCCGCAGCAGGCGCAACGTGGCCACGGCGTTCAGCTCCTCGAGCGACGCGCGGGGCTGGTCGCGGATGGCCGCCGCCAGGTGGACCACCGTGTCGACTCCCCGCAAGGCGTTCCGGAACGATGCGGGGTTCGCGAGATCTCCAAGCGCGATCTGGACGCGCACGCGCTCTGGCCCGAGGCGCCGCGGATCGCGCACGAGGCAGCGGACCCGCTGGCCCGAGGCGATCAGATGCCGCAGGAGTGCCGATCCGACGTTCCCCGTCGCGCCCGTGAGGAGGATCACGCAGCGGGAATCTATTCCGCCGCGACCACGAGAACTCCCCTTCGGCGACTTGCAGAACCCGCCTCCGAACCGGTGCAGGGCGGAAATCGGGCGTCGATATGATCGCCGCTCCCATGGCCTACGTCATCGCAGAGCCCTGCATCGACACGAAGGACAACTCGTGCGTCGAGGTGTGCCCGGTCGACTGCATCCACCCGACGCCGGACGAGCCCGACTACGAGAACGTCAAGCAGCTCTTCATCGATCCGGACGAGTGCATCGACTGCGACGCCTGCGTTGAGGCGTGTCCCGTCGACGCCTGCTTCGCCGAGGACCAGCTGCCCGAGGAGTGGCAGCGCTACACCGAGATCAACGCGCAGTACTTCCAGCGGTCGTAGGCCGCGTCCGCTGAGCGTCGCACGGAGCCCGGCGGGCGATCGCCGCTGCGCGCTCGCCCGCCCTGCGGCTCCGTCGGCTAGCCCGTGGCTGCCCCTGAGGGTTCCATGGCCCCGAGCTGCTGCATCATCCCGGCGTTGTCCCACTGGGTCCAGGACTCGGTGACCTTGCCGTCCTGGATCTTGTCGATCGAGATCCCGGTGACGGTCACGTGCTTTCCGGTCTCCTCGTGCGTCCCCTCGCACGACCAGCGCGAGCACACGTAGTCGCCGTCGGCGAACTGATGCTCGACCGTCATATGCAGGTCCGGGAACATGCCGCGGTACATCTGGACGACCTGCGCGAAGCCCTCGGGGCCGCTCGCCTCCTCGGGCTGAGCCGGATCGTGATTCGCGGCGCCGTCCGCGACGAGCTCCGACACGGCCGACGTATCGCCCGTGCTGAACATGTCAAGGCCGCGCCGGGCGATCTCCTCGTTCTGCGAGTTGCCCATTGCCTGCGCTCCTCTCGTGGGGTACGTTGCAGGCCGACCCTACCGGGGTCGCGACCGCGAACGCAAGTGCGGCGTCAGGTGTGGTTCAGGGCGCCATCGGAAGCGGCGTTCCGGTAACCGCCGCAGCGGGCGGCGCAGCCGGATGACCGCTTGGCGCCTGAAGCACCGGCAGCTCCTGCGGGGTGGCCGCGATCAGCCCGCGGGCGGCGTGGAAGAGCGCCTGGGCAGCGGGCGCGTCGGGGTCCGTGAGGACCAGCGGACGCCCCTCGTCGGCACCCGCGCGCAACTCCTCCTGGAGCGGCACCTTCCCAAGTAGCGGCACGTCCAGCTCGTCCGCGAGCAGCTGCCCCCCACCCTCGCCGAAGATCGTGAAGCGCTCCCCGCTCGGCGTCGTAAAGCCCGCCATGTTCTCGATGACCCCAACGATCTCGAGCTCGAACCGCTCCGCGGTCTCGGCCGCCCGCCCTGCCACCTTCTGGGCGGCCGGCTGCGGCGTGGTGACCACCAGGAACACCGCCTGAGGCAGTAGCTGCGCGAGGGTCATCGAGACGTCGCCGGTGCCGGGCGGCAGGTCGATGATCAGGTAGTCGAGCTCGCCCCAGTGGACGTCCTCCAGGAACTGCCGCAGAGCCTTGTGAAGCATGGGCCCGCGCCAGATGATCGCCTGATCCTCGCGCTCCAGGAAGAACTCGATCGAGATCGCCTGGACGCCCCCGGCGCCGACCAGAGGGACGAGCTTACGCTCGGCGGTGAGGCTCGGCCGCCCGTGCACGCCCAGCATGCGGGGAATCGAGTAGCCCCACACGTCGGCGTCCAGCGCAGCGGTGGCGTGGCCCTCGGCTGCCAGCGCGGCGGCGAGGTTCGCGGTGACGGTCGACTTGCCGACGCCGCCCTTCCCGGAGCCCACGCAGACGACGTTCTTGACCGCCGCGAGAGCCCCCTGCGGGAGGCCGCCCTGGCGGCCGAGCCGCGCCTGGAGCCCCTGCTTCTCCTCGGGCGAGAGCACGTCGAAGCCGACGTTCACGAGCTTAACCCCGTCGATCCGGCCCACCGCATCTCGTACGCCCTTCTCGAAGTGGGCCCGGATGGGGCAGCCGGGGGTCGTTAGCGAGACGACGACGTCGACCCTGCCGGGCTCCGGCTCATGGATCGAGCGGACCATGCCGAGCTCGACGATGTCTCGCCGCAGCTCGGGGTCGATCACGGCGCGCAGGGAGTCGCGTATGGCCTCCGTGGAGGGCATCGATCCATTCTGGCAAACGCCCCGCGGCATGCCCTGGTGCGGCGGCTCCTCGTGGCCAAAAAGAAACCGGCGGGACCACGAGGGCCCCGCCGGCTGAGGGAGGAGAGATACTGCGACTACCGGCCAGGTATGTGGGCCGATAGTGCTACCCCGCGATCCGCTCTCCATCGGAGCGGGGCTAAGCCGATCGGGCTACGCCAGCGGCGAGACGTCCCCGGCCAGGTCGCCGACACGGTCGATGCCGCGCCCGAAGTCGCCGCGCACGAAGTCGCGGCGGGCGCTCCGCAGATCCCGAGCGACCTGGCGGCTGTTGCGCGTCACGGTGCGCTCGACCTGGTTCCGGCGCTGGCGGACTTGACGCTCGACCCGGGTCCGGGTGCGCTTCACCCGGCGCTCGAGCCGGTTGCGCGCCCTCGTCCCCCGCCGCTCGAACTTCTGAAGCGTCGAGCCGACCCGCCGCTGGAGCTTCTCGACCTCACGCTGCGCGGTCGAGGGATTCGTGTACGGCTGGACGGTCTCGACGACCGAGTCGCGCGCGGTCAGCGCCGCGCCGACCGGAATCAGCACGGCACGCTGCGCCTGCTGCGCGACCGCCTGGAGGCCGGTCGCCTCGGCCTTCGCCCGCTGCCGGGCGGTACGGGTCGCCGAGCGCGCGGTGCGGCGAGCCGAGGAACGCGTGCGGCTGGCGCTCGCGTTCGCCGAGCGCCGCTGCCTGGTCGCGGCGGCCCGCTTCGCGCTGGCGCTGCGCTGGGCGCTGGTCCGGCTGCGCTGTGCGCCCGTGCGGCTGCGCTGGGCGCTCGAGCGCCTGCGGGTGCTCGTACGTCGAGTGCTGCTCTGGGTTGCCATTGTGGTGCTTCGCCTCCTCGCCTCTCAGTAGAGGGTCTAAGGTTATTAGTTCTAACGTCAATAGGAGTGTACCGACGAACGCCCGTTCGTAAACCGCCTCGCGTGTGACGTGGCGCACGGAGCGCCGGCAGGCCGTTATGCCGCGGCGGAGGTTCCCGGGTCGACACGTGCGAGCCAGCTGGCCGGGCGCTCCAGCTCCCGCAGGGTCGGGAGCGCCTTGGGCGACTCCCAAACGCGGTTGAGGGCTTCGATCCCGCCCTCGGCGACCACACCGTCACAGAACCGCTTGCCAAGCTCATACTGCCGCATCTTCAGGTCGAGCCCGAGGAGCCGCTGGAGCACGCGCTCGGGATACGAGCGGCTGCGGCGACGGCGCTCCATCGCCTCCCGCAGGCCGTCGTAGGCCGGCAGGATGCGCGCCCCCAGCACGTCCATCACGTGCTCGGAGTAGCCCTCGACCAGCGCCATCGCCGCCTGGATCCGGTTCATGATCCGTCGCTGCTCTCGCGTCTGGACGAGCGCGACGAGGCCGCCCTCCCGAAAGCTCTGCACGATCTGGGCCGGGTCGGGGAAGTTCGGCAGCCCGCCGGCGGTTCCGTGCTCGATCCGGACCTCGACCGTCCGCAGGTACTCGCGCATGAGCTTGCCGAGGTGCCCCCGCAGCCAGTCGACGCCGGAGAACTGGAAGACGTGCGTCAGCTCGTGCAGCACGATCCACCCGAGGAAGCTCTCGCGGTCGATGTTCAGATCGCGGGCCGCCTTCGCCAGGTTCGGCGCGACGAACAGCAGTCGCGGCCGCTGGGCGACGTCGAGGAGTGAGACCTCGTACTGGCCGAGCACGCGCTGGGACATGTAGCCCACGACCAGTCCGCACTCGGCGGCGACCGTCGCGCCGACGACGACGCGGAGCGGCCCAGCCAGCGGTCCGGCCAGCGCGAATCGGTTGGCGAGCCGATCGCTCACGGGCTCCAGCAGCCGGGACATGGAGTCGATATTCACCTCAGCCCACGTGGCGCGGTCGACCGTCTCCGGGGGCGGAACCGGGTCGGCGAGGTCCAGCTTGGTGTAGCCGCGCAGGTGCCCCTCGCTCTCGGCGACGAGCGCGGGGAAGTCGGCGTCGACCGATGGCCCGCCTGCGCCCGCCGCGAAGCGGGCGATCTGGTTGGCCAGCGCCCAATCGACCATGCCGGATACAAGCTACTCGCCGCGGGTAAGCTCGATTGCCCATGGGCGGGGAGCCGCTGACCGCGATCGAGGATCGGGAGCGCGAATCGCGCGCGACGAGCGACGCGACCCAGCCCGCGAACTACGCGACCATCAACGCCGTCTACGCGGCCATCTTCGGCGCGCTCCTGTACGCGACCAGGGATCGTGTCGCCGACGATCCGATCGCTGCGCGCGAGCTGGTGCCGCTCTCGGCGGCGACCTTTGCGCTGTCGAAGCTGATCGCGCGCGAGAAGGTCGGAACCTGGGTACGGGAGCCATTCGTGGACCAGCACGGGGGCGCGCCGCGTCCCGCTGGCCGAGGGCTCCAGCACGCGGTCGGCGAGCTCGTCACGTGCACGCGGTGCGTGGGGGCCTGGAGCGCTCTGGGAATCGTCGGCCTGCGGGTGGCCGCTCCAGGCACCGGCCGAACCGTGGCGAACGTCCTCGCGGCATCGGCGGCGAACGACTGGCTGCAGGCCGGCTTCCGCTGGCTCTGCAACCGCGCCGGCTAGCCGGGACCAAACCGCAGACCTCGCCCGAGTCGAGCGGACCCCCGCAACGTCGGGGTGCGACCCCCCACTAGGAGGTTCGTGCGCCGGCCGGGACGCGCAGTTTCCGAAGATGGCGGTTGCGAGCGAGCCTCAGACCTGCGCATGTGGTCACCGGAGGGGGCGAGATCGAGGGCTCCGCGCACTTCACTCGCCGACAGAAGGACTCGCACCCGAAGGGGGACTCGATGGCGCCTGCCCGCGCAAGACTGCTGTGCCGATTTTCGATCGCGATCTCGCTTTGCCTGGCATGCGGCTGGGCGACTGCCGCCGCACCGGCTCGTGCCCGAACGTACGACGTGACGGCGTGCGATGCGGCGCCGGGCGGGGTGAACAACTCCTGGTTCGGAAGCGCGTCGGCCTCGATGATCGCCTCGGTCGTCTGCCCGACGCAACGTCAGCAGACCGCGGGGATCCGGGCGGCCGTCGGCCGAAGCACCTCGCCGCTGCCCATGTTCTCGAAGGCCACCTTCGCCTTCGACGCACCAGCGGGGACGACGCTCGAGCAGGTCAAGGCGCAGTTCTCGGTCCACCGGCAGGACTCGTACTGGGACGTCGGGATCGGGGCCGACGGCCGGCTGGTGTTCGGGTGCCCGGCGGGGGATCCGTACCTGCTGTGCATCTACGACACCTCGTACCCCGGGATCACCCAGACGGTTCCGCTGTCAGGCGCCCACCGGGTCTACGTGCAGACGCAGTGCCTGTGGCTGGACGGCTGTGAGACGGATCCGCACCAGCCTCCGTTCGGCGAGCGCGCAGGCATCCACCTGTACAGCGCAGTCGTCCGGGTGCGGGACGACTCGGCGCCGCGGGTCTGGGCCGTCGACGGGGCGATCGTCACCGGCGGGTGGCTCGCTGGAAGCCATTACATCGGTCACGCGGCGAGCGACAACACCGGAATCGCCTCCACCGCGCTCTACGTCGACAACCGCAAGGTCGACGATCGTGAACGCGACTGCGACTACACGCGGCCTCGTCCATGCGCCGACCTTCCCTACGGGCGGTATCTGTTCGACACGCAAACGCTCACGGACGGCGTGCACGACTACCGCGTAGAGGCGCGCGACGCGGCCGGCAACGTCAGCTCGTTCTCGGGCCAGATCGAGGCGGACAACTCGGCGCCCGACATGCCAACCGACGTTGTCGTGGACGGAGGCGAGGACTGGCGCCGCACCAACTCGTTCGAGTTGCACTGGAAGAACCCGGCCAGCGCGGCGCCGATCGTGGCGGCGCGGTACTCGCTATGCAGCACGGCGAGCTCCGCATGCACGACCGGGGTGCGTCGCGCCGACGGGATCGCCGCGATCGACGACCTGTCCGTGCCAGCCCCGGGCGAGTATGCGCTTCGGCTTTGGCTTGAGGATGCCGCCGGGAACGTGAACGGGGCCAACGCGTCGATACCGGTGCACCTGCGATTCGATGACGTAGCGCCGGGGAAGGCCAAGCCGCGTGATCGCACTGGTTGGATCGGCGCGGTCGAGGCGCGTGACTTCGCGCAGGTGATCGATCTGGGCAGCGGTGAGACGGTGCCCGCATCCGGTATCGCCGGGTACTCCGTGACGACGGACGGGTCAGATCCCGACGACACGCTCGACGTGGTCGGCAGCACCTTCCACATCGCAGATCTGCCGGAGGGAGCCACGACCGTCAAGGCTCGAGCGATCTCGGGGTCCGGCATCGCCTCACCGGCGGTGGGCGAGACGATCATCCGAGCCGACCGCACGCCGCCCGACGCGACGACGTCCGGCGCCCCGGCGCCCGGCGGATGGGTGCGGGTGCCGGCGGCCTTCGACATCGTCGGGTCGGACCAGGCGCTGCTCTCGGGCATGTCGGGAGCGTCGCCGGACGATCCCGTCGAGAAGGGCGCGTTCGTCACCTACCGGGTCGACGCGGGCGAGCCGCAGCGCGTCCGCGGAGCGCTCGCGCACGTCGCGATCGCAGAGGATGGCGACCATGTCCTGACCTACCGGGCGGTCGACGCCGCGGGCAACGAGTCGCCAGAGCGCACACTGCACGTACTGGTCGACCGCACGGCCCCTGAGCTCGTCGTGTTCGAGATGCCGAACCCTGAGGACCCGCGAACGGTCGTGGCCACGGCTTCGGATCGCACCTCCGGCCTCGGATCCGGCGTCATCGAGGTCCGCCCGGTGACCGCGGGCGCCGCCGACTGGCATGCGCTCGCGACGGAGCGGCACGGCGATCGCTTCCTCGCCACGGTCCCGGACGATGCGCTGAAGCAGGGGATATACGAGCTGCGCGCTCGGGTCCTGGATCGCGCCGGCAACGAGGCGGTCGGAGACCGGTACAGAAACGGCTCCCAGGTTCGCGTGGATACGGCGAACATGCGGACGCCCACGCGTCTGGTCGCCGGAATCGGTTCGGCCGGAGGCAGCGGGAACAGGAAGGCCAAGTTCGCGCGCCGTCTGACGCTCGGCTACGGCAAGCGGGCCGCGGCGCATGGAACGGTGACCTCGGTGGCGGGAGACCCCCTGGCCGCCGCGACCGTCCTCGTGTACTCGCGAATCGAGGCTGCCGGCGCCGCCTACAGGCTCGTCGGCCAGGTGCGGACCAACCGGCTCGGCGCCTTCGACTACGCCGTCCCGGCGGGCGCGAGCCGAGCGCTCCGGTTCATATATGCGGGATCTCCTCGCACCCGCGCCGCCCAGGATGAGGTGCAGCTCGGGGTCAGGGCGGCGGCGACGATCAAATCGGATCGGCGGCGTGCGCGAAACCACGAGGCCGTGACTTTCACCGGCCGCCTACTCGGCAAGCCGATCCCCGCGGCAGGCAAGGTCCTCGACCTCCAGGCGTTCTACCGAGGGAAGTGGCGCACGTTCGCCACACCGCGCGCCAGCAGCCGCACCGGAGCTTGGCGCTACCGCTACCGGTTCGGGGCGACCACGGGCCGCGTCGTGTACCCGTTCCGGGTGAAGATCCGCTCTGAGTCCGCTTACCCCTACGTGGCCGGCTACTCGAAGGTCATCAAGGTGGTGGTCAGCGGCTGATCCGCAGGCGCGTCACGTGCCGCGCGCGCCGCAGCACGTCGCCCATGCAGAACGGCGAGTTGACCCACCTCTTCTTGGAGAAGAGACGCGTCTGGTCGGCGTAGTGCCTCGAGGCCGGGTTGACCGAGAGCGAGTAGGTCAGGATCGAGCGCGCGCGGGGGCATCCGCTCTTCGAGAACGAGGTGACCATCACGAAGCTCGAGCCGTGCGGCACGTCGGGCCAGCCGATCGGCGGGTCCCAGGTCACGTTGATCGCGTTGAACAGGCTGTCGGTGCCGGGGCCGCCGTGGATCGGGATGCGCTTGCCGTTTCGCACCACGTACTGGTGGTTGCGCAGGGACGCGCCTAGCGGGATCCCGTTCGAGCGCAGGTCCTCGACCGCGTCGCCCAGCGCTTTCTTCACCTGCGGGTTGCTCGTGTTGAGCCCCCGCGGCGTGTTGACCGGATCCGACGCCGAGAACGGGACCGAGTAGATCTGCTGCGAGGCGGGCGTGGAGACCGGAGTCGGGCTCGACAGCACCCGGTCCGCGAAACGCCTGAACAGCACCGCCCCTCCGCTATCGAGGTTGTCGTGGAGGTCGTACTTCGCCAGCACTGGGCAGGCGGCGCTCACGTCGACGCTGCCCGCGCTCGTGCTCGGCTCCGTCCCATCCGCCTTGCACATCGCCACGAGCTGGTCGCGCCACATCTCGGCCGCGTAGTTCTGGTCGTTGAACACCATCCACTGCATGTCGCGGAGGGAGAAACCCTTGCCGCGCCGGCCGTCCGTGCCGTGCAGCCGGCGCTCGATCATCGTGAGCCCGTTGCGGGTCCGCAGCGAGCGCGGGGCGTCGGTATTGCCGATGATCTTCGCGAACCCGGTGAGCGGCTGGTGCGGGTTCGACAGCCAGAAGCTGTCGTTCGAGTTCTCCGTGTAGTCGCGGCGGAACAGCGAGGGCTCGTGGCTGGGGCCGAAGATGCCCGGCACCGCGGCGTCCGGGTCGTTGTCCCAGGCGCACGTCGACGTGGAGCCGTCGAGCACCGGGAGGCCCGGCACGGCCTGGTAGACGGCGAGCCCGAGCGCCCCGTTCACGCACTGCGAGACCTTGGAGTCCGGGACGTTCGGGATCGATCCGATGTCGGCGTAATAGGCGTGGCCGCCGCGGTCCGTGGCGAGCGTGTTCACCCACGGGATCCCCTGCAGCTTGTGCTCGATTCGGTCGAGCTGCTTGACGCTCTGCGCGCGGTCGACGTCGAAAAAGTGGTTCAGGTAGCGGAAGTTCGTGGCGTTCGCATCGCCCATCGCGTACGCGTTCGTCGGGGTCCATGGGAACAGCGGCAGCCCGAGGATCGACGTGAAGATCGGTCCCTGCAGCGACGAGTAGAGCGTGCGCGTCTCGTCCTTGAAG
>JAFAQQ010000176.1 GCA_019246335.1 Actinomycetota bacterium | reverse complement strand
GATTCCGCGACCGGCTGCGGCAGCTCGACGCCGAGGGCATCCACTCGGCGTCCTACCAGTTCGACGAGATCGCGACCAACGCCCTCGAGTCGGAGCAGGGGTCCCGGGCCCGCGACCTCCTGCGCGGGATGTTGAACGGCTGCGCCCGCGGCCGGCCCGAGCTCGGCGATCGGTTCATGCGGGGGCTGACGTACATCGCGAACGCGTCACTCGAGCTCACCAGCGAGCCGATGACCCCCGAGCTCGACCGCTTCTGGCGCACGATCGACAGCGACTCGCTCGCGGTCGTCGGCGAGGAGTACCCGAAGTTCGAGGGCGACCCCGCTCGCTCGGCGTTCGTGCAGTCTGGCGGTCAGCGAACGATGCTCGCGCGCGGCGGCACGCTCGCGCGGCTCGGGGAGAAGTACGTCACCGGCATCACGCCCGGTTACCGGCTGGTCCACGGCCTCGGCGGCAACGTCAAGGGACGGTCCGACGCGGGGGTCGACGCCTGGCGGGCCGACTACCTGCAAGCGCGAGCGCAGTTCGGCGTGGCCGGCTTCGGCGCCTACCAGATGCTCGATCGCAACGGCTACAGCCAGGTCCTGCGGCCGATGCTGAAGGCGTTCGCGGCGGCGCTACGGACGGAGGGGGTCCGGTGAGCCCGAGGATCTCGCGCCTCCGCGTGATCGTCGCGCTCGTCTTCGCGCTCGGAGCCGCGAGCGCCCCGCCGGCCCCCGCCACCCTCCCGGGCGTCGACGGGCGCATCGCGTTCGTCCGGCCGGGCTCCGGGATCTGGACGGTCAACCCCGACGGGTCGGGCCTCGCGCGCGTCTCGCCGCAAACGCGCCGCACCTCGCCGTGCGACTCCGACCCGTTCTTCTCGCCGCGCGGGTCGTGGCTCGTCTTCCAGGGCTGCAACCCCGACCGGCACGTGACGAACGTCGGTCGCATGACCGCCGCCGGCATGCGAAGCAAGACGATCGTGACGAGCGCCGCGGGCCGCCTCGCGCCCCAGACCCCGACGTACTCGCCGAGCGGACAGCGCATCGCATTCGCCGCCGGCGCCAACCGGCCGAAGGTCTTCATCGCGCGCGCGAGCGGCGGTGGCGCCAAGAGCCTGGGCGTCGTCGGCTACGAGCCCGCCTGGTCCTCGCGCGGCCGGATCGCGTTCACGGTTCCCCTGAACACAACCCAGTGGTGCAACTCGACGGAGCTCGACGACATTGCGACCATGCGCGCGAACGGGACGGACGTCCGCCGGATCACGCGCGATTACGGCAGCTACGACCCCGACTGGTCTCCGGATGGCCGCCACATCGCGTTTGCGCGCGATGTCACGGTGGGCCCCGGCGACTACTCGGATGCGCAGGGCACGATGGATTGCCTGCGCGTGCACAAGAGCCAGGCGCCCTACGGGCCCGAGATCTTCGTCGCGGACGAGGACGGCGCCAACCAGCGGCAGCTCACCCATGCCGGCGGCTCGCACCCCGCGTGGTCGCCCGACGGCAAGCTCATCGCCTTCGAACGCTCGGGCTATGTCTGGATCATGCGCGCGAACGGCAAGCATCAGCGGCGCCTGGTCCGCGGAATCCAGCCGGCCTGGCAGCCGCTGCAGCGCTGAGCCTCACGCGCCGGCGTGCCACGCGTTCGGCGACGGTGTGCCAGAGTCCCGTGTGATGGATGAGGGCAGGGAGCTCCGTCGCCTCGCGGGGCCGGCGCTGGTGGCGCTCGCGCTGCTGCTCGCCGCCCCGGCGGGCGCCTCGGCCCAGTCCATCCCCCCGATAGCCGTGCCGACCTTCGGGACGTTCCGTTCGGTCCTCGCCCAGGGCGAGGGCCAGTCGGTCAACGGCGCCGACCTCGCTCAGTACGAGGCGACGAACCAGCCGCCCGACACGTTCGTCAACCAGCAGCCGCTGTACGTCGGGATCATGCCGCACGCCTCGAAGCTCACGCCACCGGACCTCGACCGCTTCTACAAGATCACGAACTTCGGGACGATGCCCGGCGGCATCGGGTCGAGCAAGAGCCCGCCGGGCGATCCGGGCGCGACGATCTACCGCGACAAGCGGTTCGGCATGGCCCACATCTACGCCGACAACCGGCCCGACCTCATGTTCGCCGCGGGCTACGCGACGGCCGAGGAGCGGCTCTTCCTGATGGACGCGGTCCGTCGCACCGCAAAGGGAACGCTCGCCGGCCTGACCGGCGCGAGCGCGGCGCGCGGCGACGCCGACCAGCTCACAGACCAGGACTTCTCCGATGCGGAGCTGACCAAGCAGTTCGACGAGCTGCCGGCCCGGCTCGGCCCGGCCGGACAGCGGGCGCATGACGACATCCTGAGCTACGTCGCCGGGATCAACGCCCGCATCCACGAGGTCACGACGACCAATCCGACCGAGCTCCCCGCCGAGTACGCGGCGCTCGGCACGACACCGGCGCCGTGGACCGTCTCCGACACCGCCGCCATGGCCGTCCTGCTGGTCACCCAGTTCACGGTCTCGAACGGAAGCGAGGAGGTCAACTCCCAGATGCAGGAGGCGTTCCAGCGCAGGTTCGGCAAGGGGTGGCGCAAGCCCTACCACGACCTCCGCGAGGCGCAGGACCCCGAGGCGTTCACGGTCGCCAAGCGCACCTTCCGCTCCGACAATCCAGGCCGCGTCCGGCCCGGTCTGAACGCCATGCCGGACTACGGCTCAATCGTTCCCCGGAACGCCATCGTCTCCGGACCGGGCGCCAGCCAGACCGCGGCGCAGCGGGCGTCGCTGCCCGCGTGGGCGCGGTCCGTCGAGGGGCTGAAGGCCAGCCTGCCACACGTCGAGTCGAACGCCGTGATGATCCCGCGCACGCTCTCGAAGGACGGCCATGCGCTTGCAGCCATGGGGCCGCAGGTCGGTTACTACTCGCCTCAGATCTTCAGCGAGTACGAGCTGCACGGCGGCGGGATCAACGCCTCCGGCGTGACCTTCCCCGGGCGCGAGTCCGTGGCCCCTCATCGGTCATGGCATCGACTTCGCGTGGAGCGGGACGAGCGCCAACGGCGACAACGAGGACACCTTCGTCGAGCGCCTCTGCAACCTGGACGGGTCGGCCCCGAGCGCGAAGAGCACCAACTACCGCTACCGCGGCCACTGCATCCCGTTCCTGATGCGCGACCAGACCGTGACAACGCCGTACTCGGTGCTCAACCCGACCCAGCCGCCGCAGAAGATCACGTACCGGACGATGCGTTCGGTCCACGGGCCCGTGTTCGCTTTCGCCCGCGTGCACGGCGCTCCCGTGGCGCTGACCAAGGCGAAGGCCGTCGACTTCCACGAGTTGAACGCCGCAATCCCGTTCATGCGGCTCGCGGAGAACGAGCCCACGAGCGCCCGCTCCTTCCAGCAGGTGATGAGCTCCTTCCCGGGGACCGAGAACTGGTTCTACGTCGGCCACCGCGACGTGGCCTTCATCCAGTCAGGCGTCTACCCGCGGCATGCGCGCGGCACCGACGTCGACCGGCCCTACTGGGGCGACGGCCGCGCCGACTGGCAGGGCTTCAACCCCGGCGCGTACACGTTCACGTCGATCCCGCTCTCGCATCGTCCGCAGGCGCTCGATCCGAAGCCCGACCACGGGCTCATCGTCTCCTGGAACAACAAGGAGGCGCCCGGCTGGCGGAAGGGGCCGACCGAGTGGAGCGACGGGCCCGTCCACCACGCGATGATCCTCCAGCGCCACGTGTACAGGGAGCTGCACGCCCACCACGGGAAGATCGACCTCACGGGCCTCACGCGGGCGGTCAACGAGACCGCGACGACCGACCTCCGCGGGGAGGACGTGTACCCGTGGATGCGTGAGGTGATCGGGCACGGCCGCGGCGAGAGCGAGCGGATGCTCAAGATCCTCGACGCCTGGCGACGGTCCGGCAGCAACCGGCTGGACGCCAACGGCGACAACGTGTACGACCACAGTGCCGCCGTCGCCCTCATGGACGCCTGGTGGCCGCGCTTCGTCCGGGCCGAGTTCCAGCCGGCGCTCGGGGCCACGCTTTTCGACCAGGTCGAGGCGAACGTGCTCGGCCTCGGCGGATTCGGCTGGAGCTGGGCGAGCCAGGTCCAGAAGGACCTTCGCAGCGCCCTCGGGCTGCCCGAGCGCGGCCGGTACTCGCGCATCTACTGCGGCGGCCCGGCGCCCGAGCCCGTGCGGGGCCATCGGCTTCTCGTGGCCCGACGCCGCTGCCGGAGCGTGCTGCTGCAGACGCTGCGGGCCGCCATCGGCGACGTGAAGAAGCGCTTCGGCTCCTCGAACCCCGCGGACTGGAAGGTCTACGCCACCTGCCCGAACTCGAACGACTGCGACGAGATCGTGCCGAACACCGCCGGCGCCGTGAGCACGCCGCCGTTCCCCTGGCAGAACCGCGGCACCTTCCACCAGGTCGACGAGATCTTCGGTCACCGCTAGCCCCCGAGCGGTAGCTCCTCCTCCAGCGTCTCGAGCGCGGCGTCGGCGCCCGCCTCCCGCAGCTGCTCGACGGAGAAGTGGCCGGTCGCCACCCCGATGCCGCGTGCGCCCGCGCCGTGCGCCGCCTCGATGTCGAGCGGCGTATCCCCGACCACCGCGACCCGGGCCGGCTCGACCGCGTGACCGAGCATGTTCCCCGCACGTTCGATGGCCCGGCGGGTCAGCTCGGTCCGGGCCTCCGAGTCGGACCCGTAGCCGCCGAAGCTGAAGAAGTGGTTGAGGTCTCCGCGGGCGAGCTTGATATGGGCAGCGGCCTCGGTCCCGCCCGTCGTCAGTCCGAGCAGGTAGCCCTCGTCATGCAGCTGCTCGAGCCGCTCGCGGACGCCCGGCAGCACCCGGTAGCCGGTCGAGGCGGCGACCGCCGCCGGCAGGTGCCGCTGGCGCTTCGCGAGGACCCGCGCCAGCTCACGCGCCGTGGGTTCTCGGCCGATCACCGCCGCGAAGGTCAGCCGTCCCACCTCCGGGTCCGTCATGCCGGCGTCGCTGAACCTGCCGATGTCAGCCGGGATCCCGTAGAGGTCCTCGAAGGCCTCGCGCCACGCGAGGGCGCCCGCGCCGCCCGATGTGATCAACGTGCCGTCGATGTCGAACAGCACGGCGAGCGTGTCGTGCTCGGATGGCGGCTCGCTTGGGCCGGCGGAGCGTGCCACGCCGCCACGATCGCTCGATCCCTCGGTCATCGCGGGGACGATATGCGCCGCGCGCTTCGGGTACCAGGCGGGAACACGAACCCGAAAGGAACACGATGCCTGAGAACCTCGACGAGCAGCTCACGAAGTACCTGACCGACATGCACTCGATCGAAGAGCAGGCCCTAGTCCAGATGCGCGCCGCGCCTGGCATCGCCGGCCACCCGGCGCTGGCCCGCGCGTTCAGCGAGCACCTCGAGGAGACCGAGCGCCAGGAGCAGCTCGTGCGCGCCCGGCTGGAGGCGCGCGGCGCGTCGCCGTCGCGCCTGAAGGACGCCGTCGCCGCCGCGACCGGCGTTCCCTTCGTGCTGTTCGCGCGGTCGCAGCCGGACACGCCGGGCAAGCTCACCGCCCACGCCTTCTCCTACGAGCACCTCGAGGTCGGCGGCTACGAGCTCTTGCGCCGCATCGCCGAGCGCGCGGGCGACACGGAGACCGCGGAGCTCGCCGCGCGTATCGCCGGCGAGGAACGCGCGATGGCCGGCCGGCTCGCCGAGCTCTTCGGCGCGGCGGCGGAGGCCTCGCTGGAGGCGGTTGGCGACGACGACCTCGCCGAGCGCGTCGTCAAGTACCTGGCCGACGCGCATGCGATCGAGGCGCAGGCGATCAAGCTGCTCGAGCGCGGCCCGAAGATCGCCGGCGACGACGAGCTCGCGCGGCTCTACGCCGAGCACCTGGAGGAGACGCGCGAGCAGGAGCGGGCGGTGACCAAGCGCCTCGAGGCGCTGGGCGCGTCTCCGAGCAGGGTTCAGGACGCGTTGATGCGGCTCGGCGCGCTCAACTGGGGCGCGTTCTTCCAGGCCCAGCCGGACACGCCAGGGAAGCTCGCGGCGTTCGCGTTCGCGTTCGAGCATCTGGAGATCGCCGGGTACGAGCTGCTGAAGGAGGTCGCGCGCCGCGCCGGCGACACGGAGACGGTCGAGCTCGCGGGCCGGATCCTCGAGCAGGAGCGCGCCGCGGCCGCGAAGATCGCCGGCGCTTTCGACCGTGCGGCGGACGCGTCGCTCGAGGCGCAAGGCGTGACTGCATAGACGGCCTCGCGGGCGCCGCGCCTGGGCGGCGGATCCCGCCGCGTCGAAGTTGGCGCGTTGGCCCTACTACATTGCGGTCGGACGTCCCCAATCTTGGTTCACGGCCGGTCCGGAACTGCCGATCAGAGCCGGGTGGACACCTGGATCGCGGGCCACTTCGGCGCCGACGGAAACGGCTCGCGCCCGGGCCGCACGGCTGACCCCGTCCTGATGGGCCGCACGGGCGCGGCGCTCTACGCGTGCGGCGCGGCCCTGGCGCTCGTGTGGATGGCGCTTCCGCATCCCGAGGGCGCGAACGACCTGGTGCTGCTGGGCGTCGTCATCTTGGCGTTCGCCGGCGCGGGCGTGATGTGGTTCGGAGCGGCGCGCCTGGGCCAGGCCGCATACCACGCGTTCGTCGCTGCCGGAATCCTCCTGGTCTCCGCGGCCATCCTCTTCAGCGGCCGCACCGGGACGCCTTTCGTCCTCTTCTACCTGTGGAGCAACCTCTACGCGTGCTACTTCTTCCGACCCCGGTCGGCGCTCTGCCACCTGGCGTTCACCGGACTCGCTTACGCGGTGGTGCTGGGCGTGCGCGATCCCGTCGCCGCAAACGGGGGGACGTCGCACGGCCTCGTGGCCGCTCTGGGCCCATCACCCGCGCGCTGGCTCATCACGGTGGGCACCGCGGCGATCACCGGGTTACTCGTCGTGCTGCTGCGCAGCCGCGTCGAACGGCTGATCACGCGGCTGACCGAAGAGCGGAACTTCGTGTCGCGCGTGGTCGAGACGACGCCGACGCTCCTCATCATCTTCGACCTCGAGGGCCGCATCCAGGGCTTCAACCGAGCATCGGAGGAGCTGACCGGCTATCGCGGCGACGACCTCCGCGGCCGCGACGGCGGAAGCTTGCTCTTCGCGCCGGAGGAGCACGAGCACCGGGAGCGGCAGTGGCAGGCCGTGCTGGCGAGCCAGCAGTCGCGGGACTTCGACGCGCAGATAGTCACCCGGGACGGCGAGAGGCGGATCGTCGCGTGGTCGGTCGCGGCCGGTCGGGACGCCGCGGGCGAGCCCGACCACCTGATCGCCACCGGCATCGATGTGACGGAGCGCAAGCGCGGCGAGCGGGCGCTACAGAGGCGCGCCGCGCGGGCCGCGGCCGTGGCGGAGCTCGGGCGCTCAGGGCTGCAGGGGAGCTCGCTCGTTCAGCTCGCCGATCACACGCTCTCGATCGTCGAGTCCCACCTCGAGGTCTCGCGCTGCGAGCTGTGGGAGCCCGCGCCTTTCTCCGACGAGCTCCAGCTCTGGGCGGCGCGTGGACCGTTGCGCGATCAGGTCGGCCGGCTAACGGTCTCCGACGTTCGCGCAGTCGATCCGAGCGGGCTCGTCGTCCCGATCCCCGGTCCGCGGGGGCAGCTTGCCGTGCTGACCGTCCACCCGGGCGGGCCCGACACGTTCGCGGATGACGACGCGGTCTTCCTCGAGTCGGTCGCGCACGTCCTCGGCGCCGCGGTCGCCCGTTGGCGCGCCGAGGAGAGCGCCCGTCACAACGCGCTCCACGACCCGCTCACCGGCCTCCCGAATCGCGCGCTCTTCCTCGACCGACTGCGCCACGTGCTTGCGCGCCGGCGCGAGAACGGGCCGCACGCGTCCGTGATGTTCCTGGACATCGACAACTTCAAGCTGGTCAACGACAGCCTCGGTCACGACGCCGGTGACCGGCTGCTCCAGGCGGTCGCCACGCGGTTGCGGGGCTCCCTGCGACCGTCCGACACGGTTGCGCGCTTCGGCGGCGACGAGTTCGTCGTGCTCTGCGAGGAGGTGGGTGACGGGCGCGACGCCGTCGTCGTGGCGGAGCGGATCCAGCAGGCGCTGGCCGAGCCGTTCCATCTCGACGGGGAGGACCACTTCCTGAGCGCGAGCATCGGGATCGCCGTGGCGACCGGCCGGTACGAGGACGCCGACGCCCTGCTCGCCGACGCCGACGCCGCCATGTACGGCGCGAAGGAGCGCGGGCGCGCCCAGTGCGAGCTGTTCGACGACACCATGCGCGACCGCGTGCTCGGTCGCCTGCGGATGGAGAACGCGCTGCGCGGCGCGATCGACCGCGACGAGCTGCGCGTCTTCTACCAGCCGATCGTGTCGCTCGCGGACGGCTCGGTCCGCTCGCTCGAGGCGCTGATGCGCTGGAACCACCCCGGGCTCGGCCCGGTATCCCCGCTCGAGTTCATTCCGATCGCGGAGGAGACCGGCCTGATCGTCCCGCTCGGCGCCTGGGTCGTCGGCGAGGTGTGCCGCCAGTCGGCTGAGTGGAGCGCGCGGCTCGGGGTGGCTGTGCCGCCGATCTCGGTCAACCTCTCGCCTCGACAGGCGGGCGACGCCGGCCTGATTCCGATGGTGAGGGAAGCCCTCGAGCGCAACGCCCTCGACCCGAGCCGGCTCGCCTTCGAGATCACGGAGAGCGTGCTCGTGACCGAGGCGCACTCCCCGTGGAAGACGCTCGACGCCCTCAAGCGAGTGGGCGTGAAGCTGATGCTCGACGACTTCGGGACCGGCTACTCCTCGCTCAGCTATCTGAAGCGCTTTCCAGTCGACGTCCTGAAGATCGACCGCGCGTTCGTCGACGGGCTTCCGGAGGACCCGGAGGACTCCGCCATCGTCACCGCCGTGGTCGGCATGGCGCGCGCCCTCGAAATCGACGTGATCGCGGAGGGTGTCGAGACCGAGCGGCAGGTCACGGCGTTGCGCGAGCTGGGCTGCGGCCAGGCGCAGGGCTTCCTGTTCGGGCGCCCGCGCGAGGCCGCCGCGACCGCCGAGCTGCTCCGCCCGCCGGACCCGATTGCGGGCATCGGGATTCTGCCGGCGCCTGCGCCCGTCCTGTAGGGCGGGCGGGGCGGCTCGCCGTAGGCGAGCGGGCGCTCGCCGGAGGGCGACCAGCGGCGGCTGTATAAAAGCCGCCCGATGGCGGCTTCGGTCCTCGACCTACCCGTTCGCGAGTTCTCGGCGCAGCTCGCCGCAAAGGAGCCCACGCCGGGCGGCGGCAGTGCGGCAGCG
This sequence comes from Actinomycetota bacterium, assembly GCA_019246335.1. Lineage (GTDB taxonomy): Bacteria > Actinomycetota > Thermoleophilia > Solirubrobacterales > Thermoleophilaceae > AC-37. Next base: position 20,671 of record JAFAQQ010000176.1, on the reverse strand, counting down.
CTCGCGGGCGCGCTGGGCGCCGCGCTGGTGAGCATGGTCTGCCGCTACACCGTCGGGCGAGAGAAGTACGCCGAGGTGGAGGACGCGGCGCAGCGCGTGCTCGCGCGGGCGGAGGGCCTGCGGGCGGACCTCGAGACCGCGGCCGAGGCCGACGCGGCGGCCTACGGGTCGTACTCGCGGGCCCAGTCGATGCCCCGGGAGACCGAGGCCGAGCGGGCAGAGCGAGACGCTGCCCTGCAGGCCGCGCTGCGCGAGAGCACGGCGGTGCCGCTCGGCGTGGCCGAGCGGTGCTCCGAGCTGCTCGAGCTGGCTGCCGAGGCCGCCGAGATCGGCAACCCCTACCTCATCAGCGACGCCGCGGTGGGAGCCGAGATGGCGGCCGCGGCATGCGCGTCGGCCGAGCTGAACGTGCGGCTCAACGTGGGAGGCCTGGAGGACGCCGCGTTCGCCGGGGAGATCCGCGCCCGGCTCGAGGCGCTCGCCGCCCGGGTGGGGGGGCGCGATCTTGTCGAGCGGGCGGCCCGAGCGGTTGCGGAGCGGAGCGGGGCTTGACCGCGACGGTCCTCGACGGTCGCGCCGTCGCGGCCGGGTTGAAGCAGGAGCTGGCGGGCGCCGCGGCGGAGGCCGGGGGGGAGGTGGCGGTCGCGATCGTCCGCGGGGGAGGGGACGAGGCTGCGGAGGTCTACGCGCGGCGCCTCGTGTCCCTCTGCCAGGAGGTAGGGGTAGGCGCGCGCGAGGAGCTGCTCTCGCCGGATGCCCGAACCTCCGAGGCGGTCGCGCTGGTGGATCGGCTGAACCGCGATCCTCGGGCGACGGGGATCCTCGTCCAGCTGCCGCTTCCGCAGGGCCTCGACTCGAGCGCGGTACTGGGCGCGGTGGACCCGCTGAAGGACCTCGACGGCGTGAGTCCGGCGAACGCCGGACGCCTCTACCTGGGGCTGCCCGCCCTCGCGCCGGCCACACCGCTGGCGGTGATGGAGCTCCTGGCCCGCTACGGGGTCGAGCTGAGCGGAAGGCGGGCGGTGGTGGTCGGCCGCAGCAACATCACGGGCAAGCCGATCGCGATGCTGCTGCTGCGCCGCGACGCCACGGTCGCGATCTGCCATTCGCGGACGGCGGACCTCGCCGGAGTCGCTCGGGAGGCGGACATCCTGGTGGCGGCCGCGGGGCGGCCCGGGATCGTGACCGGGGACATGGTCGCGCCGGGCGCCACAGTGGTCGACGTCGCCACCAACTTCGTCGACGGCCGCATGACGGGCGACGTGGTGTTCGACGCAGTGGCGGCCGTCGCGGGCGCAGTCTCCCCTGTGCCGGGTGGCGTTGGACCGCTCACAAACCTCATGCTCGTGCGCAACCTCCTGGAGGCGGCGCGGATGCAGGAGGCCGCCCGGGAATAGCGCTACGGCGTCCTAGGGAGCGGTGTCCCCGCCCGGCACGGTGTGCGGCGCGACCGTTATCGAGAAGGTCGCCGAACGGGTCCCGCCGGGCTCGACCGTCTCGAGGTCGTGGCCGCTCGCGAGCGCGTTGGTGGGCGCGGTCATCGGCTCGAAGCAGATGACTTCGTCGCTCTCGGGCGCGTATACCTGCGCGTAGGGATAGCCCTGTGCGAGCTCGACGGAGATGCGGCGCCCGCCGCCGGCCAGCACGAAGGGCTCGGGCGGAAGCGGCGCCGCGTACGCGTTGTCGAAGGTGCGGTCGCCCAGCTCGCCGGGCTCGATCGCGACGGGTCGCCGCTCGCCGGTCGGGATCATCCGGTCGTCGAGCACGAGCTCCTCAGTCACGGGGATCTCGACGCGCCAGGCGTCCCGCGGAACGTCCGGCAGCCGGAGGTAGGGGTGGTAGCCGAACGCGATCGGCACCGGAGACTCATCACGGGAGGTGATCGCGGTCGTGATCGTCAGGGTCGCTCCCTGGAGGCTTGCCTCGATCCGGACCTCGTGCGGGTAGGGAAAACCCTCGAGGAGCTCGGGGTGGGCGGCGAAGTCGAGCTGGGCGAGCAGGCGGGCCGAGGTGAAGTCCGCGTCGGTTCCGACGAGCCTCCAGTAGGGCGAGGCGGCGAGCAGGCCGTGGATCGGCAGCCCGTTTGGATCCTTGTGGATGATCGGGGAGTCGCGGTCCAGCTCGACGGTCCGGCCCGCGGCCGTGTACGTGTACCCGGCCAGCCGGTTGGCCCACGGATGCAGCAGCGGGATGCCCATCGTCGAGCCGGTGGCCGCGTAGCGGGCGAGGCCGCCGCGCTGCCCGAGGAGCTCGTCGCCGCGGTGGGTCAGCGAGCAGCCGATCATCCCGACGCTCGGCACGAACGTCGCCTCGAGGTCGGCCTCCGGGGAGATCAGGGAATGACCGGCATAGCCCTGGTAGAGCACCTCGCGGGTCTCGTGGGGCGGCGGCACGGGGCGATCTTCGCATCCGGCCGCCCGCGAATGGGGTGACGCCGACACCGGCGGCCGTCGGCACCGATCGCGGCTCGCTTCGGCCGCGGACGGCTGTGATCGACAAGCGGCGGACGGGAGTCGAACCCGCGTCATCGGCTTGGAAGGCCGAAGCTCTACCGTTGAGCTACCGCCGCGCGGCGCCTGGACGGGCGCTGCGGTGACCATCAGAGGTAGCAGAACGTCCCGCTCGCGGGTCTCGACGAGCACGAGGCCCGCTGGCCTAGAATCCCGACCGACCACGGGGCGTGGCGCAGTCTGGTAGCGCATTCGGCTGGGGGCCGAAAGGTCGCTGGTTCAAATCCAGTCGCCCCGACTGAGTTCGAGCTGTTTCACGCGCCCGCTTTCCCCGGACGGCTATCTGGAACGGCTCGCGACGTTTCGCCAACACGGCGGGCGGCCTTGATCCGACCGCTAGAGCAAACGTCGAAACTCGTCGCGACTGATTCCGGCGTCCTTGAGGATCCCAGCCAGGGTGCCCCGCTTGATATCGCCCGGATGCACTGGAACCGAGATCACCGCCGGGTAATTACGGTGGGTGAAGTGGTGATGGCTCCCCTTCGATCGGGCCAGTCGCCAACCCTTGACCTCAAGCACCTTTATGACCTGGCGGGGCCGGACGGCCGGAAGCCGCCCACTCACGAACCAACCGTGATCCGCTCGATCCGGGGCGGTTCAGGCGGCGGACGGCCCTCGTCCTTAAGCACCTCCAAATAACCCTCGATCGCGTCCTTGGCCATCGCGAGGGCTTCCTCAACGCTCTCGCCCTGAGTGTGCAGCCCAGGCAGTGCCGGTACGGACACGCTGAAGCCGCCCTCCTCCTCGGGTACGAGCACGACCTCGTATTCCCGGTCTCTAGCCACGCCTCCATTATGCGCCGGAACCGGTCGTCTCGACAACTCATGGCCGTGCCTCAAGCGAAGCCGCTGAGACAGCCGGGCTCGCTCTAAGGCGTCTGCAGCCGCACTCCAACACGCACGTCTGTCCCGGGATTTGTGGCGCTTCCTGTATGGCCGTGGATCTTGAGGGCGAGAGCCGCGTTCGCGGGAATGGAGACTGTTGCGTCGCTTGTGCAGCCCGGCCCGCCGGACGGGGGCTCACACGTCAGCGTCGTCGGACTGCCGTTGACGAGCAGCGTGAATGTGCGGTTGCCTCCCGGTGGTGTCGTCGTCTGGAAGACGGACAGGTTCGTCGCGACTAGGGCAAGGTCCGGCGACTGCTGCTCGACGTTTCCGAGTGTCGCGTTGAAGGGCGCCGTTCCGGACAGACCGCCAAACGAGTCGGTGTCACAGAACCCGCAGTCCCCAGGGACGCCGGTAACACGGCCGACGAGCGCGCTCCCCCCAGCGGGGCCGGTGTCACCTTGGTCGCCCTTCGGTCCCTTGCAGAGTGGATCGGTGGATGCGCACGGTGCGCCGGCAGCGCCAGTGGCGCCCCTGGGACCCAGTTGGTTCCAGGCGATCTTGGACGTACCTTTCTTGCATTGCTTCCCCGGCTTGACCAGGACGAGCCTGCCCTTGCCGCTGACACATCCCTGGATCTGGCCGTTTGAGCCCACGAAGCCCGAGGCGGCAAGTGCCGCTCCACCCGTGGCCATGAACAGCGCGACTAGCGAGACCACGTTCGCGAACGTAATGCGGGGACGGAAGCGAGAACGCACTTGGAACCTCCTCCAAGGTGGGCGTGACTGCACGGATCGTTGGTTGAACTGGGACGAGCCAACGGGCGGCTTCGCCCCAGCCGAGGACTATTGGTTCTCGGTAACCGGTCCCGATCCCTGCCCGGGCTCGGGATGTCCGCCGGCCGCAGCCGCACCCGCCGGCTGAACGTGCTCGTCGGCGGGCGCGCTCACGTGCGGCTCCGCCGGCGCAGGGTCAACCTGGGCCGCGGGGGGCTCCGCCGGCGCCGGCTCCACCGGGACCGCGGGGTGCGCGGCCGGCGCGGGTTCCGCCTGGACCGCGCCCGGCTCGACGTGCGCCGACCCCGGCTCCACCTGCGGCCGCTCCACGTGCGCCTGCGTTTCGTCCTCGTCCTCTCCCTCGATCGCCCGCTTGAAGCTCCGCATGCCGGAGCCCAGCGAACGCCCGAGCTCCGGAAGCCGTTTTGGCCCGAGCACGAGCAGCGCGATCACCAGAACGATCACCAGATGCCCGGGCGTTAACAGTCCTGAGCCCATAGGGGAAGCGTCGGCAGGGTTGCTAAAGCGTCGTTAAAAGGGGTTGCGGTGAGGGCCTGATGGCACCAGACTAGGGCACGTGCGGATACCTCGTCTGCCACGTTCGGCGCCGCGCGCCATTGTCCTCGCGGCTGTGGGGGGGTGCGCCCTTGGCGCGGTTGCCGGCTGCGTGTTCGCGGCGGTCTCGCCACCTCTGCCTCAGCAGCCGGTCGCGTCCGGCACCGGAACCCGCGCCGCGGCGAAGTCGCCTCCTGTCCGGCCCGCGCCACACGCGGCGCGTGGTGGCCGCGCAGGGAGGCGATGCTCGAGCCGCTGCGCGATTGTTCGAACCCGGCGTGCGCTTGTCGTGAGGCGTCGGCTGGCCGGCATCCGACGCTTCGCTCGAGCCCAGGTCGTGGCCGCTATCGCGCGCACCCGCACGAGCCGCAACCTGGATGGCGTGCGCCGCCCCGGCAGCCGCGGGGCGGCCGCCAGACGTCGTTCCAGGCATGGAACAGGAGGGACCTCGGTGGGAGCGGGGCGGGGCGGTCACACTCGTCGGTGAGAGCGCTGCCACGGCGCTCGTCTTCCCTCCCGTATACCTAGCGGTCGGACGTTCCGAAGAGGCAGCCCGAGCACGCGCGAAGCGCGCCCAGGCATGACGCCCACGTGAGCGATCCAGGCGAGCGGGACCGGCCGGCCACACCGCTCACCAGCGCCGACCTCGAGGCCCGGCGCGCCGGCAGCCGGCGCGCCTTGCGCCGCCAGCGCCAGCTCGCCGCGCTGGCGGTCGTGGTCCTCGCCCTCGGCCTCATCGCGATCGGGACTTCTCACGGCCCCTCCCACGTCAGGCCGCCGCTGCGCGCGGACCGCGCCGCGGGACACGGCCGCCCAACCCCACACGGACTATCCCAGCCGCCGCCTCACCCGGCGGACCCGACGATCGACAAGGTGCTCTCCTACACGTCGTATCTGACCGTCGGGTCGCCCCGGCGAGCGGAGGTCGCGCTGACCTTCGACGACGGGCCGGGCCCCGACACGCCGCACGTGCTGGCGATCCTCGCCCGCTACCACGTACCCGCGACGTTCTTCACGGTCGGCGCAGCCGTTCGACGCTCGCCGAAGCTGGTCCGCCAGGAGGTCCGGCGCGGCTACGCGATCGGCGACCACACGGAGCGCCACGCCTACCTGAGCCGCATCTCATCGGCGGCTCAGAGCGAGGAGATCCTCGGCGACGCCCGCGACCTGGAGGCTGCCGGGGCCCCGGCCCCCCAGCTCTTCCGCCCCCCATACGGAGCGTTCGACGCGACCACGCTCTCGATCCTCCGGAGCGCGCGGATGCTGATGGTCCTTTGGACGGTCGACACCAAGGACTTCAGCCGTCCCGGCACCCAGCGGATCGTCTACACGGCGATCAGCGGAGCTCGTCCGGGCGCGGTGATCCTCATGCACGACGGTGGCGGCTCGCGCGGCCAGACGGTCGATGCGCTGCCTCGGATCATCGCCCGTCTCCGCCACCGCGGATTCCGGTTCGTGACCGTCCCGCAGCTGTTGCGCGACGACCCGCCACCGGCGGGCCAACCGCCGCCGCATCCGCTGTCCGGAGCGGGCGTGCCGCCGCCTCCGCGCAGACGCTGAAGGCGCCCTCGACGAGGTGCGGCTATACGGCCTGGCCCGCCAGCGCCCCGCCCTCGTAGAGGGCAGAGCGGTCGACGTCGCCGATCGACGTCTGACCGGTCAGTCCGAGGGCGGTGTCGATGTCCGCCTTCATCACCGCCAGCACGTGTCGCACGCCGGCTCGACCGCGGGCGGCGACCGCCCAAGCCCACGGGCGGCCTATCAGCACCGCCCGCGCGCCGAGCGCGACCATCTTCATGACGTCCAGCCCGGTTCGCACGCCGCCGTCCGCGAGCACCTCGACCTCGTCGCCCACCGCGTCGACCACGCCCGGCAGCGCGCGGGCCGTCGACGGCACAGCGTCGAGCTGCCTGCCGCCATGGTTGGAGACGACGACGCCATCGACGCCAACCTCCGCAGCCCGGCGCGCGTCCTCCGGGTCCAGCACGCCCTTCACGACCAGCCGGCCGTTCCAGTGCTCGCGGACCCATTCGATGTCCTTCCAGGTGACGCTCGGGTCGAACTGCGAGTCGACCCAATCCCGGAACGCGGCCGGAGAGCGGCCGCCGGGCACCGCGTTCTCGAGATTGCCGAAGGTGAGCGGCTGCCCGCGGACGGCGACGTCCGCGATCCACCGGGGGTGGGAGAGGAGGTCCAGAGCCCGTCGGGCCCTCGCCCAGCCCGGGGCGCGTCCCTCCAGCGCGTTGCGCGTGTCGCGGTGGCGGGCGCCGACCACGGCCAGGTCGACGGTCAGGACCAGCACGGGCGATCCCACGGCGCCCGCGCGCGCCATCAGGTCCTCCGCGTAGCCGCGGTCACGCATCACGTAGAGCTGGAACCACGGCGGCCTGCTCGTCGCCTTCGCTACCTCCTCGACGCTGCAGATCGAGACCGTTGACTCCGTGAAGGCGACGCCGGCGGTCTCGGCCGCCTGCGCCGCCTGGACCTCCGCGCGGCGCGCACACATCCCGCCCAGGCCGACGGGTGCGAGAACGATCGGCATGGCCAGGTCCTGACCGAGCACCGTCACGGCGGGATCGCGGACGCTCACGTCCCTCATCACCACCTGCCGCAACAGGACCCGCTGGAGGTCGGCGACGTTCGCGCGCATCGTGGCCTCGTCGTAGGCGCCGCCGTCGACGTAGTCGAATATCTGCCGGGGGAGACGGCGGCGAGCCAGCTCGCGGTAGTCGAGTGCGGTCGCCGGCGCGACGCCGAGCGGACGGTCGGCTGCGAAGCGCGTCACTGGGCGGTCACCGCGATGGGCGGGATGTTCCCAGAGTCGATCAGTCCGCGCCGCGAAGAGCGGCGCGCACGAACTCGATATCGGCGCGCAGCGCCCCGGCCCCGCCCGGCGTCTCAACGACCACCGGTGCGCCGGCGCTGCGGATCATCCCGCGCAGCGCTTCCACTTCCATCTCGCCGTGACCGAGGTTGGCGTGGCGGTCGGCGCCCGTGCCGGGCGGGTCGCGGGAGTCGTTCGCGTGGAGCAGGTCGATGCGCTCCACGATCGCCAGCACCCTTGCGACCACGGTCCGCAGATCCTCGCCCGCCGCATGCGCGTGGCAGGTGTCGAAGCAGAAGCCGATCCGCACGCCCGTCTTGACCCGCGAGATCGCATCCCAAAGCCGCGCGAGCGCGTCAAGGCGGCGCGCGACGGCGTTTGTGCCCCCGGCGGTGTTCTCGATGAAGAGCGGCACCTCGGACTCGAGCATCTCCAGCGTCCTCGCCCAGCGGCCGACGCCCTCGTCGATTCCGTCCTCCGCGTGGCCCCCGTGGACGATCACGGCGGCGGCCCCGACATCCGCCGCCGCCTTGCACGTATCGCCGAGGATCTTGCGGGAGCCGTACCGGACGTTGTTCCGCGGCGAGCAGACGTTCACCAGGTACGGGGCGTGCACGTAAAGGGGGAGGGGAGATGTGCGAAGCGCCGCGGCGTCTCCTCGCGGAGGGGGCTTGCGCCAACCCTGCGGGTCGGACAGGAAGATCTGCAGGCAGTCGGCGCCGATCGCGGCGGCGGCGTCGAGCGGGCGCTCGCGGCCGACGTGCGCGCCCACGACCCCGTCGTGGTCCGGGGCGATGCCTACCGCGGCGGCCAGGGCAGCGAGGTCGGCTGCATCCGCAGCTCCCAGCCGGCCTGCTGCCACGCCTCCCGACCGCTGTTCGTCTCCGTCTTGACGGACGCTCCGTAGGAGGCGGCCAGCTCGCTGACCGGGTAGTGGGGCGGCCCGTCGGCCCGGCGGCCGCCGACCATCAGGACGGTCGCAGGGCCGTCGCCGGCGCCGATGACCACGTGCGGGACTCGCGGCGGGGTGTGCAGGAAATCCCACGTGCGCAGCGGCACCTCCTGGTCCTCGACGATCGCGAGGCATTCCCCGCCAAGGACGATGAAGAACTCCTCGGCCGGCTCGTCGTGGTAGAGCGAGGCGGGCTGGCCGGGCTCGAGGACCCTGATGTTGATGCCGAGGTCCTCGTAGCGCCCGAACGGTCGAGTCTCCCCGAACAGGTACGCCACGCCGGCCTGGGGGTGCTCGAAGCCTTGGACCTCGTCGAGGTTGGCCTTGAACCAGGTGTCGCCGGGTGGCGCGCCCGCGTCGGGCCTCGCGCCGGCTTCGGCGGCGGCGCCCGCGTCGGCGGTTGGTCCGCCGTCAGCCATCACGCGACGAACCCTACTTCGGGGGAAGCGAGGCCACGTACGCCCGGCTGCGTTTGACCCACGGCCTCAGGTCGCGCATCGTCGCGATGCCCTCCGGCGCGACCCGGATCCACCCGTTCATCGCCCGCCCTCCCATCTCCATCCGGGAGGCGTTGGGCCGGGCGACCGCCGCGTCGGTCTCCTCGGGTGCGACGCGGGCGAGCAGCCCGCCCTGCCCCGACGCCGCGACGCACATGTGGCCGTGGACCAGGAACGCGAGCCCACCGAACATCTTCTTCTCGGTCACGGCCTCCTGGTCGGCGAGCAGCTCGCGCAGCCGGTTGGCGAGGTCCTCGTCGTACGCCATCAGGCCACCGCGGCGCCGTCGGCCGCGCGCCGGAGCTCCTCGACGTCGAGCTTGCGCATCTTCAGCATCGCCTCCATCGCCCTTCGGCGGCGCTCGAGGTCGGCATCGGCGAACAGCTCGCCCATACCCCTCGGCGTGACCTGCCACGAAAGGCCGTACCGGTCCTTCAGCCAGCCGCAGGGCCCCTCCTCGCCGTCCTCGGAGAGCTTCTCCCAGTAGTAGTCCACCTGGTCCTGGGTCTCACAGTCGATCTGGAGCGAGACCGCCTCGGTGAACTTGAACTCAGGGCCCCCGTTGATGCCTATGAAGCGCTGCCCGTCGAGCTCGAACTCGACCGTCATGACCTGACCGGCGGGCCGCGGCGCCCCTTCGGGGTAGCGAGCGACGCTCACGACGCGCGAGTTGTCGAAGATCGAGGTGTAGTGCTCGGCGGCCTCCTCGGCCTCGGTGTCGAACCACAGGTTGGTGGTGATCCGCTGGGACATGGGGGTCCTTTCCTTCGTTGACGGGTTCGGTGACGAGACTCACGCTTCGGCGGAAACTAATCGGTCCCCTGGGGGGGCTGATAGTCCACGTGAGCCACCTATAGCTGGTACGGATGGACTACCAGTTACGAAGGCTCGCGGCTCGCCAGGCCGATGTGGTTGCCCGTTGGCAACTTGTCGGGGTGGGATGGAGTCGCGGCAAGGTTGCGCACCACGCGGCAAGATACGGATGGCGGCGCGTCCATCCCGGCGTATACGTCCTGAATGCGTGTGCGATTACGCGGCGCCAGCTCTGGTTTGCCGCCGTCCTGACGCGGCCTCAGAGCCGGTTGAGCCATGAAAGCGCGGGTGCCTGCTACGGCATCTGCCGCTTCGATCGGGGCTACGAGGTGATCACGCGGCCCGGAACCGGTGGCCGGCGCCGGCACGGGGCGCTGCTGGTCTTTCGGTCGACGAGCCTCGATGGCGATGTGGCACGCTTCTCCGGCCTGCCGGTCACGACCGCGGCGCGCGTCCTCGTCGATCTGGCTCCCGGACTCAGCGAGCAGCGACTGGCGCGCGCCTTCCGCGAGACAATCCGTCTCCGGCGGAGCACGACTCGGCGAATACGGGATGCGGCGGAGCGTCATCGGGGCCGGCCGGGGACGCGCTTGTTGGCCGAGCTCGCGACGCGCTACTCGGCGATTCCGTACGTGCGCACCCGCTCCGATGCCGAAAGCCGCGCGCTCGAGCTGCTGCAGGACGCGGGCCGCCCTACCCCGTTGGTCAATGTGACGATCGGCGGTGAGGAGGCGGACCTGGTGTGGCTCGAAGAGAAGGTGATAGTCGAGCTCGACGGGCCGCAGTTCCATCGGTTCGCCGCAGAGGACGCAAGAAAAGCGGAGCGCTGGCGGAACGCCGGATTTGCCGTCCGGCGAATTTCAACGGAGGCCGTCTACGGCTCGCCGCTCGAGCTGCTCGACATCTGCCCGCGAACGCGGCGCTAGTCCATCCGTGTCAGCTATAGGTGGTACGCGTGGACGACCGACCCCCCGTCGGGTCCCGGTTGGGTAGGAGGATGCGCCACCCGGCCTAGCAGTAAGGCAGGGGCGCCTAGCAGTACGGCTTCTTGCCCTGCTGCTCGCATATGGCGCGTTGCAGCAGCGGGTAAAAGCGCGTCTTCTTCATGCCCTGCCGATGATCCCGCGGGTCGAGCAGGAAGCCGCGCGGACTGCGCTCGATTCGCCAGCGCTCGTCCAGCCAGACGCAATGGCGGTAGAAGCGCACCCGATCCGCCTTGGTCATGCTCTGGTCCTGGAAGGCGGATGCGCCCGTGATGCCGCAGGTGTCGAGCGCGTCGCAGCGCTTGAGCGCGCGGGCGGGCTGGGGTGCGCACGGAGCCTGGGCGGCCTGAGCTCCGCCCCCGGCTATCCCTGCGGTCACTGCCCCGGCGATCGCCACGACGATCAACCCGCGCCTCAAGCTCATAAGCCCACTTTCACCCGCCGCGCCTGGACACCAGCCTAAAGGTGGGCCGGTGGTTTGGCAACCGGCAGGCGCGCGAAGCCGCTGGTTACGTCACGAATCCCAGCCGTACTCGTCGTGCGTGTCGAGCTTGTGCCAGAACTCTGGCTGCGGCTCCTCCGTGACGCCAGCGGCCTGCATGAGCGGGCCGATCTCCGACTGCGTCTGATCGAAGAACGCCTGGAAGCTCTCGGCGTCCGGCCACTCGTCCAAGACCATGAGCGCGCCGTCGGTCCCATAGAAGCGATGAGCGATGAGCCCGTGGCTCTTCGCCTTTTCGACGATGCCCTCCATGCGCTCCGGGTTCTCGCGCGTGTACTCCTCGAGCTTCTTCGCGTCGCCCGACACGCGCAGCGTCATGATCACTGACATATGCGAGTCCTCCTTCGGTAGGGGTTGCCGCTCGCTATTCGATCAGGCGGGGCGCCGCGGGTCAACCACGGATCAGCTTCGGCACCGGCAGCTGACGGCACCCGGCGCCGGGCCTCTCGCCCTTCCGCTGGCGGACGGCGCAGCTGTGCGCCGCCTCGCCGGGAAGCTCCACGAACGAAGCGTGGCCCGGCTCGGTGAGGACGTCGTCGATGCCTCCGAGCGCATTGATCCCCTGCGGCAGCGGCGGCAGCTGGTGCGGGAAGTCGGCCGGGCTCACGGTGATGCGGAGGCGATGGCCCTTCGCTATCCGGGCGTTCGTCGAGAAGACCTCGATTGGGAGCTCCATGGGCTTGCCGCTCACGACCGGCAGCACGGAGCCCTTCGTGAACGGATGCCACGGCTGCATCAGATGGCCTCGCACGTAGCGGCTCCGCGACCCGTCGATCGCGCGGAAGCTTGCCGCCAGCCAGCCGGCCGTCAGCTCGGTCGATGCGCCCGATGGAGAGACGTCGGTCACGCGAACGGTGATCGCCGAGTCCTTCGCGGTCGTCGTCAGCCAGAGGTCCGCGAGGATCGGACCGTCGATGTGCAGGTCGCGCTGCAGGACGGGTGTGTCGTACTGGGCGCTGGGGAGCGCCTCGTTCGGCCGGTCGTCCGTCGTGCACGGGATGTTCCCGGCGAGCCCGGCCGTCCACTGGCTCGTGCTCTCCGTGCAGATGCCCGAGACCGGCTGCTGGGGGAACGTCTGCGGCGTCTCCGCCGATGTCGGCGGTGACGGTGACAGCGCCTTGCCGCCTCGCATGTACAGCCGCGTGGGCGCCATGTGGCGGTCAGGCCAGTCGCGCTGGACCTCGAACGAGCTGTCGCCCCAGCGCCATTGGGTGACGTTCGGGATCCGCCCGAGGTGCGTGTTCATCCCCTTCAGCCAGTGGTCGAACCACCGCAGCTCGATCTGCGCAAGGGACTCCGGCACGCCGCCGCCCGGCAGGGTCGCGGCGGTCGAACCGTCGAGGTGGGTCCACGGGCCCATCAGCAGGCGAGTGGTGACGTGCCGCTTGAGCCGCTCGTAGATCAGGGGCTCGCCGCGCTGGAAGAGGTCGTGCAGCCCGCCCACGATGAACGCCGGCACGTGGATCCGGTCGACGACCTCGAGGGGCGAGCGGGTCTTCCAGAACGGGCCGTCGTATGCGAGGTCGCCGCCGGTGCTGGCGCCGAGCAGCGTTCCGGCCTGGAAGTTGATCGCGCCGGAGCTGTGGGACGCGAGCGCCGTCAGGGCGGCCACCAGGTCGTTGTCGTTGCCGTCGACCGCGTAGGACGGGGGCGTGATGCTCGCGGCGGTGACCAGGCCCAGCCACAGCGGGATGAAGCTGACGTTCGTCTCTCCACCCGAGAACGTGATGTCGCGGTAGCCGTCCGCCATCGGGACGATCGGGAAGATCGCCTTCAGTCCCGGCGGGTGCTGCGCGGCCGTGAGCAGCTGCATGATCCCCATGTAGGAGGGGCCGTCGGTGCCGACCTTTCCATCGCTCCAGCTCTGCTTGACCGCCCAGCGCACGAGGTCGTAGCCGTCACGTTGCTCGTTCGGCCCGAAGGAGTCCCAGGTCCCACCCGAGACCCCGGTGCCGCGGACATCGACGAGGATCTGCACGTACCCGCGCGCGACCAGGTACGACGTGGCGCCCGCGAAGGTCGCCCCGGCGGTGTCCTTCCCGTACGGCGTCTGCATCAGCAGGACGGGGTAGCGGCCGGGCTTGTCGGGACGCTGGATGTTCGCGCGCAGTTCGACGCCGTCGCGCATCGTGATCTTCACGTCTTTGTCGGTGACGATCCCGTTCGTCTCGGGGCGGTCGTAGGGGGTCCAGCGAGCCGCGGCCGCGGGGGAGGCGAGGACGGCGAGGGTCAGGAGCCCCACGGCAACAAGCAGGAGACGGCGCACGCGCTGAGGGTACCCCGTTGGCGCGCACCCATGCGGGGGCGGGTCACGCGCGCGATGCCGGCCGTCACCCGCGAAAGCCACGCGGCCCGGACCTGTTATCTTGACCGCCGGCCCAATGTCTAGTAATCCGATCAAGAATAGGAACTATCGATAAATGAGACGGACTCGCGTCGTACCCATCGCCATCGCGCTTTCCGCGCTTCTGCTGGCCGCAGGCTGCGGGAGCAGCAGCAAGAGCTCGACCAGCTCGACTTCAAGCAGTGGCGGAGCCGCGGCCGGCGGAGGCAAGATCGCGCTGGTCGCCTATTCGACGCCGAAGGAGGCGTATGCCCAGCTGATTCCCGCTTTTCAGCGCACTCCCCTCGGGAGAGGCGTCCAGTTCACCCAGTCCTACGGCGCATCCGGCGACCAAAGCCGTGCCGTGGACGGCGGGCTGCACGCGGACGTCGTCGAGTTCTCGCTCGAGCCCGACGTGACTCGCCTCGTGAAGGACGGGATCGTCCCGTCGACGTGGAACGCCGGTCCGACCAGGGGGATCGTGACCCGCTCGGTGGTGGTGCTCGCGGTGCGGAAGGGCAATCCGAAGCACATCACGGGGTGGAACGACCTGGTGAAGCCGGGGGTGAAGATCGTGACGCCCAACCCGTTCACCTCCGGCGGCGCGCGGTGGAACATCATGGCGGCGTACGGAAGCCAGATCGCGCAGGGCAGGTCCCCTGCGCAGGCGCAGGCATTCCTCGCGTCGCTCTTCAAGAACGTCGCCGTGCAGGACAAGAGCGCGCGCGACGCGCTGCAGACGTTCTCCGGGGGCAAGGGCGATGTGCTGATCTCCTATGAGAACGAGGCCATCGCGGCGCAGCAGAAGCACGTGGCGCTCCAGTACATCGTCCCGAAGCAGACGATCCTGATCGAGAATCCGGTCGCCGTGACGAAGAACGCGTCGAAGCCGGCGCAGGCCTTCGTGAGTTACCTCTACACGCCGGCCGCCCAGGCGATCTTCGCGAGGAACGGCTACCGGCCGGTCGTCATGGGCGTCACCGGCCCGTACAAGTTCCCGAAGCCGAGCGGTCTGTTCACGATCCAGAAGTTTGGCGGCTGGACCGTCGTGAGCAAGAGGTTCTTCGACCCCCAGACCGGGATCGTCGCCGGCATCGAGCGCAAGCTGGGGGTCTCCACTGCGTCCGGCTAGCGGCGCGATCGCGCTCCCGCTGCCGCGCCGCCTGCGGGCGGGCGGCGGCGGAGCGCTCGGACGGGGGCTGGCGATCGCGTATCTCAGCGTCATCGTGCTGCTCCCGCTTTCCGCGGTCGCTGTGCGGTCGATGGACGGAGGCCTGAGCGGTTTCTGGCAGGCGGTGTCCGGCCCGGAGGCGAGGTCGGCCCTCGAGCTCACGTTTCTCATCTCCCTGATCGTCGTGGCGATCAACGCACTCGCCGGGACCCTCATCGCATGGGTACTGGTCCGCGACCGGTTCCGGGGGATGGGCACGGTGAACGCCGTCATCGACCTGCCGTTCGCGCTTCCCACGATCGTCGCGGGGCTCACTCTGCTGGCGCTGTACGGGCCGCGCAGCCCGGTCAGGATCGACGTGAGCTACGCGCGCGTGGGCGTGGCGATGGCGCTCCTGTTCGTAACTCTGCCGTTCGTCGTCCGTGCGGTCCAGCCGGTGCTCATGGAGCTCGATCGCGACATGGAGGACGCGGCGGTATCGCTTGGCGCGAGCGGCCGCCAGGTGTTCGCGCGGATCGTCCTGCCGAACATCCTGCCCGCGATCCTCTCCGGGATCGCGCTCGCCTTCGCGCGAGCGATCGGCGAGTTCGGCTCGGTGGTGCTGATCTCCGGAAACCTGCCGTTTAAGACCGAGGTGGCCTCGGTCTTCATATTCGGCCGGATCGAATCCGACAACGTGACGGCGGCCGCCGCCGTATCCGTCGTCCTGCTCGTCGCCTCGCTCCTTATGCTCGCGGCGATCGGCGCGGCTGCACGGTGGGGGGGCCGGCATGAGCTCTAGCACCTTGCCCTCACGGGCACCGGGCGGATCGAAGCTGGTGCTGAGGATGGGGGCGCTCGGCTATCTGGGACTGATCCTGCTCGGGCCGGTCGGGCTCGTCTTCTACCGAACGTTCGAGCACGGCCTGGCGGCGGCGTGGAACTCGGTGACGACGCCGGACGCGCAGCATGCGTTCTGGCTCACCGTGGAGCTGGTCGCTATCTCGGTGCCTCTCAACACGATCTTCGGGATCGCGGCGGCCACGGCGATCGTTCGCCACCGCTTCCCCGGACGCCGTTTGTTCGATTCGCTGCTCGACCTCCCCTTTGCCGTCTCCCCCGTCGTCGTCGGCCTCGCCATCGTGCTCGTCTACGGCCGCAAGGGATGGTTCGGCACCTGGCTCGCCGACCACGGGATCCAGGTGATCTTCTCCGTGCCCGGGATGGTGCTGGCCACGATCTTCGTGTCCCTGCCATTCGTCGTCCGCGAGGTGATCCCGGTCCTTCGCGAGATCGGCACGGAGCAGGAGGAGGCGGCCACGACGCTCGGCGCCTCGCCGTTCACCACGTTTCGTCGGATAACGCTGCCCGCGATCCGCTGGGGCGTCGTGTACGGAGTGGTGTTGACGACCGCGCGCGCCCTCGGGGAGTTCGGCGCCGTGAGCGTGGTGTCCGGGCACGTCGCGGGCCAGACGGAGACGCTGACCCTGCATGTTCAGGACCGCTTCGAGGCGTTCGACCTGACGGGCGCGTACGCCGCGTCGGTCGTGCTCGCACTGCTCGCGATCGCGACCCTCGCATCGATGACCCTGCTGAGACGGAGAGGAGCACCGGCGTGAGCATCGAGGTGACCGCAGTCCGAAAGACCTTTGGCGACTTCGTGGCCGTGGACGGCGTCACCTTCGCGGTCCGCGACGGCTCGCTCACGGCGCTGCTCGGGCCGAGCGGCAGCGGCAAGTCGACGCTGCTGCGCCTGATCGCCGGCCTCGAGGCGCCCGACGCTGGCCGCGTCGTGATCGGCGGCGCCGATCGCACCGACACGCCGGCCCGTAACCGCGACGTCGGCTTCGTCTTCCAGCACTACGCGCCGTTCAAGCACATGACGGTGCGCGACAACGTGGGGTTCGGGTTGCGGATCCGGAAAGTGCCGCGCGACCGCATCCGCGCTCGCGTGGCCGAGCTTCTCGAGCTCGTGCACCTCGAGGGCTACGCGGACCGGTACCCGTCGCAGCTTTCAGGCGGCCAGCGGCAGCGGATGGCGCTCGCTCGCGCGCTCGCCGTGGAGCCACGGGTGCTCCTACTCGACGAGCCGTTCGGAGCGCTCGACGCGACCGTGCGCAAGGAGCTCCGCGCGTGGCTGCGCCGCCTGCACGACGAGGTTCACGTGACCACGATCTTCGTGACGCACGACCAGGAGGAGGCGATGGAGGTCGCCGAGCAGATCGTCGTCATGAACGAGGGCCGCATCGAGCAGATCGGCACGCCGCGTGACGTCTACGAGCGTCCCGCCAGCGAATTCGTGATGGGGTTCGTCGGGCCGGTCACACGGGTGGGGGATGCGGCGGTGCGCCCGCATGACCTGGACGTGCGCACCACGCCCGCGGCCGGAGCCGTGGAGGCGATGATCGAACGGGTGGTGCACCTAGGCTTCGAGGTTCGACTCGAGCTCGTGACGGGCGACGGGCTCCCGATCAGCGCGCAGATCACGCGTCAGGCGGCGGAGGAGCTCGAGCTCCGGAACGGGCAGATCGTCTACGTCCGCCCTAATCGGCTGCTACGGGCCGTCGCATAGACCGCGCGGGGCCCGCCGTGAGCGGCTCAGTGTCGCGTCCAGGCATCCGGCTTGGCGGCGAGCTCGCGCACGACCGGCGGAAGCGATCCCTCGACGACGTCCGCCAGCGAGACCTCCTCGAGGACCTCCCGCACGTTCGCCCGAAGGGCCACCCAAACCTCCTCGAGCCCGGCGGCCACGCCGTGGTAGCTCATGGCGTCGGGGCGGTCGCCGTGCACGACGGCGAGCGGGCCGTCGACCGCGCGGATCACGTCGGCGATCGAGATGCGCTCCGGCGGGAGGTCGAGGCGATAGCCGCCTTCCGGCCCGCGCTGGCTGGCGACGAGCCCGGCCTGTCGCAGGTCGACCATGATGCTCTCGAGGAACTTCGGCGGTATGCCCTGGGCGGCGGCGATGCGCTCCCCCTTCACAGGAAGGTCGGTTGCGGCGGCAAGCTCGAGCGCCGCGCGAACCGCGTAGTCGGCCTTGGCTGAGATCCGCACCCCGGGAATTCTGGCCAACCGCCCGGCCGGGGCTGTATACCGCGGCGGATGAACGAAGCCGGGAGACGCCTCGCGGTGTCCGCGTTGTTCGTTTCCCTCCGCGACCGCGCGGCGAACGCCATCTACGGGACCATCCTCGTGACGGCGGTCATCGTCGCGCTCTCGGAGGACCGCGCCGCCTCGGCCGGCGAGCTGATCGAGGCGGTGGCCACCACGACCGTCGTCTTCTGGCTCGCGCATTCGTACGCGGATTTCCTGGGAGAGCGAACGCTGACCGGCGGGCCGGCGGCACGTATGGGCGTCCGCGACGCGCTGCTGCGCGACGTCGCCATGCTCGAGGTCGCGGTATTGCCGCTGCTCGCGCTGCTGCTCGGAGTGATCCACCTCGTGAGCCGCGGCCACGCCGTGGTCGCCGCGCTCGCCATCGGTGTTGCCGAGCTGTTTGCCTGGGGCTACCTGGCGGGCCGGGCGCCCGGAGCGAGCGTCCGCCGGTCGGCGTCGATCGGGCTCTTCAACTGCGGGCTCGGCGTGCTGATCGTCCTGCTAAAGGCCCTGATCCACTAGCCGGCACGGTCCGCCCGAGCCGGGCGGCGCCGGCCCCGGCGAACTTGATTGGCGCATTTCCCACGCCATGGTGTGGGAAATCCATCAACGAAGCGCGCGGGGGGATGGGGGCGCGCGGGGAATTGGCGTTAGCCCTCAGCCGGGCCGCCCTCCTCGCGCTCCTCGCGGCGGTTGCGCCCCGGCACCCGCTGCGCGAGGCGACCGAGCGGCCCGACCGCGGTGCCGAGCGAGGTCACGTCGGCGTCGAGCGAGTCCAGCGCGACGAGCAGCCGGTCGAGCGTGTCCGACATCCTGTTCAGGCCGGTGTCGAGGCGCTCGAGCATCTCGGGCACCCGCGCCAGGTGCTGCTGGACCTCCACCAGTACGGGCATCGCGCCCTCGATCTGCGCCATCCGGCCGTCCATCGGTCGCAGCACCTGGGTGGCGTCGCCGAGCACGGCCATCTGGTCCGCGAGCTCGGGGAGCGCCTGCGTGTGCGCCACGACGTCCCGAAGCGTCGCCTCCATCTTGGGCAGCGCCTGCGTCGACTTCGCCATGGCCGACGTGTGCCGGGCGATCTCCGGGAGCTTGCGCAGAGCACCGAGCACGTCCCCCGGCCCGCCGAGGAGGCGCTCGAGCGGTTCCGTCCAGGCCACGCGCGCATCATGACCGCTCGCACGGCCGGATGACGCGAACCGCCCGCGAGCCGGGCCGCAGCGCCGATCGACGCCGGGCGGCGCCGATCGAGAGCCTCAGCCGCCGATCGCGCTCATCGTTCGGGCGGGTTGGCGAAAGCCGGGCTCGCCCACACGGTGCTTGAGCTCCTTGCGCCAGACGGCGGCGCGGACGATCCGCTCGAGCTCGTCGTCGTCCGCACCGGAGCGCAATGGCTCGCGGAGGTCCGTCTCGTGGTGCGAGAACAGGCAGGTCCGCAGCGCGCCCTCGGCGGTGAGCCTGATGCGGTTGCATTCGGCGCAGAAGGGGTCGCTCACCGGGTCGACGAAGCCGATCTCCCCGCGGCCGTCGCGGAAGCGGAAGACGCGCGCGGTCGACGACGGCTCTCGCGGAAGCTCCTCGATCGGGTGCACGGCCGCGATCAGCTCACGCAGCTCCGAGCCCGTGAGCACCGCGTCGCGGTCCCACGCGCGGTCTCCGTCGAGCGGCATGAACTCGATGAACCGGACCTGGAAGCCGGTCGAGCGGGCGAGGTCGCAGAACGGGATGACCTCGCGCTCGGTGAAGCCTCGGATCGCCACGGCATTCACCTTCACCGGACGCACCTCGGGGTGCCGGGCGATCGCGTCCAGCCCGCGGAGCACTTGGGGCAGCGCGTCCCGCCGCGTGATCTGGAAGAACCGATCGCGCTGCAGCGAGTCGATCGATACGTTGATCCGCCGCAGCCCGGCGGCGACGAGCGCGTCGGCATCCCGCTCGAGCAGGTAACCGTTGGTCGTGAGCGACAGGTCGCGCACGCCGTCGACTCCCGCGACCATTCGCACGAGCGACGGGACATCGCGCCGGACGAGCGGCTCCCCGCCGGTCAGGCGGACGTCCGGCACTCCCATCTCCACGAGCAGGCGCACGATCCGGGTGATCTCCTCGAAGGAGAGGATCTCGTCGCGCCGCAGCCAGGGCAGGCCGTCCGCCGGCATGCAGTACTGGCAGCGGAAGTTGCAGCGGTCGGTCACCGAGACGCGGACGTCCTCGATCCGGCGGCCGTGGCCGTCGAGCAGCGGCTCGCGGCGGAGCCCGCTCACTCCCGCTCCTGTGCGCCCGCGATCTCCCGCGCGAGGTCCAGCGCACCGTCGGGAGAGCGTTGGGCGCGCGCGGCGAGCCAGCACGCCACCGGCGCGGCCACCCGCTCCGAGGAGTGCGCGGCCTCCGCAGCCAGGTCGAGCAGGACGTTGAATTCCTCAGTCGTCGGGGCGTCGACGCCGAGCCGGCGCGCGTAGGCCTCGAGCCATTGGCGCGCCGTCATGCCCCGGTCAGCCAGCGGCGGGCGTTGTCGACGAACATCGTCTGGTAGTGCTCGTCCGTGAGGGCCTCCTCCTCGCGCAGCGCGGGCAGCACCTCCTCGAAGATCAGGGTCATGCTCCAGTCCTCGCGAACGAGGCCGCCGTTCACGAGCATCTCGACGCCCTCCGGAGGGAACCAGTCGATCGTGCCGCAGAAGTCCTGCGAGATGAACATCCGGTCCGCGTGGCCGCGCCTCAACAGCTCGGCCACGGTCGCGTTGCGGCGGTCGGTCGGAAGGAACATGTCGAGGCCGTAGCGGTCCATCCCGATGAACACGCCGCGCTCCAGGACCGACTCGATGTAGTCGAGGTCGTCGGTGTCCCCGGTGTGCGCGATCTGGACGCGGGCG